>DASUKH010000031.1:0-9335 GCA_036278835.1 Allostellaceae bacterium
CCTTAAGACCCCTCTCCCCCCCCCGGAGGGTGTGGGCAGGGTGAGGGGGGCGGCCCCGATCTCGCCCCTGTCGCCCCCTCACCCCGACCCTCTCCCCCGGTGGGGGAGAGGGAGATTGCCGTTCCGAGAGGCCCCCACCCTGACCCTTCCCCGCTTGCGGGGGAGGGCAGGGTGGGGGTGGCGCGCGGCGGGTCTGCGCCATCTCGTGCTACTGCTGCTGGTGGCCGCGGTGCTGGCCGGGTGCGGGCGCAAGGGGGCGCCGCAGCCGCCGCCGAATGTGCCGAACACCTACCCCAGGGCCTATCCGAGTGAATGAGTTTTTCGTCCATCGCGACGGCGACATGTTTGCCGAGGCCGCCTCGGTGGCGCGGATCGCCACTGCGGTCGGGACGCCGTTCTACCTCTACTCGGCCGCCGCACTGGCCACGCGCTACCGCGATTTCGCAGATGCCTTTACGCCGACATCGCCGCTCATCTGCTACGCCGTCAAGGCCAACCCGAACCTCGCCGTGCTGCGCCTCTTCGCCGGCCTTGGCGCCGGCGCCGACGTTGTTTCGAAGGGCGAGTTGCGGCGCGCCCTCGATGCCGGCATCCCGCCCACGCGCATCGTCTTTTCCGGGGTCGGCAAGACCGATGCCGAATTGCAGGCGGCGCTCGATGCCGGCATCCGGCAGATCAATGTCGAGTCGGTCCCCGAGTTGCGCCGGCTTGGCGAGCTGGCGGCGGCACGCGGGCAGACGGCGCCGGTCGCACTCCGCGTCAACCCGGATGTCGATGCGCTGACCCACGCCAAGATCGCCACCGGCAAGAGCGAGAACAAGTTCGGAATCGCCATTGACGACGCCCCCAAGGCTTACGGGCTGGCGGCGCGATTGCCCGGCATCGCGCCGGTTGGCTTCGCCGTGCATATCGGCTCGCAATTGACCGACCTCGCGCCATTCCGCGCCGCCTTCGCGCGGGTCGCCGCTTTGGTGCGCGAGTTGCGGGCGGCGGGGATGGCGGTCGGCCGTCTCGATCTTGGCGGCGGTCTCGGCATCCGCTACCGGGACGAGACGCCGCCGGCGCCGGCCGCCTATGCGGCGCTGGTGCGCGAGGCGTTCGCCGGCCTCGACCTCGACCTCGCGGTCGAACCCGGCCGCGTGTTGTGCGGCCCGGCGGGAGTGCTGGTCGCCCGCGTGGTTTACGTCAAGGATGGACCCGAGAGGCGCTTTGTGATCCTCGACGCGGGAATGAACGATCTGATCCGGCCGGCGCTCTATGATTCCTGGCACGACATCGTGCCGGTGCGGCAGCCGATACCGGGCATCGCGCGGCAGCCCGCCGATGTCGTCGGGCCGGTCTGCGAGACCGGCGACACCTTCGCGACGGCGCGCGACCTGCCGCCGCTCGCCGCCGGCGATCTGGTTGCGCTGACTAATGCGGGAGCCTACGGGGCGGCGATGAGCTCGACCTACAACAGCCGCCCCTTGGTGCCCGAGGTGCTGGTCGCCGGCAGCCGGTTCGCCGTGATCCGCCGCCGCCCGAGCCATGAGGAGATGCTGGCGCTCGAGGCGGTGCCCGATTGGCTGGCCGACGCCGCCGGGGCAATGGCGATGGGAGATGCCGCATGACCGACCGCCCGGCGCCGGAATTGCGGTTGCGGGTGCGCTTGCGGCTGGCGCGCGCCGCGCTGGTCTGGGAGCGGCTATGGCCGGCGGCGTGGCCGGCGGTGTGCGTCATCGCCGTTTTCGCGGTGCTGGCGCTGTTCGACCTGCTGCCGGCCTTGCCGGCCGATGCGCATACCGCGGTGCTGGCCGCCTTCGCGCTGGCTTTGCTGCTCGCGATCGGTTGGGCCTGGCGGGCAGTGTCGCGAAGCCCTTGGCCGGACGGTGCGGCGGCACGGCGGCGCATCGAGCGGTCGAGCTGGCTGCCGCATCGCCCCTTGCTGGCGCTGGCCGACCGGCCAAGTCAGCCGCTCGACGGCGGCGCCGCCGCCTTGTGGGCGGCGCACCAGCAGCGGACCCGCGCCGCGGTGCGCCGGCTGCGCATCGGCTGGCCGGCCGCGAGCCTTGCCCGGCATGACCCCTGGGGGGTGCGCTCGGTCCTGGCGATCCTGCTGCTGCTCGGGGTGATCGACGCGCGCGGCGACTGGGGCGCGCGCTTTCTGCACGCCGTGACCCCGGCCTTCGCGGCCGGCGCGGCGGCGGTGCCGACGACCTTCGATGCCTGGCTGACCCCGCCGGAATACACCGGGCTGCCGCCGCAATTCCTGCGGGCCGGCGACAAGGGGGTTCTGCGGGTGCCGAAGGGCAGCACCTTGCTCGCCCAGGTGCACGGCGCGGGCGCCGTGCCGCGCCTCGCGATCGACGACAAGGAAACCAAATTCAAGCCGATCGATCAGCAGAATTTCCGCTTTTCGATGGTTTTGAACCAAGGCAAATCGCTGCGGCTCAGTCAGGGCGGCTTCGAACTCGGCAATTGGGCGATTACGGTGGTGCCCGATCATCCGCCGACGATCTCGTTCGCCCGGCCGCCTTCCGGTTCGGCCCGTGCCGCGCTGCGCCTCGACTACCATGCCGGCGACGATTACGGGGTCGAGGGAGTGAAGGCGGTGATCCGCCGCCCGGACGGCGACCCGAAAGAGACGATCACCCTCGACCTGCCATTGCCCGGCCTGCATTTGAAGGACGCCAAGGCGACCAGCTACCACGATCTGACGCCGCACCCCTGGGCCGGGCTGCCGGTCGAAATCCGGCTGGTCGCGACCGATGCGCTCGGCCAGACCGGCGAGAGCGCGCCGGTGCACATGGTGCTGCCGGAGCGGGTGTTTCATAACCCGGTGGCCCGCGCCATCGTCGATCAGCGCAAGGAGCTGGTGAAGGACCCGACCGCGGCGGAGCCGGTCGCCGAAATCCTCGGCGACCTCAACAAGCGGCCGGCCCTTTACGGCGATGATTCGGTGGTCTATCTGGCGCTGCGGCTGGCGCAGGATGAATTGCGCGGCACGGACAGCAAGGCCGCGCTCCCGGCGGTCGAGCAGCTGATGTGGCAGACCGCATTGCGCATCGAGGACGGCCGCATGTCGGTCGCCGAGAACGAGTTGCGCCGGCTCCAACAGAAATTGCAGGACGCGCTGGCGAAGGGCGCGCCGGACCGGGAGATCGATCGGCTGATGCAGCAGTTGCAGCAGGCGCTCGACCGCTACATGCAGGCGATGGCGCAGGAACTGCGCCGCCACCCGGGCGAGCGCATGCAGAACCCGGTCGACCCGTCGCGCGTTCTCACCCCGCGCGACCTCCGGCACATGCTCGATCAGGCCCGCGAGCTGGCGCGCAGCGGCGACCGCGAGCAGGCGCGCCAGCTGCTCTCGCAATTGCAGAACATGCTGGAGAACCTGCGCGCCGCCCGGCCCGGCGAGATGTCGCGCGGCGCCTCGCAGGCGCAGCAGACGATGAGGGGTTTGCAGCAATTGATGCAGCGCCAGCAGAAGCTGCTCGACCGCAGCTTCCGGGCGCAGCAGCAGCGGCGCCCGGACGGCGGCATGCAGTCGGACGGCCAGCCGCCCGGCGACCAGGCCGGACAGCTTCCGGGCGCCGATCAGGATGGCTCGGGGCAGCCCAACGCGATGGGCGATGCCGCCGGCGACCAGGAGGATTTGCGGCATAGCCTCGGCGACATGATGCGGCGGCTGGGCGAAGGGCAGGGCGACATCCCGAACCCGTTCGGCCGCGCCGAGCGGGCGATGAAGGACGCAGCCGGCGCGCTCAGGCAGGGTCAGCCGGGCGCGGCGATCGGCCCGCAGACCGAGGCATTGGACCAGTTGCAGCAGGGCGCCCGCGACTTCGCGCGGCAAATGCAGCAGCGGATGGGGCCGGGCCAGCCCGGCGGCAATCAGATGGGCACCGCCGAGCGCGGCGATCCAAGCCCGACCGGGCGCGACCCGTTCGGCCGGCCGATGTCGAACGGCGGCTTGTTCGACGAGGGCGACGTCAAAATCCCCGACGGCAACATCCTGCAAAAGTCGCGCGAGATTCTCGACGAATTGCGCCGCCGCGCCGGACAACGCTCGCGGCCGCAACTCGAACTGGATTACATCGACCGACTGTTGCAGCGGTTCTAGGGTGCGATCCAGTCGGCTTCGAGCACCCGCACCGTCATGCCCTGCCTCGTGCCGGGCATCCACGCGAGGCGGTAAAGCGCGTGCCGGCTCTCGTGGATGGCCGGGACAAGTCCGGCCATGACGAAAAGAAAGAGGCAACAAATCGCAGGCGCCTCAGGCGAACAGCAGCACCGTGCCGTTGGCCTCGCCGGCCGGCACGACGAGGCGGCCGTCGGGCAGCTCCGCGAACCGCACCTGCGACTCGGCAAAGTATCGGGCGGTGTCGGCAGGCCGCGCCACCGCCAGTTCGAGCGCGGCGATGCCGGGCAGCGGGAAATCATCGGGCAGCGCCACCCCCGGGTGCATCGTTTCGAAATCGTCGGGTGTCAAAAACAGGATGCGGTGCGGGCCGGCGCGCACGCTGGCGAGCGCGTCGGTCGTGGTGACTTCGTGCAACCCGAACAACCGGTCGTAGGCCGGCAACAGCGGCGCCGTGTCGGCCGCGACGACATAGAGGCTGCGCAGTCCCAGGGCGCCGTTCGGGTGGCGCAGCCACGCCGGGCGCCGCATGAGTTCCGGGGTCAGATGCTGGCAGAGAAAGCTGTTGAGCGCCGGGGTCTCGTCGGATGGCAGGCCGGAGAGCGCAAAGCGCGGCGTCACGGTGCCTTCGGGCAGGTCGAGGGCGCGGCCGAGCGGGCGCGGGGGCTCCGGGTGCAGCCCGAGCGCGGCGAGCGCCGCCACCGCGTCCTCGAGCGTCCCGGCCGGCGCAAAGGCGACTGCCATCGGCCCCTCGCGACGGGCGAGAAAGGCTGCGAGCCGTTCGGCGTGCTCGTCCGGTTCGATAAAGGCAAGCAGTTCGAGATAGTCGTGCGCGAACATGATGCAGTAATTGGCCGTGCCCTGGCCGAGATGGCGGCCGCGTGGGGTCAGCGCGAACCCGAGCCGGGTCCACCCGGCCTCAGCGGCTTCGAGGTCGCGCACCGCGACGATCACATGGTCGATCCCCGCCAGCCCGTTGCGCATCGCCGCGATCCTCTTGCCGCACCCGATCGAGCTTACGGAACCGCCGCGCCGCCCGCCATCGATTTGCCGATGCCGGCCGGCCGCGGCAGGCGAGATGCCGGTGGCACGGCGCGATAAAGGGCCGCCACAGCGCAATGGGCTGCCGTCCTATGGCGCGGTGGTCGAGTTTTTGCGCGCCAACCCGGAATCGGTGAGCGCCCGCGAGATTGCCCGCGCCTTTGGGCTGGGGCCGGGCGATCTGGCGGGGTTGCGCGGGCTGTTGCGTGCGATCGAGCGCTCGGGCGAGGTGGTGCGCGGCCCCGACCGCCGGCTTGCGGCCGGGCCGGCGCTCCCCGAGATCATGCCGGTCGAGCGCGATGGCAGCGACGAGGACGGCACGCCGCTCGTGCGCCCGCTCGCCGCTTCCGCGGATACGGCGGCGCCGCAGTTCCGCCTGGCGGGCGAGGCGGGTGACGAGTTGCCGCCCGGCGCGCGCGCGCTCGTCCGCCTCATTCGCCGCGAGACCGGCGAGGTCGAGGCCGAGATTGTGCGCCGCCTCGACCCCGCCGCCAGCCGGGTTGTTGGGGTGTTTCGCCGGACGCATGACGGAGGCGTGGTGACCAGCGCCGACCGGCGCGACCGCGGCGAGTACCGGGTGTTCGGCGCCGATGCGGCCGGGGTGGCGGACGGCGAACTGGTGGTCGGCGAGGAGGTGCCGGCACGCCGCTTCGGCAAGCGGGTGCGCATCGTCGAGCGGCTGGGGCCGGCAACGGCGCCGGAAGCGGTCAGCCGGCTGGTGATCGCCGCGTTCGACATCCCGGCCGAGTTCTCGCCGGCGGCGCTGGAAGAGGCGGCGCAGGCAGGCGGGCGACGCGACATCGCGGTCCGCGCCGATTTGCGCGGCCTGGAACTCGTCACGATCGATGGCGACGACGCGCGCGATTTTGACGATGCGGTGTGGGCCGAACCCGATCCCGACCCGGCCAATCGCGGCGGCTGGCACCTCGTCGTCGCGATCGCCGATGTCGCCTTCTACGTGGTCCCCGACAGCGCGCTCGACCGCGAGGCGGCGCGGCGCGGCAACTCGGCCTATTTCCCCGACCGGGTGGTGCCGATGCTGCCCGAGGCGCTGTCGAACGACCTCTGCTCATTGCGTCCCGGCGAGCACCGGCCGTGCCTTGCCGCACATCTGTGGATCGACGGCGAGGGCCGGAAGCTGCGGCACAGGTTCGAGCGGGCGGCGATGCGCTCGGCGGCGCGGCTGACCTATGACGCGGTGCAGGCGGCGCGGGACAACGGGCCGGCGCCGGGGTTTCCGCTCGCGCCGGAGCGGGTTGCCGCGCTTTACGGCGCCTTCGCCGCGCTCGACCGGTCCCGGCAGCGTCGCGGCGCGCTGGCGCTCGATCTGCCGGAGCATCGGATCGTGCTCGCCGCCGACGGCAGGCCGCTGGCGGTGGTGCCGCGCACCCGCCACGACAGCCATCGGCTGATCGAGGAATTCATGATCCTCGCCAATGTCGCCGCGGCCGAGGAATTGGAGGCGCGCGGGCGGGCCTGCCTCTACCGGGTGCATGACCAGCCCGACCCGGAGAAGCTCGCGGCATTGCGCGATTTCCTCGATGAGCTGGGGGTGCCGGGCCTCGCGCTGGCAAAGGGTCAGGTGATGCGGCCGGGCCTCTTCAACCGGGTCCTCGAAACCGCCGCCGCGCTGCCCGAGGCGGGGGTCGTCAACGAACTGGTGCTGCGCACCCAGGCGCAGGCTGTCTACAGCCCGAACAATATCGGCCATTTCGGCCTTTCCCTGCCGCGCTATGCGCATTTTACGTCGCCCATCCGCCGCTATGCCGACCTCCTTGTGCACCGGGCGCTGCTCGGCGACGGGGCGCCGGCGCGCGAGGCCGGCGAAGCCCTGGGGCCGATCGGCGAGCATGTCTCGGCGACGGAGCGCCGCGCCGCCGCGGCCGAACGCGCCGCGCTCGACCGCTACCGCGCGGTGCTGCTCGAAGGCGCGGTCGGCACGTCATTCGCGGCGCGGGTCACCGGCGTGGCGCGGTTCGGACTGTTTGTCACCCTGCCGGAAAGCGGATCGGACGGCCTCGTGCCGATCTCCAGCCTGCCGGCCGATTATTACGACCACGACCCGGCCCGCCACCGTCTGGTCGGCCGCCGCACAGGCCGCGTCTTCGCGCTCGGCGACCCGGTTACAGCCACCCTGGTCGAGGTCGATGCGACCGCCGGCCGGCTGGTGTTCCGGCTGGACGACGAGAAGGCGGCGCCGGCATGGCGCGGACCGCGCCGCGGGGTCTATCGCCGGCGGCGCTGAGCCGCGTTGCCCCGACCGGCACCGCGGCCTACTGTGCCGGGGCGCAACGGGGGAGGGGCGGGGTGCCGATCGGCAAAGCGCGGCTGCTGCGCAAGATCGCGCTTGGGGCGTGTCTGGCGGTCTCGATTGGCCTTGGCGGCTGCGCCGCCCCGCCGCCGCTCGATCCGCCGTCCGGCGGCGGCAAGGTGTTCGCCGCCGGGCTGGACGACATCACCGGCCTCTATCTCGATCCGGTGACCGACCGGAATCTGGCGTTGGCGGGGCTGGCCCGGCTGACCCGGCTCGATGGCAGTCTTGCGATCGGCGGCGCGGCGGACGCGGTGGCGCTCGATTACGGCGGCTACCATGTCGCCCGCTACGCGATGCCGGCCGGGCGCGACGCCGCCGGCTGGGGCGCGCTGATCGCACAGGCGGTCGCCGCCGCCAGACGGGTTTCGCCCACCCTTGCCGGGATGCCGGAAGAGCGGATCGAAACCGCGGTGTTCTTTGGCATGACCGACACGCTCGACCGCTTCTCGCGCTACGCCCCGCCGGGCGAAGCGCGGGCGCTGAGCGCCGCCTGGGGCGGCCTCGCCGGGACGGTTCGGATGACGCTCGCGGGCGACGTCGCGGTGTTCCGCATCGCCGACTTCAACCGCCATACCGCCGCCCATGTCGCCGAGGGCATCGCCGAGGCACGGCGCCGCACCGGCGGCCGGCTCGCCGGCGTGGTGCTCGATCTGCGCGGCAATCCGGGCGGGCTGCTCGCCGCCGCCGCCAAGCTGGCCGATCTGTTTATTGCCAAGGGCCCGATCGTCGCGACCTGGGGGCGCAACCCGGCGAGCCGGCAGGCTTTCACCGCGGCTGGCAACAGTATCGCGCCGCAGGTGCCGGTCGCGGTGTTGATCGACGGCGGCTCGGCCTCCGCCTCCGAGATCGTCGCCGCCGCGCTACAGGACCGGGGCCGCGCCGTCGTCATCGGCACGGCCTCCTTTGGCAAGGGCACGGTGCAGACGGTGCAGCGCCTGCCGAACAACGGCGACCTGATCATCACCTGGGCGCGGCTGGTGGCGCCCTCGGGCTACCTGTTGCAGCATCACGGGGTGGTGCCGACCGTGTGCACCGCCGGGCTCGCCGACGACCCGCAGGCGGTCGCGGCGGCGGTGCAGCGGGCCGCGGCGATGACGGTGGGAGCGGCGGGACCACGGGCGCGGGCGGCGCTCGACGAGAGCGCCTGGGCGGCGTTGCGCCAGTCCTGCCCGCCGCGGCGCCAGCGGGGCGGCATCGACCTGGCGGTGGCGGAGCGCCTGCTCGCCGATGCGAGCCTCTATCGGGCGGCGCTCGACGCCGTGCCGCAGCCGACCCGGCTGGCCGCCGGGACAGCGGCCCCGTGAGGTTGACAGGCCCCGGCCGCACGCTATCTTCTGCCCAACGTCATCGAACTGCGCGAGGCTGATCCATGGCCAAAACCAACACCGTTCTGATCAAGCTGGTCAGCAGCGCCGATACCGGGTTTTTCTATGTCACGAAGAAGAACCCGCGGACCAAGACCAACAAGCTCGAACTGAAGAAATTCGACCCCGTCGCGCGCAAGCACGTCATCTTCAAGGAAGCGAAGATCAAGTAGCCGCATTCCCGGCGAAAGCCGGGACCCACGCCGGCCGCATGGGTGCTGCCGAAAGGTGTGCACCGGTCCGCGAGCGCGTGAAAAATTGGCTGCATCGGCGCTGTACGTCGTTCGAGACGCGCCGCGGCTCTGTCGCGGCGCTCCTCACGATGAGGAAATCCTGTGATGGTATTAAGGAAAAACCTACGATCGGGGCGGGCCTCGCCGGCATGGCGGCGGAACATTTCTTCGATCTGACGAGCCACCCGGTCGAAACGGTGCTTGGCGTGCTCGGCGGATACGGCGCATCGAAGGCGCTGATGAGTCCGGGGTTCGCCCGCTGGCTT
>DASUKH010000032.1:0-16969 GCA_036278835.1 Allostellaceae bacterium
CGGGTCGTCGATACCAACGATCGCCGCCGCCGCCGCACCCTGGCGCGCGAAGATTCGCCTTTTTGCCGCGATATACCCCGCCATGTCGCCGTGACGGTCGAGGTGGTCCGGCGTGATGTTGAGCAGGACCGCGATCTCGAAGGCGAGATCGCCGATCAGTTCGAGCTGGAACGAGCTGGCTTCGAGCACATACGTGCCGCCGGCACCGAGCGGCGCCAATGACAGGGCCGGGGTTCCGAGATTGCCGCCGATCTCGACCCGCTGCCCGGCGGCCGCCAGGATGTGACCGATCAGCGCCGTCGTGGTCGATTTGCCGTTGGTGCCGGTGATCCCGATATAGCGCGAAGCGGGCTCGGCGCGGCCGAGCAGGTCGATGTCGCCGATGATCGGCACGCCGGCGTCTCGGGCGGCGCGGGCGGCCGGATGCGGCGCCGGGAAGCTGTGCGGAATGCCCGGCGACAGCACCAGCCCGGCGATTTCCGACCACCGCAGGGCGGCGGGGTCTTGCAGCGGGATGGCGCCGGCGAATTTCTCGCGCAACTTCGCATTATCGTCCCAGGCCAGCACCTCGGCGCCGCCCGCCAGCAGGGAATGGGCCGCCGCCTCCCCCGAGCGCGCCAGCCCGAGCACCGCGACCCGCTTCCCGGCATAGGCGCCGCAAACGATCATCGCCGTTACCGCAGCTTCAAAGTCGCCAGCCCGGCAATCGCCAGGATCAGGGCGATAATCCAGAATCGGATCACGATGGTCGGCTCCTCCCACCCGAGCTGCTCGAAATGGTGATGCAGGGGCGCCATGCGAAACACCCGTCGGCCGGTCATCTTGAAGCTTACGACCTGAACGATGACCGACACCGCTTCGAGCACGAACAGCCCACCGATGATCGCCAGCACCAGCTCGTGCTTGGTGACGATGCTGATCGTGCCGAGTGCTGCGCCGATCGACAGCGACCCGGTGTCGCCCATGAAGACGCTGGCCGGCGGCGCATTGAACCACAGGAAGCCGAGGCTCGACCCGACCATCGCGCCGCAAAACACGGTCAGCTCATCCGCGCCGGCGACGTGATGCAATTGCAGATAGTTGGCGAAGACCGCGTTGCCGACGAGATAGGCGATAAAGGCGAAGCAGCCGGCGGCGATCATCGACGGCCCGATCGCCAGCCCGTCGAGCCCGTCGGTCAGGTTGACCGCGTTCGATGCGCCGATAATGACGACGACGCCGAACGGCAAAAAGAACCAGCCGAGGTTGACCAGCACATTCTTGAAAAACGGCACCGCGATCGTATTGGCGAGCGGCTCTCGCATGATCAGGGCAAGCGCAATACAGGCGACGGCGGCGATCGCGATTTCGATCAGCAGCCGCGCACGACCCGACACACCGCGATGCGAGCGCCGCGTCAGCTTGCGATAATCGTCGAGAAACCCGATCAGCCCGAAACTGATGGTGACCGCCAGGGTCAGCCAGACATACGGGTTGGCCAGGTCCGCCCACAGCACGGTCGAGGCGGTCAGCGCCAGCAGGATCAGGAAGCCGCCCATCGTCGGCGTGCCCTTTTTGCGCAAGAGATGTCCTTGCGGGCCGTCGGCGCGGATCGGCTGGCCATCGCCCTGATGCGCTTTCAACCAGGCAATGATGTAGGGGCCGAAGACGAAACTGATCAGCAATGCCGTGACAACCGCCCCTCCGGAACGGAATGTGATGTACCGGAACAGGTTGAACGGATGAAACCGATCGGCGAGCGGGTAGAGCAACAGATAGAGCATGCGGTCATGTTTTCGTCACGGCGGGCACGGCCGCTCGATCACATGGCCGATCGAACGGAACCCTAGGGATAGCCGCAACGGAGTAGGGGAACAACCGCCGTGATCGATCATCCCCGCCCCGTCGCCCCCAGCACCTCGCGCGCCGCCACGGCATCATCGAACGGTACCACCCGGCTCCCGACAATCTGGCCGCTCTCGTGCCCCTTGCCGGCGATGACCAGGGCGTCGCCTGCCCGCAATTCGCCAATCGCGGCGGCGATCGCCGCGCGGCGGTCGCCGATTTCGACGGCTCCCGGGGCGGCGGCGAGGATGGCGCGGCGAATCGCGGCCGGGTCCTCGCTGCGCGGATTGTCATCGGTGACGTAAACCCGGTCGGCCCGCGCCTCGGCGATCCGGCCCATTTGCGGGCGCTTGCCGCGGTCGCGGTCGCCGCCGGCACCGAACACGACCAAGAGCCGCCCGGCGGTATGGGGGCGCAGCGCGTCGAGCACCGTCGCCAGCGCGTCGGGCGTGTGGGCATAATCGACAAAAACCAGCGCACCGGCCGCCGGCCGCCCCACCAGCTCCAGCCGCCCCGGCACGCCGGGCAATTCCCGAAGTGCGGCGAACCCCGCCTCGGGCGGCGTGCCGGTGGCCACCGCGAGCCCCAGCGCGGCCAGCGCGTTCATCGCCTGAAAGGCGCCGACCAGCGGCAGCTCGACGGAATGCGTGGAACCGAATGCCTCGATCGTTAGAAGCTGCCCGAACGGGCGCGGCTCGCGCCGGGCAAGATGCAGGTCGCACCCGGCGGCAGCCCCATACCCGATCACCCGCTGGGCACGCCCCCGGCACAGCGCGGCAAGGCGCGCGAATTCGGGGCTGTCGGCGTTGAGGATTGCGGCGCCGCCCGCCGGCAGCAATTCCGTAAACAGCCGCTCTTTGGCCGCCCGGTACGATTCCATGTCGCCGTGGTAATCGAGATGATCGCGAGTGAGGTTGGTGAACGCCGCCGCCGCGAGCCGCACGCCGTCGAGCCGGCGCTGCGCCAGCCCGTGACTCGACGCTTCGAGCGCGACATGCAAGATGCCGGCATCGGCCAGCGCGGCGAGATCGCGATGCAGCCCGACCGGATCGGGGGTCGTCAGCGCGCCGGGCCGCCGACCCTCGGGCGAGACCAGCCCCAGCGTCCCGAGACTGGCGGCGGGACAGCCGGCGGCGGTCCAGATTTCGCGGGTGAAATGGGCGACCGAGGTCTTGCCGTTGGTGCCGGTGACGGCGGCGATCGTGTGCGGCTGGCGCCCGTAGAACCGTGCGGCGAGCAGCGCAAGCCGGCGCTGCGGGTCGGGATCGACGAGGATCGTGACCCGTTCGCGCGCGGCCTTGTCGAGAGCCAGTGCCGCGGGATCGTCGGTCAGGATCGCCACCGCGCCGTGCGCCACCGCCGCGCCGGCGAAGGCCCGCCCATCAAGCGCCGCGCCACGCAGGGCGGCAAACAGGAAGCCGGGGCGCACCTGCCGCGAATCGGCGGTGATGCCGAGAATATCCCGCTCGATGTGCGTGGCAGCGGCGGTGCCGGCGAGGTCGGGGCCGGTCAGCTCAGTAATTTTCAACCTTCTTGCCTTGCAGGCTCTTTAGCGTCATCGCCTGAACGATCGCCGGCGAGTTTTCGTCAACCGGCGGCACCCCTAAAATCGGCGCGATGCGCTGAACGATCCGCCCGGTCATCGGCACGACGGTCCAGCCGGCCGTGGCATAGCCGTGGCTCGCCTTGTTGCCGTGCGGCTCGTCGACCATGGTCAGCACGAGATAACGCGGGTCGTTCATCGGGAACGCCCCGACAAAATCCGATCGCAACTTATGCTGTTCGTAATGGCCGTGCTGGTTTTTTTCGGCGGTGCCGGTCTTGCCGCCGATGACATAGCCCGGCACCTCGGCAAACCGGGCGGTGCCATGCTCGACGACGAGGCGCATCAGCTTCCTCATCTCGTCCGAAGTCCTCTGCGAAATCACCCGCGTGCCGGCCGGCACCTGATCGGGCGCCAGCTTCAGCAGCGACGGCGGCCGCAAAATGCCGCCGTTGACAATCGCGGACACCGCGACCGCGACGTGCAGCGGGCTGACTGCGATACCATGCCCGTAGGCGATGGTGATGACGTTGGCCTCGCGCCAATGGCTCGGGAATTGCGGGGTTGCCAGTTCATCGAAATTGATCGGCACCGGCTTCAACAACCCGAGTTTCGCCAGAAAGGCCCGCTGCCGGTCGCCGCCTGCCTCCAGCGCCATCCGTGCCGAACCCAGATTCGACGAATACATGAACACTTCAGGGACGCTGAGCATCCGGTGCTTGCCGTGGTAGTCGGTGATCGTAAAACGGCCGATGTGAATCGGATGAATCGCGTCGTACATTTTCGTCAACGTGGCGGTGCCCGCGTCGAGCGTCATCGCCGTGTTAAAGATTTTGAAGGCCGACCCGAATTCATAATCGCCCAGGGTGACCTTATCGAACAACCGCGCCTTCGCTTCGGCCGGCGGCAGACGGTGATCGAAGCGGCCGGGGTGGTTCGGGTCGAAATCGGGCAACGAGACCATAGCGACGATCTCACCAGTGCGCACATTCATTATAATGCCGGCGGCGCCCTTGGCCGTGAAGTCGCTGATGACCTTCTGCAATTCTTCGCGCAAGACGAATTGCACGCGGGTGTCGATCGACAGCTGAACCGGCTCGCGCGACTGGCGGATTCTTTTATCGAGCGCGCGTTCGATCCCGGCCAGCCCGTTATTGTCGATGCTGCAAAAACCGACGACATGCGCCGTGAGATTGCCGAACGGGTAAACCCGGCGCTCCTCCTGCTGGAATTGCAGCCCCGGAATGCCGAGCCGATTGATCTCGTATTGCTGGCGCGGCGTCAGGCGGCGCTTGATCCAGACAAAACTCTTCTCCGAGGTCAGCTTGGCGCGAAGCTCGGCGGGGTTGAGGTCGGGCAGTACCGAGGTGATCTCGCGAACCGCCTTGTCCGCATCGATGACCTGCCGCGGGTCGGCGTACAGCGAGGGGGTGTTGAGGTTGGTCGCCAGCAGCTCGCCGTTGCGATCGGTGATGTCGGCGCGAACCGGCAGCGGCAGCACAGCCGGATGCAGGCCCGGTAGGCGCAGCTCGGCCGCCGCCCCCGGCAGCAGCACGACATCGACGAGCCGCAATGCGATCACCAGAAACACGACCACGAAAACCGCCGCGGCGGCCAGCATGCGATTTCGGCAGATTTCGAGCGCAGTCGCGGCACGCTCGTCGGCCACGACCGGCGCGCATAGCGGCGGCGGCCTGAAATGCCGCGGCCGGCAGGGGTTGGGGTCGATCCGCTGGGCCGACAGCATCACGGCTTGCCGGCAACGCGGGCGATCAGGGCGGACAGCGAGCGCGGCGGCGGGCTGACCTTCGCCAGACGGAGCGGCGGTTGCGGCGGCGCGGCGGCGATCGGAGCCGCCGACGCGGTGGCGGGCTCGATCAGCGTCAGCAGGGCGTCGAGCGGCGAATGCGATGCCGCATGCGCGGTCTGCGGGGCCGCACCCTGCGGCGCACCGGCCGGATTCGGCGCCTCAAGCCCATTCGCCTCGACCTGCGCGATCAGCGCATCGAGCGGGTCGACCGTCGCCGCGGATGCGGCGGCGGCCGGCGGCGTGGCGGGCGGGTTTGCTGCTGTCACAATCGCCACCGGAGCGGGCGCTCTGGGCATCGCAGCGGCGGGGATCGGCGGGGCCGGCGCGAGCGCGGCGGCGGACGCCACCATCCTCTCCGGCATAACGGGCGGCACGGTGGGGGCGCGGAATGCGATCTGATCGATCCGCCCCTCCAATTGATGCGGGGTGACCGGCACGAGGCCGAGGAAGCGCCGGTTGAGGTCGGCCAGACGCTCCGGCTTGTTGAGGTATGCCCATTCCGCGGTGAGGACGCGGATCTCCTGCTGTTCGGCGATCGTCTGCTTGCGCACCCGGTAGAGCTGCTCCTCGATGCCCTGCACCGCGTATTTGACCATGAACGTGGTAAACCCGCTCGCCAGGACGAGCAGGACCCAGAAGGCGGCGGCGAGCCTCGTCATGGCGCTCCTCCGGCGAATCGGGATGATGATGCCGCGGCCGCCGGCCAGGGCGGCGCGGCGGTGCGTTCGGCCGCACGCAGGCGGGCGGAACGGGCGCGCGGGTTGCGCGCGATCTCGTCGGCCTCGGGCCGGATCGCGCGGCGGCCGATCAGGCGAAAGCTCGGCGGCAGGGCAGCCCGTGCCGGCGGGGCATGGCGCGATACCGCCGCGGCGCCGCTGCGCTGCCGCAGGAAGCGCTTGACCGGCGCGTCCTCGAGGGAATGGAACGAGACGACGGCGAGCCGTCCCCCCGGCATCAGCACCCGCTCGGCGCCGCGCAGCCCGCGATCCAATTCGCCGAGTTCGTCGTTAACGACGATTCGCAGGGCCTGAAAGGTACGGGTGGCCGGGTCGAGGCCCGGCTCGCGGGTCGGCACCGCGCCCCGCACGATGTCGGCCAGCTCGCGGGTGCGGCGGATCGGCCCCCGCGCGCGTGCGGCAACGATCGCG
This sequence comes from Allostellaceae bacterium, assembly GCA_036278835.1. GTDB lineage: Bacteria > Pseudomonadota > Alphaproteobacteria > ATCC43930 > CGMCC-115725 > DATARH01. The sequence goes on from DASUKH010000032.1 coordinate 6,326, forward strand.
CGGGCAACGCGGCGGGCGAAGCGTTCCCCGCCCAGCGTAAGAATCGCCTCGGCCAGTTCCTCTTCGCTCAGCCGCGCAACGAGATCGGCGGCGCTCTCGCCGCCCTCCCCCATGCGCATGTCGAGCGGACCGTCATGGCGGAACGAAAAGCCGCGCGCGGCTTCATCGAGCTGCATCGAGGACACGCCGAGATCGAGCGCCACCCCGGCAACCGGCCCGGGCATCGCGGTGCCGGCCAGCCGCTCCATATCGCCGAAACGGCCCTCGACCACCGTCAGCCGACCCGCATAACGGGCGGCGAGGGCGGCGCCGCGGCGCACCGATTCGGGGTCGCGGTCGATGCCGAGAACCCGGCAGCGCGCCGCCTCCAGCAACCCCGCGCTGTAGCCGCCGAGGCCGAACGTGCCGTCGATGTAGAGCGCGTCGTCGCGCGGCTGCAATGCCGTCAGCACCGCGCCAAGGAGGACCGGGACGTGCGTTGCGCCGGCCGGCATCTCGCCGTCTCCTCCGGTCATGCCGGCTGCCTAGCCGCCGGGCCGCGCGGCGGCAGGGTGGTGCCCTGGCGGCGGCTCCGCTCGCGCACCGCGGCACGGTGCTCCTTGTAGCGCGCCGGATCCCACAGCTCGAACATTGCGCCCCGCCCGACAAATTCGACATCGCCCGCGATCTGCGCGTGCTCTTTCAGCCAGTCCGGCAGGATTACGCGGCCCTCGCCGTCGATCGTCAGCGGATGCGAGTCGGCAAAGATTTGCGTGAGGTTCTCGTAGTCCTCGGAGAATTGTTCGAGAGTTTCGATCCGCTCCTGCATTTCCCGCATGCGGTCGCTGCCGGTGCATTCGACCGCCGGCAGTCTGACCGAAGGAAACGCGATTACCAAATTCGGTTGACGATTGGCGGCAAGAGTGGAGCGAAAGGTCGCCGGCACAGAAACTCGCCCCTTGCGGTCGACCTTGTTCACGTAAGTGGAAAGAAAAAGCTCCACTTCGTTCCCCCAACGCTCCCCCACAGGCGTCCGGCAAGGGGCGGGCCCGGTAACACCATCGAGTTCCCCCCAGAACGATGGTGCTCGCCCATGGGTAGATATGGGATATCATGGGCGATCGTGGGCCGTCAATGGAATTTTCAATAAAAAATGGATCAGCCCGGTGTCCCGTTCAACAACCGCGCGAGTCCCGGCGCCGGCGCATCTGCAACCTCGGCGCCAAAACCTCATCGACGACTGTGTTCTCAATACGTTCTATTTTGCGAACACAAACACAGCGCCGGCCGTGGCAGCAAGGCGGCCGCGGCGGAAAGCATAGCACTAATAACCGGACTGTTCGGCAATATTGGTTGTGTTTCGGCGCCGGCGCAAGCGCAAAATCTTGTAGGCGCGAGGTAAAGTTGCCAGACGGTCTGTAAGCCGGGTTCTGTCCCGCCCCCTCCGGCCAACCGTCAGGGGCGGGGATGGCCATTCATCTGGGACGTCCGTCGCCGAACGCCTCGCGCGACCGACCCGAGCGGCGGCGCGTCAGGCCCGCCCGGCGGCTCCGGTCGCCCGAAACCGCCTGCCGCTCCTACTTGGTCTTGCTCCCGGTGGGGTTTGCCCGCCAGCGCCGTTGCCGGCGCCGCGGTGCGCTCTTACCGCACCATTTCACCCTTGCCGCCCGCGCCCCGCGACGGGGCAGACGGGTTTGGCGGTATGTTTCTGTGGCACTTTCCCTGGGGTCGCCCCCGCCGGGCGTTACCCGGCACCGCGCCTGCGTGGAGCCCGGACTTTCCTCCCTCCGCTATTCGCAAAGAGCGGCCATCCGACCGTCTGGCATGGGATCATGTGGGATCGCGCCCCGCCAGCGTCAAAGCCGCCGCGACGAATCGGTCTCATCTCACATTGTCCGCACCTCCCGTGCTACATACGCAGGGAGCCGCGGAGGCGGGTATGGCAAGCGACACGACCCTGTTGACTATCGAATTCCTGCGCTGGGTGGCAATGCGGCCGCGCCGGCTCGCAGACGTGCGGGAGGCGTGGACGAGCACATGCCCGCTCAACTGCGCGTGGGAGGATGCCGTTGCCGCGGATATGGTGCGGCATTCGCCCGACGGGCGGGTAACCCTCACCAAGCGCGGCCTGGCCCGGCTCGAATCGACGGCAGTCTGCAACTTGCTTGACCCCGGCGGCGGAGTATCGTAGCGCCCCGCCGCCCTCCCCTCTTGCGCAGGAGACTTGCCGTGAGCGTCACCGGCCATGACAGCCTGAAGGCCCGCCGCACCCTCGATGTGGAGGGAAGGCGCTATGATTATTTCAGCCTTGAGGCGGCGGCCGCGGCGGCCGGACTCGGCGACGTCTCGCGTTTGCCGTTCTCGCTCAAAGTGCTGCTGGAGAATTTGGTGCGGCTGGAAAACGGCCGCAGCGTCACGGTCGAGGACATCAAGGCGGTCGGCGCCTGGCTCGCATCGAAGCGTTCCGACCGCGAGATTGCGTTCCGGCCGGCCCGCGTCCTGATGCAGGACCTGACCGGAGTGCCGGCGGTCGTCGATCTCGCGGCGATGCGCCAGGCAATGCTCGATCTCGGCGGCGACCCCAACAAGATCAACCCGCTGTCGCCGGTCGATCTGGTCATCGACCATTCGGTGCAGATCGACGCCTTCGCCAGCCCGCAGGCCTTTGCCGCCAACGTCAAAAAGGAATTCGAGCGCAACGGCGAGCGCTACCGCTTTCTGCGCTGGGGCGCCGATGCCTTCCAGAATTTCCGGCTGGTGCCGCCGGGCACCGGCATCTGCCATCAGGTCAATCTCGAATACCTGTCGCAGGTGGTATGGACGACCGACGAGGGCGGCAAGACGATCGCCTATCCCGACACGCTGGTCGGCACCGACAGCCATACGACAATGGTCAACGGCCTCAGCGTTCTCGGCTGGGGGGTCGGCGGCATCGAGGCCGAGGCGGCGATGCTGGGGCAGCCGATCTCGATGCTGCTACCCGAAGTCGTCGGGGTGCGCCTCGTCGGCAAACTCGCCGAAGGGGCGACGGCGACCGACCTCGTGCTGACGATCACCGAGATGCTGCGGCGGCGCGGTGTCGTCGGCCGGTTTGTCGAGTATTGCGGGCCGGGCCTCGCCGAGCTGGCATTGGCCGACCGCGCAACAATCGGCAACATGTCGCCGGAATACGGCGCGACCTGCGGCTTTTTCCCGATCGATACCGAGACGATTCGTTATCTGACGATCACCGCGCGCGACCCGGCGCGGGTCAAACTGGTCGAGGCTTACGCCAAGGCGCAGGGCCTGTGGCGCGACGCCAACACCCCGGACCCGGTGTTCACCGATCTGCTCGAACTCGATCTCGGCACCGTCGAGCCGTCGCTCGCCGGCCCGCGCCGGCCGCAGGACCGGGTTCCCTTGTCGGGAGTGGCCAAGGCGTTCGATGCCGAACTGCCGCGCCTTGCCGGGATCGACAAGCCGCGCCGGGTCAAGGTCGATAACGAAAATTACGACCTCGGCGACGGCGACGTGGTGATCGCCGCGATCACCAGCTGCACCAACACGTCAAACCCAAGCGTCATGCTCGGCGCCGGCCTCCTCGCCAAGAAGGCCGTCGAAAAGGGCCTCAAGGTCAAGCCGTGGGTCAAGACCAGTCTCGCCCCCGGCAGCCAGGTGGTCAGTGACTACTACGAAAAGGCCGGATTACAGGAATATCTCGACAAGATGGGGTTCAACCTCGTCGGCTATGGCTGCACGACGTGTATAGGGAATTCGGGGCCGTTGCCCGAGCCGGTCTCCGAGGCGATCGACGAGGGCGACCTCGCGGTCTGCGCCGTCCTGTCGGGCAACCGCAATTTCGAAGGGCGCATCCACGCGCAGGTGCGGGCCAATTATCTCGCTTCGCCGCCGCTCGTCGTCGCGTATGCGCTGGCCGGCTCGATCCGCCACAATTTGACGGCCGAGCCGCTCGGCGAAGGCGGCGACGGCAAGCCGGTCTATCTGCGCGACATCTGGCCGTCCAACCGCGAGATCGCCGATACGGTCGCCAGCTCGGTGACCCGCGAGGCGTTTGGCAGGCGCTACAGCAACGTCTTCGAAGGCCCGCCCGAATGGCGTCAGGTGCAAAGCGTCGGCGGGCTGACCTACGATTGGGAGGATCGCTCGACCTATCTTGCGCTGCCGCCCTACTTCGAGAACATGCCGAAGGAGCCGGCGCCGCTGCATGACGTGACCGGGGCGCGCGAGCTGGCGATCTTCGGCGACAGCATCACCACCGACCACATCTCCCCGGCCGGCAGCATCAAGGTCGAGAGCCCGGCCGGCGAATATTTGGTGAGCTATCAGGTGCGCCCGTCCGAGTTCAATACCTACGGCGCGCGGCGCGGCACCCATCACGTCATGATGCGCGGCACCTTCGCCAATATCCGCATCCGGAACGAGATGGTGCCGGGGGTTGAAGGCGGCATGACCAAATTGCAGCCTGACGGCACGGTCATGCCGATCTACGACGCCGCGATGGAATACAAGAAACGCGGCGTCCCGCTGGTGATCTTCGGCGGCAAGGAATACGGCACCGGCTCGTCGCGCGACTGGGCGGCCAAGGGCACGTTATTGCTCGGGGTCAAGGCGGTCATCGTCGAGAGCTTCGAGCGCATCCACCGCTCGAACCTCGTCGGGATGGGTGTCTTGCCGCTGCAGTTCCGCGAGGGGGTCACCCGCCAGACCCTGAAGCTGACCGGCACCGAGATGCTCGACGTGGTCGGCGTCGAGGCCGGGCTGAAGCCGCGGATGAATCTCACCCTGCGCATCCACGACGAAGGCGGCGGGGTGCGCGAGGAGCCGGTCATCTGCCGCATCGATACGCTCGACGAAATCGAATACTTCCGCCACGGCGGCATCCTGCAATACGTGCTCAGGAGCCTGCTGAAGGCGGCGTAAGCGCCCTGCCCTCACCCGCCGCTTGCCTGCGGCGAGCGGTCCGCCCTCTCCAATCCTCCCCCGCTTGCAGGGGAGGGAAGGGCGGGGGCAGCGGCCGGCGACACTTCAAGCGGCGGGATCTGCCGCGCCAGCGCGTGCACCAGGATGCCGGTGATAATCAGAACGCCGCCGATGGCGCGCGGCATGGTAACCGGCTCGCCGAGCACGATGACCCCGAGCAGCACCACGGTGACGAGTTCGGTGTTGGCGAGGATCGCGAAGCTGCTGGCGCCGAGGCGCGGCGCGCTGAACGAGAACAGCATCATCCACAAGGCGCCCGGCCCCAGCCCGATAAAGAGGATCAGCCCCCAGGCATCGGGACCGGCCGGCACGTCGAGGCCGAGAACCAGCGCCGCCAGTCCGAAGCTCGCCGCCATCCCACCGAACAGGCACAAGGCGCCGACCAGCGGCGGATGGCGGCGCAACAGGCGCGCGGTCATCGCCAGATAAACGGAATAGATCAACGGCCCGGGGATCGCCCACATCAGCCCGCGCGGGTCGAGCGTGCCGCGTTCCATCCCCGGCCCCATGATCAGCCCGACGCCGGCCAGGATCGCCGCGATGCAAAGCGCCGCCAGCGGGCGGATTCGCTGCTTGAAGACCACCCGGTCGAGCATCAGCGTGATCGCCGGGTAGGTGTAAAACAGCATGACCGCGACGCTGGTATCGAGCGTCTTGATGCTCTCCCAGTAGCACAGGGTCTGCGCCGTCCCGAGCGTCGCGCCGACCAGCGCGATCAGCCAGGCGCCGCGCCGCAAGGCCGGGCGCAGCGTGAGGCCCGAGGCCTTGGCGGCAATCGCCAACGCCAGCAGCGCGATCGCATACCGCCAGAGCAGCATCGACGGCGCGCCGATGCCGTCGGCGTAGAGATGGCGGGCGGCGAGCGGCATCGTGCCGACCATCGCGCTTCCCGCCACCGCGGCCAATGCCGCCGGCCACCGCTGCGCCGCACCGGTCTCCGTCGCCCTTAACGCAACCACGCCGCCAACCCCGCCGCCCGCGGAAAGCCCGATCATCCGGCGCATGGGAGTGGCTCGCAAGCGGCGCTGCCGCGGATCAGCCCGTCACCGATGCCGGCAGGCATGCGAACGACAATGATCGACGGAACATCAAATCCTGCTTAGGTTAAGGCGATGTTCACCGGGATCGTTACTGCTGTCGGCCGGGTGCTTCAGGTGAGCCGCCAACGGGGCGGGATCAGACTGACGCTTGCCGGCGGCACCGAGGGAGGCGAGATCGCGCTCGGCGCCTCGATCGCCTGCTCGGGCGTGTGCCTCACCGTCGTCGCGGTCGCGCCGGGCGGGTTTTCGGTCGAGGCCTCCGCCGAGACGCTGGCTCGCTCGACCCTCGGCGGCTGGCGCGAAGGTCATCCGGTCAACCTCGAACGCGCGCTCAAGGTCGGCGACGAGTTGGGCGGCCACATCGTCTCGGGGCACGTGGACGGGGTGGCCGAGATCATCGAGCGCCGGCCGGAGGGCGATTCAGTGCGTTTTTCGATCACGGCACCCGCGGCGCTGATGCGGTTTATCGCGCCGAAGGGGTCGGTCGCGCTCGACGGGGTCAGCCTGACCGTCAACGAGGTTGAGAACGACCGCTTCGGGGTCAACATCATCCCTTACACGCTGGCCCATACCGGGTTTGGCGAGGCGCGGCCGGGGCAGCGCATGAACCTCGAAATCGACCCGATCGCCCGTTATGTCGCGCGACTGCTGGCGACCGGCGGAGCGGAGAAGACATGACAGAGGACCGACCCCCTCACCTGTTGCTGGTCGAGGCGGTGTTCTACGAGCACATCGCCGCCGATCTGCGGCGCGGCGCCGAGCGTGCGATTGCGGCCGCCGGCGCCACCTGCGAGACCGTTTCGGTTCCCGGCGCCTTCGAAATCCCGGCGGCGATCGCGCTCGCTGCCAAGGCGGCTGGCCGGTTTGACGGGTTTGTCGCGCTCGGCTGCGTAATCCGCGGCGAGACCACCCATTACGACCACATCTGCGCCGAGACCGCGCGGGCGTTGCAGGACCTCGCGGTGCGCGACGGTCTGGCGATCGGGTTCGGCCTCTTGACCTGTGAAAACGAGGCGCAGGCATTGGTCCGCGCCTCGCCCGAAGGCCGCGACCAAGGCGGCCGGGCGGTGCGCGCCTGCCTCGCGATCGTCGGGTTGCGCCGGCAGTTTCAGGGGGCGGCCGTTTGATCGCCGCCGCAGCCACCGAAGGCGCGGCGCAGCGCCACCGCGCCGCCCGCCGCCGCAGCATCGCCCGGCTGGCGGCGGTGCAGGCGCTCTATCAGCTCGAACTCAACCCCGGTCGCGGCGCCGATTCGGTGATCGGCGAATTCATTCACCACCGCATCGGCCGCGAGATCGACGGCGAGGCCTACGGCGCCGCCGACGAGGCGCTGTTCGCCGATATTGTGCGCGGCGTCGCCGCCAATCGCGAGCGGCTCGACGAGACCCTGTCGGCCGCGCTCAGCGAGGAATGGCCGCTGGCGCGGCTCGAAACGCTGCTGCGCATCATCCTCGAGAGCGGCGCCTACGAGCTGGTGCACCGTGCCGACATCCCGCCGCGGGTGACGTTGAGCGAATATATCGCGATTGCCCACGCCTTCTTCGACGGCAAGGAGCCGGCCCTGGCCAATGGCGTTCTCAACAGGCTCGCCCGGACATTGCGCGGCGCCGATTTATAGGCGCCGCCCGGCCCCAAATTGGCGCCCGCAACGATGAGCAGCCAGCCGCTCGGCGAATTCGACCGGATCGCGCGATTTTTCGCGCCGCTCGCCGGCCCGGGCGGGCTCGGCCTCACGGACGATGCGGCGGTGATCGCGTGCGCTCCGGGGCGGTCGCTGGTGCTCACTGCCGACGCCATGGTCGAGGGCGTCCATTACCTGCCCGACGATCCGCCCGACTTCGTCGCGCGGAAGCTGCTGCGGGTCAATTTGTCCGATCTCGCGGCGATGGGCGCCCGGCCGCTCTACTACCTGCTGACCACCGCTTTGCCGGCAACGCGGGATGAGGCGTGGCTGGCGCGGTTCGCGGCGGGCCTCGGTGAGGATCAGCAGCAGTTCGGGGTGGCGCTGCTCGGCGGCGACTCGGTCGCGACGACGGGGCCGGCCGTGCTGTCCTTGACGGCGCTCGGCGAGATCGCCGGCGGCGGCGAGGTCCGCCGCAACGGCGCGCGCCCGGGCGACCGGGTGTGGGTCAGCGGCACGATCGGCGACGCCGCGCTCGGGCTGGAGGTTCTGCGCGGCGGGCATGCCCGATTGCCGGCCGCCGAGCGCGCTGCCCTCGCCCGCCGTTATCAGCTGCCGGAGCCGCGCACCGCGCTGGGACCGCGCCTCGTTGGGCTGGCGCACGCGATGTGCGACATTTCGGACGGTCTGCTGGCCGATCTCGGCCATATCTGCGACGCCTCCGGCTGCGCCGCGAAGGTGACGCTCTCCACCGTGCCGCTATCGGCGGCGGCATGCCGGATCGTCAACGGGCAGCCCGAGCAGGCGGCGCGGCTTGCGACCGCCGGCGACGATTACGAATTGTTGTGGACCGCGCCGCCCGAAGCCGCTTCCGCATTGACATCGATCGCGGTGGAACTCTCCCTGCCGCTCGCCGAAATCGGCGCAATCGAGACCGGCGCCGGGGTCAGGCTTGTCGATGCGGAGGGCCAGGAAATCCCGGTGGCCGCCGCCGGTTACCGGCATTTCTAGCGAGGGGCATCATGGTCGAAACGCGACAGCTCCACCCGACCCTGGCTCGGGAAATCGTCGGCTTCCGGCTGTGGGAGCGGCTGGACGATGCGACCATCGCGGAGTTGCGCGCGCTGTACGCGCAATACGGCGTCCTCGTGTTCCGCCGCCAGGCGTTGAGCGAAGCGGAGCTCGCCGCGTTCTGCGCCCTGTTCGGCCCGCTGGAGCGCACCGTGCGGAGCGACTGGGCCTCGCCGACGACGCCCGAAGTGACGGTTCTCTCGAATTTGAAGGACGGTCGCGGCCGGCCGATCGGCGGGCTCGGCGATGGCGAACTGCAATGGCATTCCGATCAGTCATACATGATGAATCCGGCGACCGGGGCGGCGCTCTACGCGCTGGAACTGCCGCCCGAAGGCGGCGAGACCTTCTGGATCGATCTGCGGGCCGCCTATGCCGGTCTGTCGCGCCAGCTGCGGGCAAAAATCAGCGGCAAGCGCGGGGTTTTCGATTACGCGAAGCGGCTCGCGGGATACGGGCGCGACTCCGACCAGCAGATTTCGGAAGAGGCGCGGCGCCAGACGCCGCCCGTTACGCACGCATTGGTTCGCGCGCACCCGGAGACCGGCGACCGCTCGCTTTACCTCGATTCGACGACGACCATCGGGATCGACTACATGGACACGACCTCGGGTCTCGCCCTGCTCGACGAGGTTTACGACAGCGCCACCCGCGACGAGTTCGTTTATGCCCACCAATGGCAGGTCGGCGATCTGATCCTATGGGATAACGGGTTTACGATGCACCGCCGCACGCCGTTCGACGCGGGCGCGCGGCGCCTGATGAAGCGGATGACGATGACCCTTGACCGTCACCGCCACGTCATCCCCGACGGCAGGCCGGCGCAGTCCGAAGTCGGAATGCCGATATAGTTCGCCCCGCGTCACACCTCGGTCCGCGCGCCCGTGCGTTCGGTGATCAGCCCGTAATGCTCGATCCGGCGGTGCTTGGCGAAATTGAAGACCGTGCGCCGCAGATAGTCGCCGAGTTCGAGGTCGAGCGTCGCCGTAACCACCTCGTCCTCCTCGCTGACGGCGCGGGCCGCGATCTCGCCGGTCGGCGCGACGATCGCCGAGCCGCCGATCATGCCGAACCCGTCCTCGGCGCCGCATTTCGCCGACGCCAGCACCCACGCCGCGTTCTGGTAGGCGCCGGCCTGCAACGACAGCAGGTGGTGAAACATCCGCAGATGCTCGGGTTCGCGGTGGTGGATATTTTCGATCGGCGTGTTGTAGCCGAGCGCGACGATCTCGGCCCCCTGCAACCCCAGCATCCGCCACGTCTCGGGCCAGCGCCGGTCGTTGCAGATGCATAGGCCGACCACCGCATCCATCGTCCGCCACACCCGGAACCCCTCGTTGCCGACATCGAAATACCGCTTTTCGAGGTGCTGAAACGGCGCCTCTGGCAGGTGCTCGGAATGGCCGGGCAGGTGGATTTTGCGGTAGCGTCCGACGATCCGCCCGGCCGGATCGACCAGAATCGCAGTGTTGTAACGGCGCGGCCGGCCCCCTTCCTCGGTCAGTTCGGCGTAGCCGAGGTGAAACCCGACCCCGAGGTCTCGGGCGAGGTCAAAGAGCGGCCGGGTCGCCGGATTCGGCATTTCGCGCTCGAACCAGCTATCGACCTCGCGCTGGTCGGTCATCCACCAGCGCGGGAAGAACGTCGTCAACGCCAGCTCGGGGAACACGACAAAGCGGGCGCCGCCGGCATGCGCCTCGCGCAGCAAGGCGCACAGGCGCTTGACGACGGCCTCGCGGCTGTCGGCGCGGTGAATGGGGCCCAGTTGGGCGATGGCGGCGCGGAGCTGGCGAGGCACGGGCGATCCTCCGAATGGATTGGGACGCGCAGGGCGCATGGCATAGCCGAACGGTGAGAATGCCATCATAATCGCCGGCCGTGCACCCCGTCCCCCGGCCGGGTGCACCCTGGGGAGAGGGACCCGATGAGCGCCGCGTATTGCCTTGCCGCCCC
>DASUKH010000033.1:0-5747 GCA_036278835.1 Allostellaceae bacterium
CGCGCAATACAATCTCGGTATCCTGTACGACAACGGCCTGGACGATAACGGCTATGCCGTCACCGGGAACCGGCCGCAGGCGGTGCGATGGCTGTTGGCCGCGGCCGAGCAAGGCCTGCCTCGTGCTCAGGTCAAGCTCGCGGAAGTTTATGCCGACGCGCCCGACAAATCGGGGGGCGGGGCAACCGCGGCCGGATGGTTCCTCCTCTCAGCGCTCGGCTTGAGCGGCGTACATCTGCACCGGGCTCGATCAGGATACGAGCGCATCGCCTCGCACTTGACCCCGGTGCAAATCGCTGAGGCCGAACGCTTTGCGCAAGAATGGACGCCGAAGCCGCCGGGGCATCTTTTACCGGAACATGTCGATGGAGGAGGCCTCCAATGAAGGTCTGGTTCGTTCCGCCGATCGTGATCCCGATCCTGATCGCCGTGACTTTCGTGTGCTACGTCTCGCTTCGCGCCTTCGTCAGGGGAAGCTGACGATGGCCGATGATCCCGACGAGGCATTGCTCGTCCGCAACATGATCGACGTACACGGCGCGGAGGCTGCCGTCATCGCGCGGGGGAATGCCCGAGACGCGGCTGTGGCCGGACAGGCGGCGCAGGCGAAGTCGTGGATCAGGGTGCTCGGGATCATCCAGCGGCAACAGGCCGATAAATGGGCCCCGCCCCCGAAACAGCTTGAACCTCGTTCGACTCTGCCTTCCGTAAGCCCAACCAAAGGATGACCGCGATGTATATTTCACTGGAAAACAGCAGCACGCGCGGCTTCAAGAAATGGTCGGATGCTCACCCGCCGGGCAACGACGACGATAACGATTCCGGCGGAGCCACGCCGATCGCCCTTACCGAACCGCCCTGCGAGGACCGCGCAGCAGTGGAAGAGCCGCCGCATCATCCCTGGCTCGTGCCGGGGGTCGGTCAATCGCTGTGACGCGCATCTCGGCGGGAACGGAATACGCGGGGCGGCAAAATTTCGAGAGGCGGCGCGAGCCAGACGGCGACAACCGACTGCTGGGAAAGCCTTCTGTCTCTGCCTGGGCGATCGTCGCAATGTTGGCGTTGGTCGCTGTCATCGGGTTCGGGGCGCTCGGGGGACGCGCCCACACCAGCACGGATGGGCTGCGCATTTTCAATTCTGGACACGATGCGACATGCTCCGTCGTAGGCGGCACGCGTCCCGGCCAATGCCAAGTGCAAGGTTCAAGCCCACCCGAAGGTCTCAGCAAGACCGGGCATCACCAAGACAATACTGGGGACCAAGAATAGGGCCGTGCCCATCGGAGTGCTCGGTTCGTTATGTAAATTCAGAATGAGTCGGTGCCCTGTCCATGGGCGACAGCGGGATGCCGGCGGCGAGCGTTATCGCGTCGCGCGGGTCGTCGGCGAGAGAATGCGGGATGCCAATGACCACGGCTAGCGTCTCCAAGCTTCAAGTAATATAAAGCATGACATTGAAAAAACGTAGAACCACTTAATGTAGCGGCGATTACCTACCAGTAGTATGATGAGTATTTCCCGATGGCTGACATTGACCATCGCAAGTATTATGGTAGAGTGGTGTATCTTCCTTTGTCGCTCTCAAGCGGCGAAGCGGCGGTGACACTCGCTTCGCCAGAAGCAAAAACCGGAAAGGGTACTATTCAATACATCCGGGCGCGAGCCCGCCCCGTCGCACGGCTAGCAGGGCTAACGATCGCGCTGCGCGATCGTGACACCACGCTAACTAAGGCTACTCGCCATACTACCATCCGGAGCCGGTTTACGGCGCTTCGGAATCAGCTTGCGGGGGCTGAACATCGGCATGATGAGCTTCGCCCCCGAATTGCAATTTCACACGGCCGGCAAGCGTTGCCGGCCGTGTCGTAAACCGGCGGCAGGCCGCAACGGCTGCGATCTCCTGTCGTTCTCGCCGCCGCTAAAAAGGAGGAAACGTGATGGAATTGCTTCTGGTAATCGTCCTGGTGCTGCTCCTGTTCGGAGGCGGCTTCGGCTATTACCGCGGCGGCTATTACAGCCGCGGCGGCGGATACGGCGTCGGCGGAATCCTCGGGACCGTCCTGATTGTGCTCCTGATCGTGTGGCTGCTGCGCGGGCACTTCGGCTGAACCTGATCCGGGGTGAGCGGGACGCGGCAACGCGTCACCGCTAAAGGGCGCCGATGGCAATCCCGTGTCCCTGGTCGTGCGATGTTCGGTCCCGTTTTTTTCGCAAGAAGAAGAAAACTATTTTTCTGGTGCTCCTGCCGCGTCAACTGCCGAATTCGTGGCGGCCGGACCATCGGCGGCCGCCATGACCAGACGGATCAGGTCGGGAAGCGTCGCGGCGCCGGTCCTCTTCATGACCGCGGCGCGATGGTTCTCGACCGTGCGTTGGCTGATGCCGAGGTCGTCGGCGATGATCTTGTTCGGGCGCCCCTGGACTATCAATGCCAAGACGTCGCGTTCGCGCGCCGTCAGGCGGGCGATGCGCTCGGCCGCCGTCCTGTGCCAAGCCGAGAGTTTTGTCGAATCCTGGTTGCGTTCGAACGCGCGTTCGATGCTCGCCAGGAGCTCCTCGCTACGAATCGGCTTCTCCAGGAAGTCGGCGGCACCCGCCTTTATCGCCCGGACCGCCATCGCGATATCGCCATGGCCGGTGAGCATCACAGCGGGCAGGCCGCGGCTGCCGGCCTTGAGCCGCTCGAGCAGCGCAATCCCGCCGATGCCCGGCATCAGAGCATCGACCACGAGGCACCCGTTGCGGCCGGGCCGGTCGGCCGCCAGGAACGCGTCGCCGCTGGCATAGGTCTCCACCGCATAACCGTGTTCCTGAAGCAGTTGCTGCATCTCGTCGCGCACGTTGCGCTCGTCGTCGACGACGAAAACGGCGGGCAGCGGGCCGCCCGCCGAGACGGCCGGCTGCCGCGCGCGCTCGCGTTCCGGCGGCGCTTTCGCGGCAAGGCAGCTCTCGATCTGCTGCGTCAGCATTTCCGGTTCCGCCGGCTTGCTGAGATGCACGCAGTCGGCGTCGGTGATCCTGCGCGCCGTATCGCTTGAAATGTCGCCGGTCAGGATGATGGCCGGTATTTCGCGGTGGAGCGACTCGCGGAGCCGCAAGACGGTTTCGGCTCCGGTCAGGCCGCCCGGCAAATTGTAATCAGCGATGACGACATCCGGCAGCAGGGCTCCTTGCGCCGCCAGCGCGAGCGCCTCGTGCGCGCCGGCGACGGCAGTCGTCCGGTGTCCCTCTCCCTTGAACAGCATCTCCAGCATCTCGCGCACCGCCGGATCGTCCTCGACGATCAGGATCGCTCCGGTCGGCCCGGCGATCGCCGCCGGCTGCCTCGCTCCGCTCCGTAGCTCGTTCTCGTTCTCTGCGACCGGCAGCTCGATCGCGAAGACCGACCCGCTGCCCAGCCAGGAGCGGACACCGATGGCATGGCCCAGCAGGTCGCAGATGCGCTTCACGATTGAAAGGCCCAGTCCAATGCCCCGGCTGCGCTCGCGGGCGGCATTATCGAGTTGATGGAACTCCTCGAAGATCGGTTCCAGCTGCCCGGCGGGAATGCCTATCCCTGTATCCCACACCTCGATGCGCAGTTTGCCGCCGCGGCGGCGGCAGCCGAGCAGGACCTTGCCTCGCTCGGTATATTTGACGGCATTGGACAGCAGGTTGCGCAGCGTCTGCTCAAGCAGGCGCGGATCGCTGCGCACCGCGAGACCGCACGGAACGACCCGCCAACTGAGCTGCTTCGTCGTCACGTGATAGGCGAACTCGGTCTTGAGACGATCGAGCATGCCATTGATCGGAAACTCGACAATTTCCGGACGGACGATCCCCGCTTCGAGTTGATTGATGTCGAGCAGCGTGTTCAGCATGCCCGACATCGCGCTGAGCGTCTCCTCTAGCTTGGCGATCAGCCGCGCCTCGCTCTGATCCTTGGTCCTTTTTGCCAATATCCCGCGCAACAGGCTGAGCGTCTGCAGCGGTTGACGCAGATCATGGCTGGCGGCGGCGAGGAACCGCGACTTGCCGAGATTGGCCTGCTCGGCCATCCGCTTGGCGGCCTCCAGCGCCTCGCTCGCCTGCTTGCGTTCGGTGACGTCTTCGATCGTCACCAGGATCTTCCGCGCGGCGCCGGGCTCGTCGCGAACCTCCAGCGCGCTCGCGAGCAGCGACCGCATACCCTGCGCCGGCAACTCGATGTCGATTTGATGGTCCTCGACGATTCGCTCGCCGCGCCGCAGGCGCTCGAGGAAGGCGCGCAGCGCCGCGTTCTCGAGGCAGCCGTCGTCAGCCGCGTCGAGCTGCCGACCCACGGTCTCCTCCGGCGCGATCGAAAAGACATCGTAGAACGAGCGGCTGGCGGAGATTACGGAAAGCGCCTCGTCGAGCACGACCAGCGGCTGGCTGATCGTATTGATGATATTGTCGGAATAGGACCGTGCCGCCTCGACTGCCCGTTCCGCCGCCTTCCTCTCGGAGATGTCGGTAAAGGTTATGACCACCCCCTCGACCCGATCGTCCTCGCCGCGATAGGGCAGGATGCGCCGCGTGTACCAGGCACCGTTGTCGGCCTCGACCTCGCGGTTCGGCGGCGCGCCGCCGGCAAGGACCCCGGCCGCGTCGGCGAGCAGCGGAGGATCGCTGATGCGGCGCGCCAGATCGGCCAAGGGTCTGCCGATGTCCGACGCGATGACGTTGAACATCGTCCTTGCGGCCGGAGTGAACAGACGGATCTCGAGATTGCCGTCGAGGAACAGCATCGCGATCTCCGAGCTGTTCATTGTGTTCCGCAAGTCGTTGGCGGTAGCGCGCTGCTGCTCGACGGTTTCGCTCAGCTGACTGTTAAGGGCAGTCAGCTCCTCATTCAGCGATTGCAGCTCTTCCTTCGAGGTTTCCAACTCTTCATTGGTTGATTGCAGCTCCTCGTTAACCGACATCGCCTCTTCGTTGGTGGCGGTCAGCTCGTCGTTGGTCGTCTCGAGTTCGTGGATTGCATTCTCCAGCTCCTTGCGCGTGGCATCGAGCTCCTGCTCGAGTTGGGCGGCATGCGGAGGATCGACGGCTGCTTCCGCCCTCGCGGCGCCGCTTATGGGCGCGGGCTCGTCGGAAAGGCTGACCAGAAGAAATTCCTCGCCCTCGGCCGAAACCGGCTGGACCGAGATGCCGACCAGGACGGCCTCGCCGTGGCGGTCGACCCGCGCGCCGCCGACCGCGACCGGCATGTGATCGCGACCGGCCTGGCGGATAGCCGCCCGCAGCCTGGTGCGCAGCCCGTCGCGCGCCATCGCCAACAGATCCCGGCTGGCCTCGCCCGCGGCTATCTTCAGGTAGCGGTCGATCGGCCCGAAATAGTAGAGGCCCTCATACCGAGCGTTGATCAGGACCGAGGCCGGCGCATAGGCGTCGAGCAGTGCCTGCCGGGCGAGGTCGCCGGCCGTGCTGCGCGGCGCGCCGGGCCGACGCCCGTGCACGGATGAAAGCGCCGTTCGTCCGCCTGCGCCGGGCGCGATCGGGAATGCGACCTCGCCCGGACGGCTGGGGCCCAGGTGCCGGAAAATCCGCTGCTTTTTCGAGATCGGTTCGAAGCGGCCGCCGAAGCCGCCGGTCGCCTCGGAAGTACCGAGAACGAGAATACCGCCCTCGCGCAGCGCGAAGTGGAACAGCGAGAGCACCTTCTCCTGCACCTCGGGGCGCAGGTAGATCAGCACGTTGCGGCAGGATACCATGTCGAGGCGCGAGAACGGCGCATCGGCCAACAG
>DASUKH010000034.1:0-19571 GCA_036278835.1 Allostellaceae bacterium
CGACAGCGTATCGCCGATCGACTGCATCGTGATGCCGAGCTCGTTGGCCTTGTTGCGGTCGATGTTGACCTGGATCGTCGGCTGGTCGAAGGCGAGGTCGCTATCAACGACGATGAACAGCCCGCTTTTGCGCGCCGCTTCCTTGATCTTCTCCATCGCGTTATAGATCGATTGGAAATCGCCGGTCGAATCGATCACCATCTGCACCGGCAGGCCGCCGATCGACGCCGGCAGCGGCGGCAGGTTGAAGACGAAGGCGCGCATGCCCTCGATCTTGTCGACCCGCTTCTGCAGGATCGGCTTCAGGTCCAGGGAGCTGCGCGAGCGCTCGTCCCACGGCTTCAGGATGACGCCGGCGATCCCCTGGTTCGGCCCGAACCGGCCGTTGACGACAAAGGTCAGCTGGGCTTCCGGCACCGAACGGAACGCCTTGTCGAGTTCGCCGCCATAGGCGTCGAGATAGTCGAGGTTGGCGTATTGCGGCGCCTTGGTCAGCGCGAACAACACGCCCTGGTCCTCCTCGGGCGCCAGCTCCTTCTTGGTATTGACGTACATGAAGCCGAGCGCAATGAACACCGCGACCGCGAACAATGCGGTGACCGCGCGGTAGTCGAGCGAGCGTTCGAGCCGCCTCCCGTAGGCGTCGGCGAGCCGCGTGAAGGCCCGGTCGATCTGGCGCGCAAACCAGCCCTGGCCGGTGACGCGCGGCAGCAGCATCGAGCACATCATCGGCGACAGGGTGACGGCGACGATGCCCGAGATGATGACCGCACCGGCCAGGGTGAAGGCGAATTCGCGGAAGAGGGTGCCGGTGACGCCGCCCAAAAAGCCGATCGGCGCGTAAACGGCGGCCAGCGTCAGGGTCATCGCGATGACCGGCCCCGCGATCTCGCGGGCGCCGATCAGCGCCGCCTGCGCCGGGGTCTTGCCCTCCTCGATATGGCGATAGACGTTTTCGAGGACGACGATTGCGTCATCGACGACGAGGCCGATCGCCAGCACGAACGCCAGCAGGGTCAACAGATTGAGGGTGAAACCGAGGGCCGCCATGATGATGCCGGCGCCGATCAGCGACAGGGGGATCGTCACGATCGGGATCAGCACCGAGCGCAGGCTGCCGAGGAACAGGAAGATGACCGCGACGACGATCGCCACCGCCAGCCCCAGCGACCACTGCACCTCGTCGAGCGAGGCCTGGATAAAGCGGGTCGAATCGTAAGCGACCTGCATCTTGACGCTGGGCGGCAGGTTGCGCTGGATCTCCGGCAAGAGCTTGCGCACGCCCGAGACGATCGACAGCGGGTTGCCGGTCGGGGTCGCCTGGATGCCGATGAAGACGGCGTGCTGGCCGTTCATCGCGACGCTCGAATTCCAGCTCTGCGCGCTCAGATCGACCTTGGCGATGTCCTCGAGCCGCACCACCGAGCCGTTCTTCGACTTGACGATCATGCGCTTGAATTGATCGACATCGTCGAGGCCGGTATGCGCTTCGACGTTGGTGACCGTGTAATAGCCTTTGGCCTGACCCGGCGCCGACTGGTAGTTGTTGGCGCGCAACGCGGTGGCGACATCGCTGGCGGTGATGCCGCGCGCCGCCATCCGCGCGGGGTCGAGCCACACCCGCATCGCAAAGGTCTGGCCGCCGAGGATATCGGCCGAAGCCACCCCCTCTATTGTCGACATCAGCGGCTGCACGACGCGGGTCAGGTAATCGGAGATGGCCGGGGCCTGCAGCTCGGAACTCGAAAACCCGATATACATGACCGCGGTCGTCTGCCCGGTTGATTTCAGTATTACCGGGTCCTGCGCCGCCGCCGGCATCAGGTATTTGACCTGCTGAACCTTGGCCATGACGTCGGTCATCGCCTTGTTCGGGTCGTAATTGAGCTTGATGTAGGCGGTGACCGTGCTGGTGCCCTGGATCGAGCTCGAGGTCAGATAGTCGATGCCCTCGGCGCTCGAGACGGCCTGCTCGATCGGGGTCGTGATAAAGCCCTGGATCAGGTCGGGCGAGGCGCCGGGATAGGCCGTTGTGACCGTGATCGTCGTGTTCGAGAGCTGCGGGTATTGCCGGATCTGCAGGCCGAGCAGCGCCTTCAGCCCGATCAGAAAAATCAGCAGGCTGATCACCAGCGCCAATACCGGCCGGCGGACGAAGATGTCGGTGAATTTCAGCATGCCGGCAACGCGCTCACTGGCGGATCAGCAAAAATGTGACCAGGAATAGTGAAGTGTCATCCCGGAGAAGCCCGGGATGAATGTCTCCGCAATCCCGATGCGGAATAATGGGTCCCGGCTTTCGCCGGGATGACACTTTTCCACTCTTCAATTACTCCTGCGTGCCACTTTCAATTCAATGCAGCGTCGGGTGTGCGGGCGGCTGCGGCGGCGGGTTGCCGCTGACGATGACCTCGCCGCCGTTCTGCAATTTTATCTGCCCGGCGGCGACCACCCGGTCGCCCGGCCTGACCCCCGACAGGATCGCCACCTTGTTCCCCCAGCGCTCGCCGGTCTTGACCGCCACCCGATGCGCCTTCAGCAGCGGTTTGCCCTTGGCGTCGGTGCCATCCTGGCGGACGACGTAAACGCTGTCGCCGTACAGCGTGTAATCGACGGCCGTCGCGGGCAGGATCACCCGGTCGGGTTTCGGCGGCAGCACCACCTCGGCATCGACATACATGCCCGGCAGCAGTTCTTCCTTCGGGTTGTCCATCCGCGCCTGGATCGTCATCGTGCGCGTGTCGGGGCGGATCTGCGGGTCGATCGTCGTGAGCTTCGCCTTGAAGGTGCGGCCCGGGAACGCGTCGGAGGTCACATCGACCGCCTGGCCGGGAGCGATCTCGGCGCGCATCGTCGAGGGCAGCGTGAAGTTGACGAACAGCTCCTTCAGGTTGGTCAGCGACACGATCGGCGTGCCGGCGCTGACGTATTGGCCGAGATCAATCTGCCGCACGCCGAGCTTTCCGTCGAAGGGCGCCCGGATCAGCTTCTGCGCGATCAGCGCCTCGGTCTTCGCGACCTGCGCTCGCGCCTGGTCGAGTTGCGATTGCGCCTGGTCGACCGTTGCCTGTGGACCGACCTGCCGCTGCGCCAACACCTTGGCGCGCGCCAACGACACCGCCGCATAGCGCGCCTGCGCCTGATAATTGGCGAGATCGCCGCGCTCCGGCCCATCGTCGAGCTGGACGAGCGGGTCGCCGGCTTTAACCTCGGTGCCGGGTTTGAACAGAATTTTTGTGACGAGGCCGCCGACTTGCGGCATGACCGTCACCTGATGCACCGCCGCAAGCGAGCCGATGCCTTCGGCATGATGCGGCACCTGTCCCGTTGTCGCGACCACCGCCGAGATTTCCGCCGGCGGCGGCTTGTTGTGCGCGAAGAAATTGGCGATCGCGTGCTCGCGGAAGCGGTTGAAGCCATAAAAGCCGCCCAGCACCAGAGCCAGCAAGATGCCGACAATGACCAGCCAGCGGACGGTATGGACCGGCCGCCCACCGGTGCGGGCCGGCTCGCGCGACGACGCGCGGGCGACCGAATCGGCATGCGATGACAGGGGGGGATTGAGATCGCCGTCCATCGGAGTCCCTGGTCAGTCCGCGGCGGTGGAGAGCGCGCGCTCGGCACCGGCGGCGATTGCCGCCTCGGTCAGGCCGATCCCGCGCAGGATGAAGTCGCCGGCTTCCTCGACCAGCCCCTCAAGCGATCCCTCGTAGGGGATGCAGCTCGTGCCGGACAACGCGGCAAGGGCCATCATCGCCGCCACGTGCTGGGCGAACCAGAAGCCGTTTGCGGCCCGCCCGAGGCTCGGCCGGGCATCGCCCGCCGCGATCGCCGCGGCGAGCGAGGCTTCGAACAGCGGCACCACCCGCTCCGCCACCGTCTCGAATAATTCACGCGCGTAGTCGCCGTCTTCGAGAAAGCTGTGCGCCAGAAGGCGCACCCGCGGATCGAGCTCGGCCCGCTCCGCTTCGTTTCCGAGCAGGAAGCGGCGTACCATGAAGCGGACGATGCACACGAGGGAAGCGGTCGAGGGCTGCAATGCGGCCAGCCGTTCGAGTGCCGGATCGCCCTCGCAGCCGAGCCGCAGGATTTCACGATAGAGCAGCTGCTTGCTCGGGAAATGCCGGAACAGCAACGCTTCCGAGATGCCGGCCGCCTCGGCCAGCTCGCGGGTCGTGGTGCCGGCGAACCCCTTGCGCGCGAACAGCGGTACCGCCGCCCGCACGATCCTTTTGCGACGCTCGTCGCCATCGAGCCTGATCCCTGCCATGGCGCCGAAAGTAAGCGCTCACTTACCCGTCCGCAAGGGCTGGCAACCGTCGGCCTGTCCGCGGATTCTCCGCGATTACACCGGCGGAAAATGCGGGAGATGGGCCTGCCATCGCGCCGGCGCAATCCGGCACCGCGTTTTTTGGGCGCAAACAGCGATTTCCGTGCGAGACCGATCTGCGGTATCGTTGCAAGATGCGTTTGCGGCAGGTTGCCGCGCTGGAGGAGATCTAGAGGATGACCGAAAATTACGCCCCGCTCGGCTGTCTGAAAGGCGTCCGGGTTGTCGATCTGACCCAGTTCGAGGCCGGCCCGACCTGCACCGAGGCGCTCGCCTGGCTCGGCGCCGAAGTCGTCAAGATCGAAAACCCGCGCGGCGGCGATCCCGGCCGCCAGGTCACCGGCAGCACCGGCAACAACGATTCGTATTATTTCAAGATCCTCAACGCCAACAAAAAATCGGCGACGGTCAACCTGAAGACCGAGCAGGGGGTCAAGCTGGTCAAGGAGTTGGTGAAAAAGGCCGACGTGTTCGCCGAGAACCTCGCCCCCGGCACGATCGAGCGCCTCGGCCTCGGCTACGACGTGCTGAAGGAGATCAACCCCGGCATCATCTACTGTCAGGTCAAGGGGTTCGGCGACGGCAGCCCATACGTGAACAGCCTTGCCTTCGACATGATCGCGCAGGCCTCGGGCGGCACGATGAGCGTCACCGGCGAGCCCGGCCAACCGCCGGTCAAACCGGGCTGCACGATCGGCGACACCGGCACCGGCATGCTGATGGCGATCAGCGTATTGGGCGCGCTCTATGAGAAGAAAGAGACCGGCAAAGGCCGCCGGCTGCAGATCGCGATGCAGGACGCGGTCATGCACTACATCCGCACTTCGTTCGCCGCGATGGCGAAATCGGGCGGCGACAAGCCGGCGCCGCGCATGGGCGCGCAGAGCACCTCGGGCGCGCCGGCGCCGTGCGGCATCTATCCGTGCAAGCCCGGCGGCTACAACGATTACGTCTATATCTTCTGCAGCCGCGCCAACCCCGAGCACTGGGACCGGCTCTTGAAAGTGATCGGCCGCGAGGATTTGATCGGCGATCCGCGCTTTGCCACCAATGACGAGCGCAACAAGAACGAAGGGTTCATCAACCAGATCATCGCCGATTGGACGAAGAACCACACCAAGGTCGAGGCGATGCAGATCATTGGCGCGGCCGGGGTGCCGGCCGGCGCGGTGCACGACACGCTCGAACTGCAGAACGATCCGAGCTTCGAGAAGCGCGGCCTGATGCAGATCATGCACCACCCGGATGGCGACTGGAAATGCCAGACCTGGCCGGTGCGCTTCGACGGCAAGCCGCCGCAGCTCGAGCCGTCGCCGAAGCTCGGCCAGCACACCTACGAGGTGTTCGCCGACTGGCTCGGCATGAAGGACGGCGATATCTCCGCCCTGCGCGCCGAAAAGATCATCGGCTAGGCAAGCACCCCCTTCGGCGGCGCCCCTCGCGGGCGCCGCTTTCGTTTTTGGCCGACCTCGCCCGTCATTCCGGCGAAGGCCGGAACCCATGGCAGGCACGAAATGGACTCTTCCGGCCTGTTCCGGCAGCATTGCCCGAATGGGAACATCGATGCAGCGGATAAATTGATCCCGGCCTCCGCCGGGATGACGCTAAGGAGCGAAACGACAGCACAGAATGGGAGAGGAGACCCAAGATGCCCGAACTGACCGGCAACGAAATCATCGCGCGGTGCCTGAAGGCGCAGGGCGTCAAGGACCTGTTCTTTCTGATGGGCGGGCCGATGCTCGACGCGGAGTCGGCCTGCATCGCGGAAGGTATCCGCATGATCGATACGCGCCATGAGCAGGGCGCCGCGTACATGGCCCAGGCTTATTCACGCGTCACGCAGGGGCCGGGCGTGTGCATGGCGGCGTCAGGGCCTGCGACGCTCAACCTCGCGACCGGGCTGGCCAATGCGCTGATCGATTGCTGTCCGGTCGTCGCGCTCGGCGGCTCCTCGCCGATCAGCCAGTTCGGCCGGCAAGTGTTCCAGGAGATTGACCAGGTCAAGGTCCTCGAAGGCTGCGTCAAATATGCCGACCGCGTCCACAATTTGAAGCGCCTGCCGCAGCAGATCAATTTCGCTTTCCAGAAAGCGCTGAACGGGAAGCCCGGCCCCGTTTATCTCGATTTCCCGGGCGACGTGCTCTACCAGACGGTCGACGAGGCGGATGTCGATTGGAGCTATATGGGCCGCCCGATCGTCAAGGCGCGCCCCTATGCCGAGCCGAAGGCGCTGAACGCGCTGGTCGATGCGATCAACCAGGCGCGCCAGCCGGTCATCGTCTCGGGCGGCGGCGTGTTGTGGTCGCATGCCTGGGACGAGATGCGGCAGTTTGTCGAAAAGGCGGGCATTCCGTTCTACACGACGCCGCAGAGCCGCGGCGTGGTACCCGACGACCACCCCTTGTCATGGCTGACGATGCGCAACGACGCGTTCCGCGAGGCGGACCTGATCGTCATTCTCGGCACGCGCACGAATTATGTGATCGGGCACGCCCTGCCACCGCGCTTCCGCGCCGAAGCCAAGGTCGCCCGCATCGATATCGACCCGGAGGAAATGGGGCTGTCGGCGCGCAACATCGACTTGCCCCTCGTCGGCGACTGCAAGTCGGTGCTGCAGCAGCTTATCGAGGCGGTCGATGGCAAGACCGCCGAGCGGTTCGCGCCGTGGCGGAAGAAGCTGGCCGAGGGCGAAGCACAGAAGCGCAGCCGCGTCGGCGGCAACTACCCGACCGACGGGGACATCCACCCGCTGCGGCTATGCGAGGAGATCAAGAACTTCCAGAAGCGCGACACGATCCTCTGCGTCGATGGCCAGGAGATCCTCAATTACGGCCGCCAGTCGATCCCGACCTTCACCCCCGGCCACCGCCTCAACTCCGGCCCCTTCGGCACGATGGGGGTGGGGCTGCCGTTCGCGGTCGGCGCCAAGGCGGCGAAGCCGAACGTGCCGGTCATCTGCCTGCACGGCGACGGCTCGTTCGGCCAGAACGCGATGGAGCTTGACACCGCGGTCCGCCACAAGCTGCCGCTCCTCGTCGTGATCAGCCTCAACGGCGGCTGGACCGCCGACCCCGAGCGCAACAAGCCCGGGCGGGACCTCGGCTACACCCGCTACGACATCGTCGCGCAAGGCCTCGGCGCCCACGGCGAATACGTCGAGAAGCCGGAGGACATCCGCCCGGCGTTGGAGCGGGCGCAGAAGAAGATCGACGAAGGCATGGTGGCGCTGGTCAATGTCAAGACCGACTACCGCGCCCGCGCCACCACCGTCCGCTTCTCGAGCCGCGAGACCTGAGCTGCGACGGCAACCAACGCCGGCAGAAGGGGCGGCCGCGGCCGCCCCTTTTTTGTTACAATTCCGCATCAGGCCCGCGCCGGTCAGTCCGGCCGCATCTTCCGAAGGTTAAGAGGCAAACAGATGCCCTACGCCGCCCCGCTTGCCGACATGCGCTTTGTCATCGATACGCTGGCGCCGCTCGACGGCGCCGCCGCCGAGGTCGCGGGTGCGGTGCTCGACGAGGCGGCGCGGTTCGCCGCGGCCGAGCTGGACCCGCTCAACCAGCCTGCCGACCGTGCCGGCAGCGTCCTCCAAAACGGCGTCGTGCGCACCCCGCCCGGCTTCCGCGAGGCCTATCGCCGCTATGTCGAGGCGGGCTGGATGGGGTTGCACTCCGATCCCGCCTATGGCGGGCAGGGATTGCCGATGTCGCTCGCCGCGCCGGTCATGGAGATGTGGAACTCGGCCTGCATGAGCTGGGCACTGTGCCCGCTCCTCAATTTCGGCGCGATCGAGCTGTTGCAGGCGCATGGCACCGACGAGCAGAAGCGGCTCTACCTCGGCAAGCTTGTCTCGGGCGAATGGGCCGGAACGATGAACCTGACCGAGCCGCAGGCCGGCTCCGATCTCGGCGCGCTCAGGACCCGCGCGATGCCGGCGCAAGACGAGCGCTGGGGCGCGCATTACCGCCTCAAGGGGCAAAAGATTTTCATCACCTACGGCGAGCACGACCTCACCGACAACATCGTTCACATGGTGCTGGCGCGCACACCCGACGCGCCGCCGGGCAGCCGCGGCATCTCCTTGTTCCTGGTGCCGAAATTCCTGCCCGACGCGGCAGGCAATCCGGGCGAGCGCAACGATCTGCGGGCGCTCAGCGTCGAGGAAAAGCTCGGCATCCACGCTTCGCCCACCTGCGTCATGTCCTATGGCGACGACGATGGCGCGGTCGGCTGGCGCATCGGCGAGGAAAACCGCGGCCTTGAGTGCATGTTCACGATGATGAACAGCGAACGGCTCGGGGTCGGGCTGCAAGGGGTGGCGATCGCCGAGCGCGCCTACCAGCAGGCCCGCGATTATGCGATGACCCGGGTCCAGGGTCAGCCGGCCGGCATGCCGCGCGGCTCCGGCACGCCGGCGATCGCGTATCACCCCGATGTGCGCCGCATGCTGCTGGCGATGCGGAGCGGCACCGAGGCGATGCGGGCGCTTGCCTATTTCGCGGCCGCCGCCATCGATCAAAGCCGGCGCGCCGGCGACGACAAGACGCGCTTTGCCGCGCAACGCCGCGCCGATCTGCTGATCCCGGTGGTCAAGGCGTGGTGCACCGATCTCGGGGTCGAGATCGCCTCGCTCGGCGTTCAGGTGCACGGCGGCATGGGCTACATCGAGGAAACCGGCGCCGCGCAATACTATCGCGACGCCCGCATCGCGCCGATCTACGAGGGCGCCAACGGCATCCAGGCAAATGATCTGGTCGGCCGCAAGCTGGCGCGCGATGGCGGCGAGACGGCGCGCGCGCTGTTCGCAGAGATGCGCACGGTATTGCCGGAATTGGCCCGCCGGCCGCAGTGGGAGGCATTGCATCGCGGACTTGCCGAGGGGATCGACGCGCTGGAGCACGCCACCGAATATCTCGTCGAGGCAGCGCCGGCGCTGGCGGCGGCCGGGTCCTCGCCCTATCTGGCGTTGTTCGGCACGGTCTGCGGGGGCTGGCTCATGGCGCGGCTGGCGCTCGCGGCGCGCAACGGCGGCGGCGATGCCGCAGCCGCGACCCGTGCGGCCACGGCGCGGTTTTACGCCGAGCATTACCTCGCCCGCGCGCCGGCTTATCTGCCGGCGATTTTCGGCGGCGCCACGATCGTCGATTTTCCACCGGACAAGCTGTGACCCTGGCTATCAGTGATAGCCGAGATCGCCGCGCACCTTGCCGCGGAACACCCAGTACGACCACGCAGTGTAGCCGAGGATGATCGGCAGCAGAAACAAGGTGCCGATCAGCAGAAAAGCCTGCGTGCTTTCCGACGAAGCCGCCTGCGCGATCGAATAATGGAACGGCACGATCATCGGCCACAGGCTGACGACGATCCCGCAATAGGACAGCAGGAAGAGGCCGATGCCGCCGAGAAACGGCAGGAACTCGGCCTTGCTGCGCAGGATGAACCATTCGGCGAAGGTCAGCGCCGCGGTCAGCACCGGCACCGGGATCAGCAGGCCGATATTGGGCCAAGTGAACCAGCGCCGGGCGACAAACGGGTCGATCAGCGGGGTCCAGACGCTGACCGCGACGATCGCCAGCGCGGTGCCGACGAGGCAGACCTGTCCCGCCTTGCGCGCCCAGTGCTGCAACCCGTCCTCGGTCTTGATAATCAGCCAGCCGGCTCCGAGCAGGCCGTACCCAAACATCAGCGCGACCCCGGTCATCATCGCGAACGGCGTCACCCAGTCGAGCGAGGTGCCGGAAAATACCCGCCCCTTGACCTCGAACCCCTGGATGAAAGTGCCGAGGACGACCCCTTGCGCGAAGGTCGCGACCATTGAACCGACGAAGAAGCTGTTGTTCCAGAAGCGGCGCATGGCCGGCCGGCGGAAGCGGAACTCGAAGGCAACACCGCGGAACACCAGCGCCAGCAGCATGATCAGGATCGGGAAATAGACGGCCGGGATGATGATCGCGTAGGCCACCGGAAACACCGCCAGCAGACCGAGGCCGCCCAGCACCAACCAGGTCTCGTTGCCGTCCCAGATCGGCGCCACCGAGTTCATCACCAGCTCGCGCCAGTCCTCGCGCGGGGCGAAGCCGTAAAGAATGCCGACCCCGAGATCGAACCCGTCGAACAGCACGTAATAAAAGACCGTCAGCCCGAGCAGGAAGGTCCATACCGGGACGAGGCTGAGAACCGCGCCATCCATGCCGCCGCCTTTCAGCCGGGTTCGCCGGGCGCCGTTTGGAACGGCTGCGGCGGCCGGCCGCTCTCGATCGCGCCGGGATCGTCGGCGGCAGCAACGCCGTTGCGTACGATTCCGGCCATATAGGCGATCCCCGCCGGGTACATCACCAGATAGACGATGCCATAAAGCAGCAGCGACGCGAGCACGTCGCCGCCAGTCAGGGATGGGGTCACCGAGTCGGCGGTGCGCAACAGCCCATACACAGTCCACGGCTGGCGACCGACCTCGGTCACCGTCCATCCCATCAAAACCGCGATAAACCCGGCCGGCGCGAACCATTGGCACAGAACGAGAAACCAGCCGGTGTCGTAGAGCCGGCCGGCGAGCCGTAAAGCCCAGCCGACGATCGCCACCAGCAGCATCAGCAGGCCGATCCCGACCATAATGCGGAAGGCGAAGAACACCGGCCAGACCGGCGGCTGCTGGTCGCGCGGCCACTCTTTCAGCCCCTTGACCGTGCCGTTCCAGCTGTGGTCGAGCAGCAGGCTCCCGAGGTGCGGGATGTGGAGCTCGTAAATATTTCTCTGCTCATCCTGGAGCGGGATCGCGAACACCGCCCACGGCATCGGCCCTGCGGTGTCCCACAACCCTTCCATCGCCGCGACTTTTACCGGCTGGTAGGCATAGGTGTTGTCGCCGTGCAGATCGCCCAGATAGATCTGCAGCGGCACCAGGACGATCAGCAGATTGAGCGCCATCCGCATCATCATCCGCCCCTCTTCCGGCGAGCGGTTGCGGCGCACCAGCCACGCCCCGACCCCGAGCACGACAAAGCCTGTCGTCACAAAAAATGCGGTGTCGTTATGCGCGAGGCGAAACGGAAAGGACGGGCTGAAGATGATGTCGGTCCACGAGCGCGGGAAAAAGCGGCCGTCGATGATCTGGTAGCCGGAAGGCGTCTGCATCCAGCTGTTCGTGGCGAGAATCCAGAACGACGAAAACAGGGTGCCGATCGCCACCATGATCGCCGCGCCGAAATGCGCCCAGGGCGGCACCAACTTGCGGGCGAACAACAGGATGCCGAGAAACGTCGCCTCGAGGGCGAAGGCCATAAAGCCTTCGTAGGCCATCAGCGGCGAGATGATATTGGCAGTGCTGTCGGAAAACCGGCTCCAATTGGTGCCGAACTGGAACGGCATGATGATGCCGGAGACGACCCCCATCCCGAATGACACCGCGAAGATGCGCGTCCAGAACCCGGAGATGCGGAACCAGATGTCCCGCCCGGTGAGGAAGTAAAGACCCTCGAGCACGGCGATATAGGCGGCAAGGCCGACCGTGAACGCCGGCAGCAGGATGTGCCAGGCGATGACCCAGGCCCATTGCAGGCGCGACAGGATGAGCGGATCGAGGGTCATGCCGCGGTTCCGCGCACGCTCGCACCGGCCTGCATGGCGTCCCGCCTCGCGCCGTTAACGGATCGAACCCGGCCTGGCTTGGGATGGTGGGCGCGACTGGGATTGAACCAGTGACCCCTGCCGTGTGAAGACAGTGCTCTCCCGCTGAGCTACGCGCCCAGACCGGCCCCCGGAGGCTGTCACCGAGGTTGCACGCATTTAGAAAGCGCGCCGCAACCCTGTCAAGCCGCCCTTGACTGTCATCCCGGCGGAGGCCGGGACGCATCGTTCAGCAGTTGTTGGAACCTTGGATACCGGCCTTCGCCGGTATGACGGTTTGGTCTCAAAACATTGTGTGACGGGAACGATCTCGGTTTCTCCGTCACGCCAGCGCCACGACCGCCAGCAGCAAGGCGAGGGCGGCGATGGCGAGGGTGGCATGGGTGCCGACCAGCATTTCCGTTGGCCGCCGACGGCGCCATGCTGCAAACGCGATCGCGAGGCCGGCGAGCAAGGTCAGCGCCAACAGTCCGGCGGCGACTGGGGCGAAACCGGCGGTGCCCATGCCGGTCGGTACCATTCCCCGGCGCAGGGCAAGGGCGAGCAGCGCGAGGCTCGCCGCCCCGAGCGCCGCATGCAGGGCCTGCACCGCTTCCGGCGGGCGGCGCCCCTTGCCGGCGAGATAAAGCACGGCAAGCCCGGCGCCGAGCGCCGAGGCAGCGCATAAAACCCAGAAAGCCGCCGACAGCATTACCGCAGATTAGCCGAGGATCAGGGAACGGCACCCGCGTCGCGGTGTCATCCCATTGTCGACGGCAAGCGGAGGCGGCGATGGCGGGTACGGTGTCGGACCATATCGTGTCGATACTGCTGGACTGGGGGGTCGATACGGTGTTCGGCCTGCCGGGCGACGGCATCAATGGCCTCGTCGACGCCTTCCGCAAGGAAAAGCGGCGCATCCGCTACATCCATTGCCGCCACGAGGAGGCGGCGGCGCTCGCCGCCTGCGGCTACGCCAAGTTCACCGGCCGGCTCGGGGTCTGCTTCGCGACCGCAGCGCCGGGTGCGGTACATCTGCTCAACGGGCTTTACGACGCCAAGATCGACGGTGCCCCGGTGCTGGCATTGACCGGGATGACCTATCACGACCTGATCGGCACCCATTACCTGCAGGACATCAACCAGGATTATCTCTTCAATGACGTCGCCGGCTTCAACCAGCGGCTGATGGGGCCGGAGCACGTCGAGAACATCCTGAACCTCGCCTGCCGCACTGCGCTCGGCAACCGCACCGTCGCCCACGTGGCACTGCCGATCGACATGCAGGCAATGCCGGCGACCGACTGGAAGCGCTTCAAGCGCAACGTTCCGGGCCATACCTCGCACGAATTCCAGACGCCGCGCCCGGTGCCGCGGCGCGACCATGTCGAGGCGGCGGCGCGTCTGCTATCGGAAAAGCACCGGATCGCGATCCTCGCCGGTTCCGGCGCGCGCGGCGCCCGTTCCGAGTTGGAGCAAATCGCCGAACGGCTCGCCGCCCCGATCGTCAAGCCGCTGCTCGGCAAGGACTGCGTCCCCGACGACAGCCCCTATACGACGGGCGGCATCGGGGTGGTCGGCACCCGCCCCTCCTCCGAGGTCATGAAGAATTGCGACGGCCTTTTGATCGTCGGCAGCTCGTTTCCGTATATCGAATTCCTGCCGCAGCCGGGGCAGGCGGCCGGCGTGCAGATCGACGACCGGCCGGAGCGCATCGGGTTGCGCTACCCGGTCGAGATCGGCCTCGTCGGCGATGCCCGCGAGACCCTGCGCGAACTCCTGACCGTATTGCCGCGCAACGAGGACCGCAGCTTCCTCGACGAGGCGCAGAAGGCGATGAGCGAGTGGTGGGCCTTGATGGAGGAGCGCGGCACAAGCTCGCACACGCCGATGTGCCCGCAGGTCATCGGCTGGCACCTGCCCGATTTGATGGAGCCGGACGCGATCCTGTGCGGCGACAGCGGCACCGTCACCGTCTGGCAGGCGCGCATGAAATTGCGCGAGCGCCAGAGTTTCTCGTTCAGCGGCACGATGTGCAGCATGGCGGCCGCCCTGCCCTACGCAATCGGCGCGCAGACCGCCTACCCCGATCGCCAGGTCGTCGCGTTCACCGGCGACGGCTCGCTGACCATGATGATGGGCGATTTCGCGACCCTGGTGCAGCACGATCTGCCGGTCAAAATCGTGGTGATGAAGAACAATTCGCTTGGCCTCATCAAATGGGAGCAGATGCTCTACCTCGGCAATCCGGAATACGGGGTCGATCTGGCGCCGGTTGATTTCGTCAAATTCGCAGAGGCGTGCGGCGCCAAGGCGGTGCGCATCGAGGAGCCGGGGCAGGCGCGGGCCCTCTTGCGCCATGCGCTGTCGATCCCCGGCCCGGTCCTCGTCGAGTGCGTCGTCGATCCCCTTGAGCCGCCCTGGCCGCCCGAGATCACCCGCGAAGAAGCGCAGAAGCTGTTGCGCGCAATGCGCCGCGGCGAGCGCAACACCACGCCGATCGGCCTGTCGATCGGCCGTCACGCGGCGCAGGAATTCAGCTTTGCGCAGAGCCCGTTCGGCATCGCCGGCCGCATCCGCGACCGCCTGACCGGGCAGAGCGGACCAAACAGCCAGAGGACGGGGGCGAAAACGGAAGAAGAGGAGGTCGGCTCGAAATGACAATCGCCGACACGTTTGCGCCGCTGCGCCCGAAGCTCGCGACCGGCCGCCCCCTGCACGTGCCGAACCGCACCGAGGCGCGGCAGGATCGCGACCGGGCCGCCGACCTCGCGCAAGCCCTCAGCCGCGCGATCGAGGGCGAGGTGCGGTTCGACGCCGGAAGCCGCGCGCTCTACGCCACCGACCTATCGATCTACCGCCAGGTGCCGATCGGGGTGGTGATCCCGCGCCATATCGGCGATGTCGAGGCGACCGTCGCCGCCTGCCGCGAACGCCAGGTGCCGATCCTCGGGCGCGGCTGCGGCACCAGCCTGTCGGGCCAGACCTGCAACGTCGCGGTGGTCATCGATTTCTCGAAATACATGAACCGCATCGTGAAGCTCGACCCGGCAGCGCGGCTGGCCGAGGTCGAACCCGGGGTCATCAACGAGCAATTGCGCAAGGCCGCGGGCGAGCACGGGCTGACCTACGCGCCCGACCCGGCGACCAAGCATTACTGCACGCTGGGTGGCAATATCGGCAACAATTCGTGCGGCGCCCACACGATTTCCGGCGGCAAGACGGTCGCCAATGTCGAGACGCTCGATATTCTGAGCTATGACGGGCTGCGGATGACGGTCGGCGCGACCTCGGACGAGGAGCTCGCACGCATCGAGGCCGCCGGCGGCCGGCGCGCCGAGATTTACGGCGGCCTCAAGGACCTCGCCGGCCGTTACGGCGACGAGGTACGCCGCCGCTATCCGAAAATCCCGCGCCGGGTCTCCGGCTACAATCTCGACGAACTCCTGCCCGAGAACGGGTTCAACCTCGCCCGTGCGCTGGTCGGGTCGGAGGGCACGCTCGCCCTGATCCTCGGCGCCACCGTGCGGCTGTTGCCGGCGTCGAAGCACCGCGCACTCGCCGTCATTGGCTACCCCGATATCGCCAGCGCCGCCGACGATTGCGGCGAATTGCGCGGCCTGGAACCTGACGCGCTCGAAGCCTTCGACGGGCATTGCCTCGAGAACATGCACCGCAAGGGCCGCCATTGGCCCGGCGAAAATCTGCTGCCCGACGGCCATTCGTGGCTCATCGTCGAGTTCAGCGGCGCCGAGCCGGGCGAGGCCAAGGACAAGGCGGAGCGCGCCTGCGAACGGTTGAAACGGGGCCGGTCGCGCGCCGTCGATATGCGGCTCTACGATAATCAGGAGCCGCAGCAGCAGATTTGGGCGGTTCGCGAGAACGGGGTCGGGTCGAGCCGGGTGCCGGGCGAGGAGGATACGTGGCCGTCCTGGGAGGACGCGGCGGTGCCGCCGGAGCGGCTCGGCGACTATTTGCGCGACTTCCACAAGCTCAACGACAAATACAACTACCGCGCCACCGTGTTCGGCCATTTCGGCGACGGCTGCGTGCATGCGCGGATGAATTTCGGGCTGAAGACCACCGAGGGGGTGGCGCGCTTCCGCACGTACATGGAGGAGGCGACCGGCATTTGCCTGCGCTATGGCGGCTCGCTCTCGGGCGAGCACGGCGACGGGCAGGCCAAGGGCGAACTCTTGCCGCGGATGTTCGGCGCCGACCTGATCCAGGCGTTCCGCGAGTTCAAGACGATCTGGGACCCCCATTGGCGGATGAACCCCGGCA
Source organism: Allostellaceae bacterium (assembly GCA_036278835.1). GTDB lineage: Bacteria > Pseudomonadota > Alphaproteobacteria > ATCC43930 > CGMCC-115725 > DATARH01. The sequence continues at coordinate 16,220 of DASUKH010000034.1, forward strand.
AGATCATCGACGCCTACCCGCTCGACAGCAATTTGCGGCTCGGCCCCGATTACGCGCCGCGCAAAGTCGAGACGTATTTCCACTTCCCCGAAGACCACGGCAGCTTCGCCGAGGCGGCCGAGCGCTGTTTCGGGGTCGGCAAGTGCCGGGCGCCGCACGGGCAGACGATGTGCCCGAGCTTTCAGGCGACTCGCGAGGAAATGCACTCGACCCGCGGCCGCGCCCATTTGTTGTTCGAGATGATGCGCGGCGACGCGCTGCACGACGGCTGGCGCAGCGAGGCGGTGCGCGAGGCGCTCGATCTCTGCCTGCAATGCAAAGGGTGCAAGCACGACTGCCCCGTCTCGGTCGATATGGCGACCTACAAGGCCGAGTTCCTGGCGCACCATTACAAGGGGCGGCTGCGGCCGCGCTCGGCCTACAGCATGGGGCTGATGATGTATTGGGCGCGCTTGGCGATGCTGATGCCGGGCGTCGTCAATTTCGCGCTGCGCCTGCCCGGTTTGGCGCCTGCCTTGAAGACGGCGCTCGGTTTCACGACGGAACGCCCGGCCCCCGCCTTCGCTCCGGAGACGTTTCAGGCGTGGTTCGCGCGCCGCGCCCGCGAGAATGGGGAGGATGACTCCCGGCCGCCGGTCATCCTGTGGCCCGATACGTTCAACAATTACTTCCGCCCGGACACCGCCAAGGCGGCGGTCGCGGTGCTGGAGGACGCCGGCTACCGGGTGGTCGTGCCGGAAATCCGGCTGTGCTGCGGCCGGCCGTTTTACGATTACGGCTTTCTCGACCTCGCGCGCCGGCATTTGCGGCAGATACTCGACGTGCTGCGGCCGGCGATCCGCGCCGGGGTGCCGGTGGTCGGGCTGGAGCCGAGCTGCGTCTCGGTGTTCCGCGACGAGTTGCGCAACCTGATGTTCGAGGATGAGGACGCGCACCGCCTCGCCTGTCAGACCCGAACCCTGGCCGAACAGCTGATGGCGACCCCCGACTGGGAGCCGCCCCGCCTTTCCGGCAAGGTGCTGCTGCAAAGCCATTGCCACACCAAGGCGGTTCTCGACGCCGACGCACAGCACAAATTGTTCAAGAAAATAGGCCTCGAACTGGTCGAAAACCCGACCGGCTGCTGCGGCCAGGCCGGCTCGTTCGGCTATGAGAGCGAGCATTATGCGGTGTCGATGACGATCGCCGAGCAGGCTTTGCTCCCGGCGGTGCGCCGGGCGACCGACGAGACGCTGATCGCCGCCGACGGGTTCAGCTGCCGCGAGCAGATCGAGCACGGCAGCGCCCGCCACGCGCTGCACCCGGCCGAGATCGTCGCGCTGGCGCTGAAGGAGCGCCATATCGACTCGGCCCGCGCGATCGAAGCCAAGCATCGCCAGCCCGCCGCCGCGCTGCACCCGGCGGCGCTCGGTGGTGCCGCGGCGGCAGTGGCGGCCGGCGGCGCGCTCCTGTTCTGGCTGTCCGCCCGCAACCGCCGATAGGCCGCAAGGCGGGGGTTGGATCACCACCCTGCATCCATAAACCCCTGCATTTCCGGCTTTCGCGAAAGCCGGGACCCACGGCGGCAACATCGCGAGCGGATGGGTGGGTCCCGGCTTTCGCCGGGAATGCGAAACAGGGACATCACAAAGTGCGCTGCAGCCTGTTCGCCGATCTCGTATCCTGGGCGGACGAACCAAACAAACAGGGGCCGCGCAGGATGCCGCGCCCGGTCATCATCGACACGGACCCCGGCATCGACGACGCGGTGGCGATCCTGCTGGCGCTCGCCTCGTCCGAGCTGGCGCTAGAGGCGATCGTCGCAGTCGCCGGCAACGCGCCCCTCGGCGCCACCGCGCGCAATGCCTGCGCGGTTCTCGAGCTGGCCGGGCGGGAAGATGTGCCGGTTTATGCCGGCTGTCCGCGGCCGATCGGACCCATCCTGCCGGACGCCGCTTATGCGCATGGCGAAGCCGGTCTCGGCGATCTCGTCTTGCCGGAACCGGCATTGAGGCCGCGGCCGGAGCATGGCGTGCTGTTTCTGGTCGAGCGGCTGCGCCGGGCCGCACCGCGCAGCGTTACAATCTGCGCGCTCGGCCCGCTCACCAACATCGCGGCGGCGCTGGTGCTGGCCCCCGAGATCGCCGCGGCGGTCGCCGAGCTGGTCGTGATGGGCGGCGGCACCCACGGCAACATCACGCCGGCAGCCGAATTCAACATGCATTGCGACCCGCACGCCGCGGCAATCGTCTTCGACAGCGGCGTGCCGATCACCCTGGTGCCGCTCGACGTGACCGAGGCGGTGCGCGGCACCACCGCCCGCATCGCACCGATTGCCGCGCTCCGCACAAGCTGCTGCGGCGCCGCCGCCACCCTCCTCGGGCCGCGCCACGGCCTCGGGAAGCCGCCGATGGCGATGCACGACGCCTGCGTTATCGCGTGGCTCGTCGCACCGGAATTGTTTCGATCAGCCCCCGCCTTCGTCCGGGTCGAAACCCAGAGTCCATTGACCGCCGGCATGACCGTGATCCGCCCCCTCCCCAACCCTCCCCCGCAAGCGGGGGAGGGCAGGGTGGGGGCTCCGAACGCGACGGTGCTGACCGCGGCCGACGCCGATGGCCTGTTCCGCCTGCTCGCAGGCCGGCTTGCCGCGCTGCCTTAACCCAATGTGGAGCGCTGGTGCGCGCGCCCGATTCCGGCGCTAGTATGGCGGCGTAGCTTCGCTTGGAGAGACGCGATGATCATCGAAATGCGTACCTACCGGATCAAGCCCGGCTCGACCCCGGAGGTCGAGAAGCGGTTCGCCGAAGGGCTCAAGGAGCGGACCAAGGTGTCGCCGCTCGGTGCCTTTTTCCACACCGAGGTCGGCCCCCTGAACCGGATCATCCATTGCTGGCCGTATAACGATCTGGCGCACCGCGCCAAGGTCCGCTCGGAGAAAATCCCGGGCTGGCCGCCGAAAATCCAGGAATTCATCGAGACGATGGAATCGAAGATCATCGTCCCGGCGCCGTTCTCGCCGAAGCTCGAGCCGCGCAAGCTCGGCAACCTCTACGAAATCCGAACCTATACGATGCTGCCGGGCGCCACCCCTACGGTGATCGAGAAATGGGCCGAGCGGATCGAGGGGCGCGTCAAGTTTTCGCCGCTCGCCTTCTGCGGCTATACCGATATCGGCGGCCTCAACCAGTGGATCCATGTCTGGGCCTACAAGGACGCCGCCGAGCGCTTCCGCATCCGCGACGAGGCGCGCGCCGCCGGCGCGTGGCCGCCGGCCACCCGCGGCCAATTCGTCCAGCAGGAAAATATGCTGGTCGTCCCGGCCGAGTTCTCGCCGCTGCACTAAAGTTCTTTCGGCTTCCTCTCCCTGGGG
>DASUKH010000035.1:0-11509 GCA_036278835.1 Allostellaceae bacterium
GCTTGTCGGCTGGCGCGTCGCCGGCCCCGACGATGCTGCCGAACAAGGGGGTCCAGCCGAGCCGGTCGACCTCGCGCCGCAGCAACGGGCCGGTCTTGTTGCTTACGATCCCGAGATAGAGCCCCTCCTCCTTCAAGCCGCGCAGCAATGCTTCGCGGCCCGGCAATGGTGTCAGCCGGTCGAGATGGATCGCCCGGAAATGTTCGAGGTAGATGTCGCGCGCCATCTCCCAATGCTCGCCGAAATGCAGCGGGAAAGCCTCGCGCAGGCTCAGCCGCACGCGCTCCTTTGTTTCGGCGAGCGTCCACTCCGGCCGGTTCAACGTGCGCATCAGGTAATTGAGCGCCTCGTGGATCGTCGCCCAGCTGTCGACCAGCGTGTTGTCCCAGTCGAACAGGATTGCCCGCGGTCGCCGCAGTGCGGCAGCGACGGCAATCTCCGACAGGCTCATGCGGCGTCCACCGCAGTGGCGACATGCGCCTGATAGGCCGCCTGCAGTTTGCGGCTGAGCGGTCCGGGCTTGCCATCGGCGACCGGTTTGCCGTCGATACGCACGACCGGCAGCAGATCGACCGTGGTGCTGGTCAGGAAGGCTTCGCGCGCCGCATGCGCCTCGGCCAGCGAGAACGGCCGCTCGGCGAGCCGATAGCCTTCGCGCGCGATGATGTCGAGCACGGCGAGGCGGGTGACGCCATTGAGGATCGCGTGGTCGGCGGCGCGGGTCACCACGAGATTGTCGGCGGTCACGATCCAGGCGTTGGTCGAGGTGCCCTCGGTGACCCGGCCGTCGCCATCGATCTGCCACGCCTCGAAAGCGCCGGCCTCGCGCGCCTGCTGCTTGCCGAGCACGTTGGGCAGCAGCGACACCGACTTGATGTCGCAGCGCTGCCAGCGGATGTCGGGAATCGTGATGACCGCCACCCCGTCGCGGGCGAGGCGCGGGTCGGGCGGGCGCGAGGGGCGAGAGGTCACCACCAGGGTCGGCTTCGCCGATTTCGGGAAGGCGTGGTCGCGTGGCGCCGCGCCCCGCGTTATTTGCAGATAGATGATGCCGTTCCGCACGCCGTTGCGGCGCGCCACCTCGCGCATCACGACCCTGAGCGCGCTGTCGCCGATCGGCGGCGCAATGCGCAATTCGCCAAGCGAGCGGTGCAACCGGGCGAGGTGCAGCTCCTCGTCGAGCAGCCGCCCGCCACGCACCGCGATGACCTCATAAACGCCGTCGGCGAACTGAAAGCCGCGGTCTTCGATATGCACGGCCGCCTCGTGATGCGGCAGATAGCGGCCGGCGACATAGGCGATGCGGGACATCGGTCAGCACGCCACCTTTGAGTTTGATGCTTTCCGCAGATATTCAGACACGATACCTGCTTCGATTAGATCAAAAGCCTTCATTTTGGCATCTAAAATCGACCTAAATTCCAATCGACCTTTCTTTCCATTCATCTGAAGCCGGAGATTGGAACCCGATTCGACTATCGCAACCTCAATGCCTCTTTGCTTAATGGTTAAAATCCCTGGAGCATTCCTCAGCCAGCGTCGAGACGACACGAAACGCTTTCGGCGGTCATTAAACCGGCGCAGTGAGTCCATGTGGCCGCTTGCAGCTTGAGTGGATGTGATGTTATCGCAGCAAAACTCCCCCACCTCCAAAGGAGCCCATTTCTGATGTTGTACAAGAAAGGTATACCGAATTGATGTGCCGCAAAGCTCGCAAAAACCTATCAGATCCTCGAGATCATCCCATCCTACTAAATCCCAACCGAAGCGCGGCGGTATTTTCCCGTGTTCCTCAGCATGGCAGGCTTTACAGAGCGATTCGCAGAGATGGTGAGGATACTCCCATGGCTTTCGGCCGACAATGTAAACCTTATGATGCACCTGCAACACGGCACCGTCCGAGATACTGCGTTTGCACCTAACGCAAGCACCTCCGTCAAGGCGAATCACCTCCTCGCGATAGCTCTTCCAGAAGGCGCTACGGTAAGCTTGAAGATTCACGTTGCGACCTTCAGCGCGCGTTCGTTGCCGAATACGCCGAGCGATTTGAGCTTGCGGTGCAGGGCCGAGCGCTCCATCCCGACAAAGGCGGCGGTGCGCGAGATGTTGCCGCCGAACCTTGTCACCTGCGCCAGGAGGTATTCGCGCTCGAACACCTCGCGCGCGTCGCGCAATGGCAGGGTCATGATCTCGCTGCCCTTGTCCCATTTGACGACGGAGGGGGCGATCGCGGTGATTTCGTTCGGCAGCATGTCGGCCCGCACCGGCTCGCTGGTGTCGCCCGGCGCCATGATCAGCAACCAATCGACGACATTGCGCAGCTGCCGCACGTTGCCGGGCCACGTGTAAGCCTGCAATGCGGCCAGCGCATCCTCGCCGAAATCGCGGGTCGCGATGCGTGCCGCGTCTGCGCCGCGCGCGATGAAATGCCGCGCCAGGAGCGGAATGTCCTCGCGCCGGTCGCGCAACGGCGGCACCCGGATCGGCACGACGTTGAGGCGATAGAACAGGTCTTCGCGAAACCGCCCCGCGGCGATCTCGGCGGCCAGTTCGCGGTTCGTCGAGGCGACGACCCGGACATCGACCTCAACCCGGCGCGCGCCCCCTACCCGCTCGAAGGTCTGCTCCTGCAACGCCCGGACGATCTTGCCCTGGGTTTCGAGCGGCATATCGGCGACTTCGTCGAGGAACAAGGTGCCGCCATGCGCCCGCTCGAAGGTGCCGATCTTGCGCGGCGCGCCGTCGTTGCTGGCTTCGCTGCCGAACAGCTCGATCTCCAGCCGATCGGGGCGCATCGTCGCGCAATTGACCGCGACAAACGGTCCCTCGGCGCGCCGCGAGCGGGCGTGCAGCAGGCGGCCGACCACCTCCTTGCCGGACCCCGGCGCGCCGGTGATCAGGACCCGGCTGCCGGTCGGCGCCACCCGCTCGATCTGCTGGCGCAGCTGGTTGACCGCTGGCGACGCGCCAACCAGGTGCAGCTCGCCCCCGGCCCGCAGCCGCAACTCGGCATTCTCGCGGCGCAACTGGGCCGCCTCGATCGCCCGCGCGATGACCAGCAGCAGGCGGTCGCTCTTGAACGGCTTCTCGATGAAATCGTAGGCGCCGATCTTGATCGCCTCGACCGCACTCTCGATCGTGCCGTGGCCGCTGATCATGACGACAGGCACCGACGGCATCTCGGCCCGCAGCCGGCGCAGGATCGCGATGCCGTCGAGTTCGCTCCCCTGCAGCCAGATGTCGAGGATTACCAGGGTCGGCTGGCGGGCATGCATCGCCGCCAGCGCCTCGCCGCTGTCCGCCGCCTCGCGGGTCGCGTAGCCCTCGTCCTTCAACACTCCGGCGATCGACATCCGGATGTCGGCTTCGTCATCTACGATCAGGATGTCATGCGCCATGGGTGACCGAGCTCAACTCCGCGGAAACCTCGGGCGAACCGGCCGCGGCGCCGCGGCCGTCGCCGGCGAAGATCAGTCGAACCCGGGCCCCACGATCGTTGCGGTCGGAAAGCACGAGCTCACCATGGTGATCTTCCATGATCTTTTTAACGATGGCGAGACCCAACCCGGTACCCTTGCTGCGGGTCGTAACGTAGGGTTCGGTCAGACGCTCGCGGCCCTGCACCGGCAAGCCCTTGCCGTTATCCTCGATGGTCACCGCAACCCGGCCCTCGTCGGCCACCGTGACGACGATCTCGCCGGGCGGGTCGGGTTCGCCCTGGACGATTCGCGCCTCGATCGACTCGACCGCATTTTTCAGGATGTTGATAAGCGCCTGCACGATGAGCCGGGAGTCGCAATGCAGCACCACTGGGCGCGCCGCAAACCGGGTCTCGAAGGCGATCTCGGGGTGGGCGGTGCGCTCGAGAAATACTGCCTGTTCAACCAGGGTTGTCAAATCTTCCGGCTTCAGCACCGGCGCCGGCATGCGGGCGAAGGCCGAAAACTCGTCGACCATCCGCCCGATATCCTCGACATGGCGGATGATCGTATCGGTGCAGATGCGGAAGGTCTCCGGATCTTTCCTGATCTCCTTTAAGTATTTGCGGCGCAGCCGCTCGGCCGAGAGCTGGATCGGGGTCAGCGGGTTCTTGATCTCGTGCGCGATGCGGCGGGCGATGTCGGCCCACGCCGCCTTGCGCTGCGCCGACAGCAGCTCGGTGATGTCGTCAAAGGTGACGACATACCCGCTGATGCCGTCCTCGTGCCGCTCGGCGGCGATGCGCACCAACAGGGTGCGCATGCCGTTGCGGCCGGCAATCTGAACCTGCCCCTGCGCCAGCCGGTCCGGGCGCAACGCCGCCTCTTCCAGCAGACCCGCCATCTCGGGAGCGATCTCGGCGAGGTCTTCGTCGATCAGGAGGTCGAGATCGACGCTTAGGAGGGCGGAAGCCGAGCGGTTCGGCAGGTGGACGCGGCCGCCGCGATCGAGGCCGATGACCCCGGCCGATACCCCGGTCAGTACCGTTTCGGTGAAGCGGCGCCGGTCGTCGAGCTGGCGGTTGGCATCGATCAGGGCCCGCTGCTGGCTCTGGATCTGATAGGTCATGCGGTTGAAGGCGCGGCTCAGCGAGACCAGTTCGTCATCCTGGTCGCCCTCCGGCACCCGCGCCGACAGGTCGCCGGCGCGTACCCGTTCGGCGGCGCCGACCAGCCGGCTGATCGGATCGCCCAGCTGTGCCGCAAAATGGATGCCGATCGAGATCGCGGCGGCGAGGAACAGCATCGCCACCAGGATGTAAACCACCGCAAAGGTTATCTGAAAGCCGGACCGCCGCCCTTCCAGCTGCGCGTACTGGGCCGCCGCGAGATGGGTCTCGTCGCGGTGAGCCAGCACCTTCGGCTCGATGAAGCGGCCGACATAGAGATAGAGATCGCTGAACTCGTCGAGGCGTACGAGGGCGCGGACCCGCTCCTCCTTGTCGTCGGTCATGATGACGACCTCGCCCTGGCGGGCGCGACGTAGCGCCTCCTTGCTCACGTCCTCGAAGCCGAGCGCGAAGGCGAGGCCGGTGCGCGCCAGCATGGTGCCGTGCCGGTCGAGCACGGCCGCCTCGGTCAGGCCGCGCATCGCCGCCTGCGCGGTCAGCACCGGCGCAAGGTATTGCGGGTTCAGCACCAAGATCGAGGCGTGGCGGTCAAGGTCGTTTGCCATCGCCAGCGCATCGGCACGGATCGCCTGCTGGTGCTCCTTGACGTAGGCATCGGCAACGGCGACCGATTCAGAGATCGCGGTGCGCACCTTGTCGCTGAACCACGACTCGATCCCGTAATTGAAGAACAGGAACGAGAACAGCGCGACGATGATCGTCGGCAGCACCGCGATCAGGCTGAACAGCCCGACCAACCGAACTTGCAACCGCGAGCCGGCCAGCCCGCGCCGCCGCTCGGCCCATACCTCGACGAGCCGTTTGCCGACCAGCAGGGCGAGCGCAAGCAGCAGGGCAAGATCGAGATTGAGCAGCGTCAGCACCGCGCCGGCGTCCGGCCCGAACGGCGGAGCTCCGGTCAATGCCATATAGGTGGCGATCCCGGCAGCCAGCGCCGCGGCTGCCAAGGCGATCGCCATGTTTCGCCACAAGCCGGGCCCGCCGGCCAAGGCGCGCAGCCGCCGCGCCAGGCTCATCGAGAAATCCTTGACCGAAACCGCCGCCGCCGCGGCGCGCCGGCTAAACCGGCGCGTCAGCAGGCGGGCGATCGCGCGCCTATTTTAGGCCGCGGACGATGGCGATGTCCAACTCGCGAATCTTCTTGCGAAGCGTGTTGCGGTTGAGGCCGAGCAGGTGTGCCGCCTTGATCTGGTTGCCGCGGGTGGCGTCAAGCGTGGCGACGATCAGCGGCCGCTCGACCTCGCGCAGGATACGATCATAAAGGCCGACTGCCGGCAGGGCGCCGCGATGGGCGGAAAAATAGTCGGTAATATGGCGCTCCACCGCAGCCGCCAGCCCGGACCCCTCGGCCGCTGTCTCGGGCGCAGGGGGCTGCGCCCCGGCGAGCTCGACATCGACCACCTCGGCGCCGATGACCTCTTGCGGGTAAAGCGCGGCAAGGCGCCGCACGAGGTTTTCCAGTTCGCGCACATTGCCCGGCCAGCGGTGGCGGCGCAGCCGCTCCATCGCGGCGTCGTCGAGCGTTTGCTGCGGCAGCCCTTCCCGGCCCCCGAGCGCGGCGAAATGCGCAACGAGAGCCGGGATGTCTGCGCTGCGCTCGCGCAATGGCGGCAGCCGGATCGGCGCCACGTTGAGCCGGTAGAACAGGTCTTCGCGGAACTGCCCCTCGCGGATCAGCTGCGGCAGGTCGCGGTGGGTCGCGGCGACGATGCGGACATTGACGCGGATTGGCGCGCGGCCGCCGACCGCGGTGTATTCGCCCTGCTGGAGGACACGCAGCAGGCGGGTTTGCGCTTCCGCCGGCATGTCGCCGATCTCATCGAGAAACAGCGTGCCGCCCTTGGCCTGCTCGAACCGTCCGGAACTGCGCGTCACGGCCCCCGTGAAGGCGCCCTTCTCATGGCCGAACAGCTCGCTTTCAATCAATTCGCGCGGGATCGCCGCCATGTTGATCGCGACGAAGGGCCCGGCGCGGCGCCGGCCGAAATCGTGCAGGGCGCGGGCGACCAGCTCCTTGCCGGTGCCGCTCTCGCCGGTGATCATGACCGACAGATCGGTCCGCATCAGCCGCGCGATCGCGCGGTAGACCTCCTGCATCGCCGGCGAGCGGCCGATCAGCGGCAGCGGCTCGTCCGGCTCCTGCGGCGCCGGCGGCGATGGCGGCGGCGCGCTCAACGCACGATCGACCGCGCCGACCAATTCGCGCAGATCGAACGGCTTCGGCAGGTATTCGAAGGCGCCGCACTCGGCCGCCCTGACCGCCGTCAAGAGGGTGCTTTGGGCGCTCATTACGATGACCCGCAAATCCGGGCGCACTCGCTTGATGCGCGGGATCAGCTCGAGCCCGTTCTCGTCCGGCATGATGACGTCGGTGATGACAAGATCGCCGTCGCCGTCGATCACCCAGCGCCACAGCGTCGTCGCATTGCCGGTCAGCCGCACGTCGTGCCCGCGCCGCGACAGCGCCTGGCTCAGCACCGTGCGGATCGCCCGGTCGTCATCGGCCACCAGAATCGTCGCGCCCATCCGTCCTCGCTTACTGCGCGGGCCCGTGTTGGGGCATTACCGGCAGAAATACCCGAAACACGGTGCGCCGCGGCCGGCTGTCGAACTCGATTACCCCGCCGTGATCGCCGACCGCCTTGGCCACCAATGCAAGACCGAGGCCAGTCCCGTCGCGCTTGGTCGTGACAAAGGGATCAAAAAGGAGCGGCCGCAATTCGTCGGGAATGCCGGCTCCGTTATCGGCGACCGACACCATCAGCGGCAGATGGCGGCGGGCCTCGCCGCCCGGCCCCGCAAGGCGCAGACCGTGATGGTAAGCGGTCGCCAGCACGATCTCGCCGCCATCGGCCGCCACCGCCTCCGCGGCGTTCTTGACGAGGTTGAGAAATGCCTGCAACAACAGGTCGCGGTCGCCATGCACCGGCGGCAGCGAGGGGTCGTAATCCTCGCCGATCGCGACGTGCCGGGCAAACCCCGATTGCGCGATGCGGCGCACCCGGTCGAGCACCTCGTGGATATTGACCGCCTCGCGACGGATCGACGCCGCGTCGGAGAACGCCTCCATGCGATTGACCAGCGCGACAATGCGATCGGTCTCCTCGCAGATCAGCCGGGTCAACTCCCGCCCCGCCGGGTCGGCGTCCTGCTCCAAAAGCTGCGCCGCGCCGCGGATCCCGGAAAGCGGGTTCTTGACCTCATGCGCCAGCATCGCGGCCATTGCGGTCACCGAGCGGGCGGCGTTGCGATGGGTCAGCCGCCGGTCCATCTGGTCGGCCATCGCGCGTTCGTGCAAGATCAGCACGATCAATGACGGCTCTTCGCCGACCTGCGTCGCGCGCACCGCGACCGGGCGGGCCGGCAGGCGCGGACCTTCGAGCGCGATGTCATGTTCGGCTATCGAGCCGCCGCTGCGCCATACCGCCTCGATCACCCCAAACAGCGGACTGTGCGGCGCGACACAATCGGCGAGCGGCCGACCGACCAGGGTCGCGGCGCTGATCCCGAGCAGCTGCTCAGCCGCCGGGTTGGCGAAGCGCACCGCGCCGCCGCGGTCGAGGGCGAGCACCGCATCAGGCAGCGCGGCCATCAGCGCCGCAGTTTCGGGCGGCGCCGGCATCAGCGATGCCGCTGGGCGCCGCCGCTGCGCGCTGCCGGCCCTCACGCCGCTTCCATATCCCACCCTTCCCTCCCCTCCTTGGGACCGCGCTGCGATCCCTGGGCGAGGAACAGCGAGGGATTGTCGATCAGCCGTGAATAGAACGCATGGACCAGCGCCTTCACCTCGGCGACCGCCTCGGTCCGGTTGACCGCGGCGCGAAACTCGGCCGACCCCGGCAGGCCCTTCGAATACCAGCCGAGGTGCTTGCGTGCGATGCGCATCCCGACCGAACTGCCGTAATGGCTCAGTATATCGTCGTAATGGGCGCGGACGCAGGCGTACTGCGCCGTCAGCGGCGGGTCGGGTCGGCGGCGGCGATGGCGCAGCCACTCGCCGGTTTGCGCGATGAACCACGGCCGGCCATAGCAGCCGCGCCCGACCATCAACCCGTCAGCGCCGGATTGCGCGAGCGCCTCGTCGGCCTCTTCCAGGCTGGTAATATCGCCGTTGGCGACGACCGGGATCGTTACCGCCTCCTTGACCTCGCGGATGAACCGCCAGTCGGCGGTGCCGGCATAGAATTGGCAGCGGGTGCGCCCGTGCACCGTGATCATCCGGATACCGCAGGATTCCGCGATCCGGGCGAGGCGCGGCGCGTTACGGCTTTGCTCGTCCCAGCCGGTGCGCATCTTCAAGGTGACCGGCAGATCGACTGCCTTGACCGTGGCCTCGAGGATGCGCGCCGCATGCAATTCGTCGCGCATCAACGCCGAGCCGGCGTAGCCGCCCACGACCTTCCTGGCGGGGCAGCCGAAATTGATGTCGATCAGCTGCGCCCCGCGATCGGCGTTGAGTTTCGCCGCCTCGGCCATCACTTCCGGCTCGCAGCCGGCGAGCTGCACCGCCATCGGCTGCTCCTCGAGGCAGCTCCGCATCATCGTCACCGATTGCCGTGTCTCGCGGATCGCTGCCTGGCTGGCGATCATCTCGGACACCACCAGCGCCGCGCCGTGCCGCTTGACGAGCCGGCGGAACGGCAGATCGGTCACTCCCGACATCGGCGCCAGGATGACCGGATCATCAAGCGCGACCGACCCGACGCGAATGCCCATGCTATAATCCGATCTTGCCGATTGCCGAAAATTTAGGCAGCTGAGTGTAGCGAAAACCTTGCTGCACCGCAATAACAGCCCCGACTTGAACGTGCTGTACCTCTCAACCGCATTTCCGGCGAAAGCCTGAATCCACGGCGGCCGCATCGCGGCTCTGGGAGCGCGGGTCCCGGCTTTCGCCGGGAATGCGGAGAAGCCTTGGGCGAAATGTCCGACGACCTGGCCGAGGCGCACGCGATCAGTCGGCGGCGGCGGGGGCCGGCGCGGGCGGCGGCGAGCGGCGCAGCAGCAGGATCAGCGGGATCGACAACAGCGCCGCCAGCATCATCATCTTGAAATCGTCGATATAGGCGACCATCGCCGCCTGCCGCGTGACTTCGGCGTTGAGGGCGGCGATCCCGGCCGGTGCCGTCAGGCTGTAATGCGGCCCGAGCATCGAGGGCTGCGCCATCGGGTTGTCGGGACGCAGCGCTTCGACCAGCCGCGAATGCACGGTCTGCGTGTTGACGGTCAGCTCCGCGATAAGAACCGGGATGCCGACGCTGCCGCCGAGATTGCGCATCAGCCCGCGGATCGCTGTGCCCTGCGTCAGGATGTGGCGCGGCAGGTTTGACAGCGCGATGATGTTGAGCGGCACCGCCGTGCAGCCAAACCCGAAGCCTTGGATGAGGCCGGATATGATGACCGGCCACGGGTCCATCTGCAGCGAGAACTGCGTCATCTGCCACAGAGCGACGGTGACGAGACACATCCCGAATGCGAGCAGGACTTTCGGATCGATTCGGTTGATCAGGCGGCCGACCAGGAACATGCCGATCATCGTGCCGACGCCGCGGGGCGCGGTGACGAGGCCGGTCGTCAGCACCGGGTAATCCATCAACTCCTGCAGCATCAACGGCAACAGGGTCAGGGTGCCGTTCATGATCGCCCCGATCATGAACACCATCAGGGTGCCGGCGACGAACGGGCCGTTTTTCAGCAATTCGCGATTGAGGAATGAGCGCGCGCCGGCGGTCGTCGTATGGACCACCAGCAGATAGACGGCGAGCGCCGCGACCGTCGCCTCGATCCAAATTTCGGTCGAGGCGAACCAGTCGTTGACCGCGCCGCGGTCGAGCATCAGCTGGAAGGCGCCGATTGCGAGGCTCAGCGTGGCAAACCCCAGCATGTCGAAGCCCTCGCGGTGGGCCCGGCGGTTGTCGCGGATGAAATAGGCGATGCCGATCGCCGACAGGATGCCGAACGGCACGTTGATGTAGAAGATCGAGCGCCAGCCGAAATCGTCGGTCAGCCAGCCGCCGAGCGCCGGCCCGGCGATCGGCCCCAGCACCGTGCCGGTGCCGAACACCGCCATTGCTTGCCCGTGCCGCTCGTGCGGGTTGATCGACAACAGCGTCGCCTGCGCCAGCGGCACCAGCGCGGCGCCGCCGATCCCCTGCAGCACGCGGAAGGCCACCAGCTCGGGCAGGCTTGTGGCGGCGCCGCAGAGAGCCGAGGCCGCAGTAAACCCGATCACCGAGAACAGGAAGATGTATTTGATGCCGAACCGGCCGGCGAGCCAGCCGGACAGCGGCATCGTGATCGCCACTGAGACGATGTAGGAAGTCAGGACCCAGGCGATCTCTTCGCGGCTCGCCGACAGGCTGCCCTGCATGTGCGCCAGTGCGACGTTGGCGATCGTGTTGTCGAGGCCGCGCATGATCACCGACAGCATGATCGACATCGTGATCGCGCCGCGATTGGCCGCGCCGTGGGTGACCCGCTCGCTCAGTCTCCGCCTCCTCCCGCCGGCGCAGTATACGCGCGATCGGCGGAGGCGAGCCGCGCTGTTATCGAGCGGGTGACGCCCGTGGCCGCGAGCCGTGCAGACGGCGCCCATCCCATTTCGTCATACCGGCGAAGGCCGGTACCCACAGCAGAAGTAGGCCCCGGCCTTCGCCGGGGTGACGAGAATGGAATACTGACAGCCGCGAGGCTCTATCGCGGCGTCGGCACCAGGATGGTCAGCTTGATGTCGGGGTGGCCGGCGAGGTCGAAGGTCACCTGCTCGAAGCGCAGGAACCCGTCGGCCGGGTGGTCGAAGGTGCGCTCGCCGCCCTCGCGGCCGAGCACGCCGTGCTGTTCCCACAGCCGGGCGAAATCGCCGCTGTCGCCGCGCAGTTCTTCGATCAGCCCGGCCAGCTC
>DASUKH010000036.1:0-18781 GCA_036278835.1 Allostellaceae bacterium
GTCATGATCTTGGCATCGACGATGTTGGCGCCGGCAACCGCCAGTGCGCCAGCGATGCGCGAGAAAAGACCTGGGTGATCGGCGGTATAGAGGGTGATCTCGGTGACCGCGCGCTCCCGGTCGATGCGCTTCTCCACCGCCAACGGCGCGCCGCTCGCCTCCGCCTCGCGCATCAGCCGGGCGTGCCGGGCATGCGTCTCGGCATCTAGCGAGAGCCAATAGAACGGATAGCCGCGGGCGACGACCTGGGCGAACTCTTCGTCTGTGAAATCGGGCAAGAGGGCACGGGCGGCGGCCTGCGCGGCGGCGATGCGGGCGTCCCGCGCCTCGACCGTCAGGCCGCCGGAAATCATGTCGAGCGCGCTCGAATAGAGTTCGCGCAGCAATGCCGCCTTCCAGCCGTTCCACACCTTGGGACCAACCGCGCGGATGTCGGCGGCGGTCAGCACCAGCAGCAATTTCAGCCGCTCGGGCGACTGCACCCGCTCGACAAACCGGCGGATCGTCTCGGGGTCGCCGATGTCGCGCTTGAAGGCGGTGCTGCTCATCAACAGGTGCCAGCGCACCAGCCATGCCACCGTCTCGGTCTCCTCGTGCGACAGGCCGAGGCGCGGCCCGAGCTTCAGCGCGACCTTCTCGCCGAGTTCCGAATGGTCGCCGCCGCGCCCCTTGGCGATGTCGTGCAGCAGGGTCGCGACATAGAGCGCGCGGCGCGAGGCGATCGTCGGCATGATCGCGCTGGCCACCGGCAACTCGTCCTTGAGGCGCCCGGTCTCGATCTGGTGCAGGATGCCGATCGCGAACAGCGTGTGCTCATCGACCGTATAGACGTGGTACATGTCATACTGCATCTGCGCGACGACGCGGCCGAAATCCGGGACGAAGCGGCCGAACACGCCGGCCTCGTTCATCCGCCTGAGCGCGGTCTCCGGATTGCTCTTCGAGGTCAGGATTTCCAGAAATAGCCGGTTGGCCTCGGGATCGTCGCGCAACCCGGCGTCGATCAGGCGCAGCGAATGCGCCGCCGCCCTGAGCGCCCGGGGATGAATGTCGAGTTCATGCTCCTGCGCGACGTGGAAAAGGCGGATCAGCGCCACCGGGTCCTTGTTGAAGAAATCCTCCGACGGGATCGTCAACCGCCCCGCGTCCAGCACGAAACCGCCGAGCGGCCGTCGGCCAATCCCCCAGCGCAGCCAGGACGGCAGCCGCCGCCGGCGCTGGTCGGCTTCGAGCATCGCGCAGAAAATGCGGGTCAGGTCGCCGACATCCTTGGCGATCAGGAAATAGTGCTTCATGAAGCGCTCGACGCCGCGCGTGCCGGCATGGTCGGTATAGCCCATGCGGGCGCCGATCTCGGCCTGCCGGTCGAAGGTCAGGCGCTCCTCGGCATGGCCGGCGAGGTAATGCAGGTGACAGCGCACCGTCCACAGGAAGCTCTGGGCGCGCCCGAAACGCGCCGCCTCGGCCGCCGACAGCACCCCTAGTTCGACGAGTTTCGCCACGTCATCGACCCGGTGAACGTATTTGGCGATCCATAACAAGGTGTGCAGGTCGCGCAGCCCGCCCTTGCCTTCCTTGATATTGGGTTCGAGCTGATAACGGCTGTCGCCGACCCGGACGTGGCGGACATCGCGCTCGGCGAGCTTCGCCTCGACGAATTGCACCGCGCTGCCGCGCACGATCTCGGCTTCGAAATGCTGCCGCAACTCGTCGAACAGGGCCGGCTCGCCCCACACATAACGCGCCTCGAGCAGTGCGGTGCGGATTGTCAGGTCGTCGCGGGCATGGCGCAGGCAATCGGCCACCGAACGCGTCGCCTGGCCGACTTTGAGGCTCAAATCCCACAGGGAATAGAGGAGGAATTCGATGACCTGCTCGGTATGCGGGGTCTGCTTGTAGGGCAGCAGGAACAAGAGATCGATATCGGAAAACGGCGCCAACTCGCCGCGGCCGTAGCCGCCGACCGCGACGATTGCCATCTTTTCGCCGGCGGTCGGGTTGGCGAGCGGATAGACCCGCCCGGCGGCCACATCGTAGAGCGTGCGGATCAGCTGGTCGATCAGAAAGCTCTGCTCGCGCACCGCGCGTGCCGCGCTGCCGCCGGCCTCGAAACGGCGGCGAATCTCGTCGCGTCCATGCGCCAATGCGGCCTTCAACGGCGGCAACAGCAGCCGGCGGTCGAGCGAAGCTGCCGGCGTCTCCGCCAGGGCCTCTGCCAGCGCCTCGGCAAGCACGCGCCGGTCGATGATGTCCCGCTGCCGCAGGATGTTGGTCATAATATCCGTCCGCCACGGCAACGACGCGAGCCGTAGGATGGGCTGAGCGCAGCGAAGCCCATCGTCACCTCACCGCTCCGACGCCAACGCTGCGGCGATCCGCTCGGCGAGCCGGGCAGCGACAGCGCGCTTTTCCATGGCCGGCCAGTCCTCGACACCGCTCGCGTCAACGAGGTGGATGCGGTTGCGCTCGCCGCCGAACGTGCCAGTGCTAGGCGACACGTCGTTGGCGAGGATCCAGTCGCAGCCCTTTTTCGCCAGCTTGGCGCGGGCATGGGCGACGACGTTCTCGGTTTCGGCGGCAAAGCCGACGACGAGCGCCGGTCGGTCGTTGCCGCGGCGGGCGATCGTCGCCAGGATGTCCGGGTTCTCGACAAGGCGGAGCAGCGGCGCCTCGCCACCGTCCTTTTTCAGCTTCTGCGGCGCCGCGCTTTCGACCCGCCAGTCGGAGACCGCCGCCACCATCACCGCGACATCGACCGGCAATGCCCGCTCGCACGCCTCCAGCATATCGCGCGCGGTCTCGACAGCGACCAGCCGGACCCCGGCCGGGGTCGGCTCCCGCGTCGGCCCCGACACCAGCACCGTTTCGGCGCCGAGTGCCGCCAGCGCGGCGGCGATCGCGTGGCCCTGCTTGCCGGAAGAGTGGTTCGAGAGGTAGCGCACCGGGTCGATCGGCTCGCGGGTCGGGCCGCTGGTCACCAAGGCGCGGCGACCGGCGAGCCTGCCTCCTTCCGGCACGAAGAACCGGGTGATCGCGGCGAGGATTTCGGCCGGCTCGGCCATTCGCCCGAAGCCGACCTCGCCGCACGCCAATTCGCCGGCGCCGGGGCCGACCTGCAACACGCCGCGCACCCGCAGCGCCGCGAGATTGGCCTCGGTCGCCGGGTGCGCCCACATCTGCGCGTTCATCGCCGGTGCGATTAGCACCGGCTTGTCGGAGGCGAGGAGGGCCGTGGCGGCGAGGTCGTCGGCCAGCCCCGCTGCCATGCGGGCGATCAGGTCGGCGGTGGCTGGGGCGACGACGACGAGATCGGCCTCTCGCGACAGGCGGATGTGGCCCATCTCGCTCTCGTCGGTCAGCGACCACAAATCGCTGTAGACCTTGTCCTCGCTGAGCGAAGAGACCGCGAGCGGCGTCACGAAGCGGTGCGCCGCCGCGGTCATGATGCAACGCACCGCCGCGCCGCGCTCGCGCAGGCGGCGGATCAGTTCGAGGCTTTTATAGGCGGCGATGCCGCCCGCGATGATCAACAGAATGCGCCGGCCTTCGAGCACTCGCGCCTCCTTGGCAGTCACCGCAAATATGATCCCGCCGACCGCCCTGCGCCATCATGGCGGTGCGCGATCGGTACCGTATTGCAGGACCTGCACCCGCTCGATCGTGACGAGGCCCGAACTCATCATGCCATCGAGCACCGGCAGGAACGTGTTGATCTTCGGTTCGCTGTCGACGATCTCGACGATAAACGGCAGATCCTCCGACAGGCGCAGGATTTTCGCGGTATGCAGCCGGCTCGAATGGCCGAAGCCCATCGGGCCGCGCAACACCGTCGCGCCGGCCAATTGCAGCTCGCGCGCCTTCAGCACGATCGCCTCGTACAGCGGCTGGTGCCCGTGGTGGTCGTCCTCGCCGAGGAATATCCGCAGCAGGATCGCGTCCTTCGGCATCTGCATCGAACCCTCCTCACCGGTTGATTGCGGCGGCGGCGATGTGGCCGAGCCACACCGCCCCAAGGCAGAGGACCACCGACCCGGCGATATTGCCGGAGGCGCGCAGCAGTTCCCCGTCCTGGGCCAGGATCAAGGTCTGCAGGCTGAACGAGGAAAACGTGGTAAAGCCGCCGCAGAACCCGATCATCACAAACTGGCGAGTTTCCGTCCCGACCAGATAGCGGCCGTCCGGCCCGGTCAGCGTGCCGAAAAAGCCGATCACGAACGACCCGAGCACGTTGACGACGAGGGTGCCCCACGGGAACACCTCGCCGATCCGTTGCGCGACAAACCCCGAACAGCCGAACCGCGCCACGCTGCCGAGCGCGCCGCCAACCGCCACCCACAGATAGGACCACGCCACCGCCCGCCCTCCCCTCTTGTCGAAACGACCCGGGCGGGCAGTAAAAAACCCGCTCGGGCGGCGGGCTTCGGACAGGCTCCCGCCGTGATCCACGGCAGGAGTCATCAGCCCCGCGACCGCTTCCCGCAACAGGGGGCGGCGCGCCAGGCGGTTTCGGGGGACTCCATCCCCATCGCCGCGCAGCGTGCGGCGGCCGCCGGGTGCTGTCAATATCGAAGCCTCGGCCGCAGCGACAGCGGGAACCGGCGATGCACAGAAATCCCTTGCATCGCCGCGGGTCGCGGCTTGAAATTACCACGAGGCTGGGGTGCCGCCCGGATACCCCCACCCTACCCTCCCCCGCGCGCGGGGGAGGGTAGGGTGGGGGCGGCGGCTGAGATCAGACCCACTGAACCTGGCCGGGCATGCCCGGTGAAGGGAGTCCGCCATTAGCGCATCGATTGTTGCTTCCTCGCACCGCCCGAAATCCATCGTTATCGGGGCCGGCGTCATCGGCCTCGGCATTGCCTGGCGGCTGGCGCAAGCCGGCTGCGAGGTCACCGTTTACGATCGCGACGCCGCCGGGCACGGCGCCAGCTGGGCCGCCGCCGGCATGCTGGCGGCGGCGGTCGAGAGCGAACCGGGCGAAGAAAACCTGCATGCCCTGGCGCTCGAAAGCCAGCGCCAATGGCCGGGTTTCGCGCGCGAATTGGAGCTGGCCTCGGGCCAGTCGGTCGATTACCGCAGCGACGGCACGCTGGTCGTGGCGCTCAACCGCGACGACGCGGCGCAACTGCGCCACAGCTACGAATTCCAGAAAGGCCTCGGCCTCGATCTCGCGTGGTTGTCGGCAGCCGAGGCGCGCGAGCGCGAGCCGCACCTGAAGCCCGGCATCGCCGGCGCGGTGTGGAGCCCCGGCGACCATCAGGTCGAGAACCGGCTGGTTGGACAAGCGCTGGCTGAGGCGGCGCGGCGCGCCGGCGCGGCTTTGGTCGAGCACTGCGCGGTGCGCGAAATCGTACTCGCCAACGGCCGCGCCGCTGGCGTCATAACCGAGCGGGGCCGCGAGCCGGCCGATATCGTCGTGCTGGCGGCGGGCGCGTGGTCGCGCGAATTGGGCGGCGTGCCGCCGGCGCAGCTGCCGCCGGTGCGGCCGATCAAGGGGCAGATGCTGGCCTTGCAGATGGACCCGGCGGCACCGCTCGTCCGGCATGTGCTGTGGCTGCCGCGCGGCGGCTACCTCGTGCCGCGCAACGACGGCAGGCTGATCGTCGGCGGCACCGTTGAGGAGCGCGGCTTCGACCCGCATTTGACGGCCGGCGGCCTGTTCGCGCTGATCGAGAGCGCGTGGCGCGCGGTGCCGGCAATCGAGGAGCTGCCGATCGCCGAGACCTGGGTCGGGTTCCGGCCGGGGTCGCGCGACGACGCGCCGATGCTCGGGCCCTGCGGCATCGACCGGCTCGTTGTCGCGACCGGCCATCACCGCAACGGCATCCTGTTGACGCCGATTACCGCCGCGGCCGTCAGTGCCTACATCCTGACCGGGACCCTGCCGGCGATCGCGCGCCCGCTGTCGCCGGAGCGGTTCGCCGCCGCTGCCCCTCACCCTGCCCTCTCTCCCGACGACGGAGAGGGTAAGGTGAAGGGGCAGATCGCCGAAGCATCATGATCCGGCTGCGCATCAACGGCGAGGAGTCGGAGGCAGCGGCGGCGACGGTCGCCGAATTGCTGGCGCAGCGCGGCATCGACCCGGCCGCCCGTTTTCTCGCCGTCGCGGTCAACGGCGCGGTGGTGCGCCGCGCGGAATGGGCCACCGCCAGCCTGTCGCCCGGCGACTCGGTCGAGATCGTCCGGCCGTTCCAGGGCGGCTGATTTTTGTTGAGTAGGATCATTGCCATGAACGACCCGCTTGTGATCGCCGGCACCGTATTTTCATCGCGGCTGATTGCCGGCACGGCCCGGTATCCCAACCAGCAGGTCATGCTCGAGGCGCTCGAAGCAAGCGGCACCGAGCTGGTCACTGCCTCGATCCGGCGGATCAGCCTCGAGGGTTACGCCGGCAGTCTCGTCGATGTGCTTGGCGGGCGCTATCGCCTCTTACCCAACACCGCCGGCTGCGTCACCGCGCGCGATGCGATCCTGACTGCCGAACTGGCGCGCGAGGCGCTCGAAACCAACTGGCTCAAGCTCGAACTGATCGGCGACCGCGACCTGCTCTATCCCGATGTCGAGCAGCTGGTGCACGCGGCCGACGAGCTGGTGCGCAAGGGCTTTGTCGTGCTGCCCTATTGCAACGAGGACCCGGTCGCGTGCCGCAAGCTCGCCGATGTCGGCTGCGCCGCAGTGATGCCGCTGGGGTCGCTGATCGGTTCCGGGATGGGGATCGCCAATCCGGCGGCGATCGAATTGATCTGCGAGCGCAGCCCGGTGCCGGTGGTGCTCGACGCCGGCATCGGCACCGCCTCCGACGCGGCGCAGGCGATGGAATTGGGCTGCGATGCGGTTTTGATCGATACGGCGATCGCCCGCTCGCACGATCCGTGCCGGATGGCGGCGGCGATGCGCGCCGCGGTCGAAGGGGGACGGCTGGCCCGGCTTGCCGGGCGCATCCCCAAGCAGCGCTTCGCCGAGCCGTCAAGCCCGCAACTGGGCCTCGTCGGCTCCTGATCGCGGAACTGCCTTTTCGGCCTTCTGAGACCTGTCGTCCCGGCGAAGGCGGGACCCATTTTTCGGCACCCCCAAAGCGGAACAATGGATCCCGGCCTGCGCCGGGATGACAACTAGGCTAACACCGTGATCTTCGCGCTGCCGCTTTACGACGACAACCCGATCCGGCGCCCCCCGATTGTCACCTACACCCTGATCGGACTGTGCATCGGCGCCTTCCTGTGGCAGCTGGGGCAAGATGCGCAGCTTGTCGCCTATCAGTACGGGATGATCCCGGCGCGGCTGTTCGGCTATGTGCGCCTCAACCCGGGCCTGGCGGTCATCCCGGCCTGGGCGACCTTGTTCACCAGCATGTTCCTGCACGGCGGCTGGCTTCACCTCGGCGGCAACATGCTGTTCCTGTGGATTTTCGGGAACAACATCGAGGACCTGCTGGGGCGGGCGCGGTTTCTGCTGCTGTATCTCGCCTCGGGGGTGGCGGCGGCGCTCGTCCAAAGCCTGTCGGCGCTCGACACGCAGGTGCCGATGATCGGCGCCAGCGGCGCCATCGCCGGGGTGCTCGGCGCCTACCTGATGACCTACCCGCGCGCCAACGTCCACACCTTCGTGTGGATCATCATCTTCTTCTGGATCGTCACGGTGCCGGCCTGGATCCTGCTCGGCCTGTGGTTCGCGATGCAGTTGTTCAGCGGCCTCTCGGTCGGGCCGGGGTCGCCCGGAGTGGCGTTCTGGGCGCATGTCGGCGGGTTCGCGGCCGGGATCGTGCTCTACCTCCTAGTGCGGCCGCGACAGATTGCCTTGCTGCAGCCGCAACGCACGCCGACCTGGATGCATGCCGCGCCGACCGCGCTGCACGGGCGGCGCACCTTCCACCGCGGCAGCGTCCCCGACGCCGGCCGGCCGCCGGGCGGCTGACGAGCCGGCGTCCGGCGATGCACCGTAGGGCGGGCATGGCAAATCAGGAAAAAGTGATGTGCCCGCTCAGGGTTGGGGTATTCTTTATGTGAATTTCCATCACGTCGGGCCCCGTCGCGATCGCCTCAGTCGCCGTTCCCGTGTTGGCATAGAGGATTGTGTTCCCGCCGGAGGTCACCCAGCCGATTTCGTGAGCATCCAGCGTCGTGGTGCCGAGGGCCCCCACAACGCTCGTCAAGCCGAGGCCGGAAAACTTGATGCTATCGACATTCGAACCCGACGTACTGAAATCCGTGATCGTGTCGAATGCGGCGTGCGTAGAGTCTGATGCGTGGAGATAGATGAACGTATCATTGCCATTGCCGCCGACCAGCCAGTCGGCGCCGCCGTTGCCGGTAAGATTGTCAGCTGTGCCATTGCCGCCAAAGAGATAATCCGCTCCGTTGCTGCCAATGAGAGTATCGCTGCCGTTGAGGCCGCCCTCAACGTTGTTGCTGCTCAGGATAGCTGTCAAAGCACTGGCGCCAGTATCGTCGCTATTCGTACCGACAACCACCCCGAACGTCACCGGATCGGAGATTGCGCCGTGACTGTCTTCAGCGACCACGTTGATCGTCGCCGAGGTACTGGCGGTCGCGCTCAGGGCGCCGGTGGACGTATCGATGGTGATGTTGCCGATCGTGCCTTTCAGGGTCCCGTCGGTATCTTTCAAGTAATAGCTGACCGTATCGCCGTCCGGATCGGTCGCGGCGAAACTGCCGAACGGGCCGGGGTTGGCGCCTGCCAAGATCGGCACCGGCACAAACGACGGGGTGTTCGGCGCGTGATTGACGGGTACCGGCTGGTTGACCGTCAACCCTGCGGTGTCCGCGGTGGTGTCGGTGGTCGCGGTGTGCGAAAAGCCCGCCCCCGTATCGGCGCCGGCATAGGTGACGGTGGCGCCATTTAGGGTCAGCATCGTCATCGCGAGCGCGTCGTTGCCGAGAAAATCCGTCTCCGACGCATCGATATACGATTCCATGTTTTGCACATCGATGTGCAGGGCGACGGTGCCGGCGGCCTCCGCATCGAGAGTGAGCGTCGCGCTCGAATTGCTCAGCGCCGCGAGTTGCGCCTCGGTCAGCAAAATCGTGTTGCCGGAGAGCGTCTCGGTGCCGGAACCGTCGCTGTAAACCAGCGTGTCGCCGTCGGGGAGTCCGGTAATCGTCGCGGTAAGATGCGCGTTGTCGTCGTGATCGGCGGAGCTGACGGTGACGCCGATCGTATCGCCGACGGTCACCGGACCCGAGGCAGCAAATGAAAACGTCACGTCCGCCTTATGGATGCTGCCATAGGCGGTCTCGGAGAGGCTTCCCGTCGTGCCGTTGGCGCTGGTTATTGTCCAGGTATCGGTGAACGCCGCCTCGCCGTAGCCGGCATGCGTTGCATACACCGCCGACTCATTGACGTTGTAGGTGAAGTCGTAGGCGTGCTGCCCATTGTCGAAAAAATGACTCCCGAGATCGCTGACGCCGTCGTCGTGCACCGCGTCGCTTGCCGCCAAATCGATCGAGTTGTTGCCGGCGGCCAGTACGGCGGAGCCGAAGGTCAATGACCCGTATGTGCCGTTACCGGCGACCGTGATGCCGGTCAGGTTGCCGCTCGCGGCGTAGGCGACGACTGCTCCGCTGTCGCTCAGGACATCGGTTCCCGTGCTCCAGTTCTGCGCCTCGACGACAAACCCGGCCGCCTGATAGGTTTGCAGGTACGCCGACGAGCCTGTAAGGGTCACGGTCACTTCGTTCCAGGCGATCGTGCCGCTGGCGGCCTGGACCGCATAATAGAAGGTATCGGTGCCCTGCTCCCCGGCGCCGAGGCTATCGGCATATTCCGCGCCGTAGACCACCATCCCGTTCGAGATCGAGATGCTCGCGCCGTTGGTGCTGTGGTACGCGTTGCCGCTGTTGTAGGCGTTCAACAGCTCGGTCGGGACGCTGATCGCGCCCTGCACGGTCATGTCCACGTCGGACGCGGCGGTCCCGATCGAAAACAGCGACGCACTTGCCGGGGCGCTGGTGTCCAATCCCAGCACGTCGATCTGCACCACCCCGTTGGTGAAATCGCTATCGTCGTAGC
The DNA here is from genome assembly GCA_036278835.1 of Allostellaceae bacterium. Taxonomy (GTDB): domain Bacteria; phylum Pseudomonadota; class Alphaproteobacteria; order ATCC43930; family CGMCC-115725; genus DATARH01. Next base: position 10,030 of record DASUKH010000036.1, read on the forward strand.
TGACGTTCTCGGCCGATGCGAGGTTCGCATTGGAGTACGTCGTCGTCTTGTTGTACTTCGCCATGCCTGTCTCCCGTCGCGTTTTGGCGGGCGGTATGCCGGCCGATCAAAGTTGATACGTTTCATGTGGAGCGCGCCGCCGCCATCGGCGCGACCGCGCGGCGTCGAGAGGACGCGCAACCGCGGCTACAAACCGAGGCGTTTGGGCGGACGTTAATTACCAGCGGCGACGCGTGTTCGCGGCGGTACAGCGCTCCTGCGGAAATTATGCGGGTTCGGCACGAACCCGCGCCTTCGCCAGGACCAAGGTGAATAGCGCTTCGCCACTTAAACCAAAGGGTATGATGTTCCCCGCCTAAAGTCAATCATCGCGCTATGCAAGGATATATCGGGGACATTCCTGCAATGCATGACTAGGGGAGAGGCCGCTTGCGATCGACAGGACAGATCGCGTGCCGGTTGACCGCGATCCCGCGCTTCCGTAGCGTGCCGCCGTCTCTATGCAGGAGGCCGCCATGCCGCCCGAGGGAACCGCCGCCATCGCGCAAACCCCCGCCGATCTTCGCGCCAAGGTCAAGGCGCAGACCGTCGAGGGCAAACCCGCCTTCTTTAAGCTCGAAGCGCAGCTCCCCGCGCAGGGCCGCACCGATACGCCGGTCGCCGCGTCCGACAAGATGTGGGTGGTGCTGAAGACCTATGCCGCCGACGGCGAGAACGGCCTGCACGCCCACCCGAACGAGGACCACACCTTCGTCGTCCTGCAGGGCGAGGCGACGTTTTACGGCCCGAACGACGAGACCCGCACGATCTGCAAAAACGAAGGCGTGCTGTTGCCGCACGGCACGTTCTACTGGTTCAAGGCAACGAGCGAGGAGCCGCTGGTCATGGTGCGGATCGGCGCCGCCGCCTTCGACGGCATCGACCGCCACGGGCGCATCAAGCCCGATGGCAGCGAGATACCGGGCGACTCGGCCGACAACAAGCAGGTCGAACTGATTATGTCCGACAGCTGGTTTCGCTGATCGGCCGGGGCGCTCGCACCATCATCAGACCGCCCGGTTCCGCCGCAGCCACAGCGAGCCGCCCGGGTTCTTCAAAAAGTCCGGGCAGGTGGCCTGGATCACGCCGCGCATTGACTGGCCCGCCCAGCCGTTGAAGAACACGATCGAGAATTGGTCGTTGTACGACAGGAATGCGCGAACCGCATAAATCTCGTTCCACGAGAAATTCTGTTCGAATATCCACGCGTCAGGATACTCGAACGGATACTGGATATCGTGGAAATGCACGAGCACGCCGGGCCGAAGCCGCGGCAACACGTGAAACAGCTCGAAATGAACGTCGCTGCCGGTCTTCAGCACGTGGGTTGAATCAATAAACAGGATGTCGCCGGGCTGCAATTGCTCGAAAATATCGAGCGCAACCTGCTGCACCGGCTGTTCGACGATTTCGACCAGCTCGCGATCGTTCGGACGTAGCAAATCCTGCAGGCGTTGCGGGTAGGGCTCGATGCAGGTCAGGCGCACCGGGCCGATCGACGCCTCCTCGATCGCGTCGAGCATGCAGGCGGTCGAAAACCCCGAACCGATCTCGACGATGCGGCGCGGCCGATGGGCCTGCACCATGACCCGCAGCATGATCGCGTCGCCGTAGGGATAAATATTGTTGTCGTAGTAGAACCTGAACCCCGGCTGCGGCTCATCGGTGAACGGCGTGCTCTGGATGAGCGACAGATTGTCGTACCAGAAACGGCGCATCTCCTCCGGCCGAATCGGAATCGTGTCGAACGCGAAACGGCCGCGAGACACATTCGACACATAATCCGCGACCGAATCGGGGTCGACAACCGGGGAGTAATAGTGTCCGGCCGCATAAGCCGGCTTGACCCGGTTTTTTTCCTGATATTCCTGCGAAGCGACAAAGGCGCGGAAGATGGCGCGATCAGGCATGCCGCCGCGCACTACCGCGACCCAGTGATCCTTTTCCGCCGTGTCCGGGTCTCGATGCAGCAGGTGCTCGTAAAGCTCCAGTACGAACCGCTCGGCGTCATCTGGTTCCGGGGCCGTCATCCCGGTCATCGCGCATCCTCAAAGAGTGTAAGCGATTTCATTGCCTCTACCAATGCGTTCAAACAATCGCCCGGCCGGTTACCAAGGATAAGCCGCAACGGCACCACAGATATACCCGATCCGAGATGCCGAACCGACACGGCTGGGTCGCAGCAGTGCAAGCCGTCCTCTCTTGCCGCCGCGACCAGGGTGGCGTACCTCGTCGGCGGCAACCGGGAGGCTTGGGTGATGGCTGAACCGCACGGGCCGTTGCACGGGGTCAGGGTCGTTGCCTGCTCGACGGCGCAGGCCGGAACAGTGCCTTATATGCTGATGGCGGACCTAGGCGCCGAGGTGATCAAGATCGAGGTGCCCAGCGGCGGCGACAACTCGCGCGGCTCGACCGTGTTGCCCGGCCTGCCAAGCACCTATTTCGAAACCAATAATCGCGGCGTCAGAAGCCTGACCCTCAACCTCAAGGACGCGGAGGGACGCGACATTCTGCACCGGCTCGTCGCGACGGCGGAAATCTTCGGGCAGAATTTCCGCCCCGGCGCCGCCGAAAAGAACGGCTTCGGCTACGAGGAATTGCGGCGGGTCAACCCGCGGCTGGTTTACGTCTCGGTGTCGGGTTACGGGCCGAAGGGGCCGAACGCGCATCTGCCCGGCACCGACTCGATGGCGCAGGCTCTGGGCGGCATCGCGCAGGCTTATGCGGTGCCGGGACAGCCCCTCAAGACCGGCATCGTTTCCGTGGCCGACGAGACCTGCGCGATCCTCGCTTTCGGCGGCGCCCTCGCCGCGCTAACCCATGCCCGCGCCACCGGCCAGGGGCAGAAGGTCGACTGCTCGCTGCTCGGCGGGCAGATCCGGCTGATGGGCTGGACCCTGACGACGGCGATGTGGCGCAACCAGGACCCGGTAACCGGACAGGCGCGCATCACCGGCACCCCGGAGCGCCCCGGCATCAGCGCCAGCTTCAACGACCGCGACGGCCGGCCGTTGGTGTTCCAGCTGAACAGCAACCGCGCCTGGCGGACCGCGATGACGGCGCTTGGTTTTTACGCGGCCTTGGAGGCGGCGGGGTTCGGCGACCTCGGCGTCGCGGTCACCGACGGCGAGCGGCGCGCCGCGCTGCTCCGGACGCTTGACGGCCTGTTCGCCGGCGGCAGCCGCGACGACTGGGTAGGCCGGTTGCGCGAGGCGGACATCGTCGCGGCGCCGATCAACACGCTGCTCGAAGCGGCGAGCAATCCCGACGTGCTGGCCAACGGCTATGTCGCCGAGGCCGACTATCCGAAACACGGAAGGCGGCTCAAGGTGCACGGGTCGCCATGGCACTTCTCGGAGACCCCGGCGCGCATCGGCATCGCCCCGGAACTCGGCGCCGACAGCAACGCGATCCTCGGCGAACTCGGCTATACGGCGGCGCAGATCGCCGATTTGCGAGCCCGGCAGGTGATCTGAGCCGCGATCGCCGCGCCGCAAGTGGCGGTGCTCAGCATTTGGTGCCGATAGCGGCGGCAGCCGAAGCGTGATGACGGCCGGGAACGGCGGGCGCCGCCGGCAGCCGGAAGGCGATCTCGGCACCGAGCCCCGGCGCCGGCGCGACCCACAGCGTTCCGCCATGCGCTTCGACGATAGAGCGGCTGATCGCCAGCCCGACCCCGATCCCGTCTGGTTTCGTCGTATAGAAGCTGTCGAAAATCTGCGAGGCCTCGCCGGGCATCAGCCCGGGACCGCTATCCGCGACGCTGACCACCGCCTCATCGCCGTCGAGCGCAGTCCGGATCGTCAGGCGGCGCGGTCCGTCTGACACCGCCGCCATCGCCTCGAGCGCATTGGTGACGAGATTGACGAGGACCTGCTGCAATTGCACCGGGTCGCCCAGCACCACCGGCGCCGGCGCAGCCGGTTCGAGGCGCGCGGCAACGCGCTGCCGCTCGATGGCACCCCGCGAGATCTCGAGCACGTGCTGTACCAGAAGGTTTATGTCGAGCCGCTGGCGCTTCGGTTCCTCCTTATTGAACAGGGCGCGGATACGGGCGATGACGTCGCCGGCGCGGTGGCTGTCCTCGACGACGCAGGCAGCGGCCTCGCGCGCGTTCTCAAGCATCGGCGGGCGATGCCCCAGCGAGCGCAGACAGGCGCTGCCGTTCGCCGCGATCGCGGCGAGCGGCTGGTTGATCTCGTGGGCAATCGCTGCCGCTAGTTCGGCGAGCGTCGCCAGCCGCAGGGTGCGCGCCAGTTCCGCCTCGGCATCGCGCAGCGCCTGTTCGGTGCGCCGGCGCTCCTCCTCCGCGGCCTTGCGTTCGGCGATCTCGTTCTGCAAGGCGTTGTTGGCACGCAGCAGGTCGGCGGTGCGCGCGCGCACCGTGTTTTCGAGGCCGCTCTCGGCGCGCCGGCGTTGCGCGCTCCACGCAAGGCTCATCACCGCAAAGCACAGGAAGGCGGCAAAGCTCGGCAATTCGGCGAGGTCCATGCGCAGGCTGAATAATGGCGGGTTCCACAGATCGTCCACCGCGAGCGCCGACAGGATCAGGGATACGATGCCCGGTCCGAGACCGAGCCAGGCGCTGCCGACGACCGCCGCATAGAACGGGAAGGTGGACACGCTGCCGGTCAGCTTTTCGATCGGAAACGACACGAGGACTGCCGCCGCAACGAAGGCGACGCCGAGCGCGTAGCGGACGACGGCGCGATCGAGCAGCCGGGCCGGCCGCCCGGGGTCGCGAGAGGCATCGGCGGTGGGCGACGGCGGCTCCATGCCATCGCGGCCGGCCGATTTTTCGGTACAAGAGCGCATTGCGCACTATCGCGCCGCCGCCGCCATGCCGGCAACTGCCTCCGGCGACGACCGGAGCACCCGGCTCCACGGGTTGATCTGCGTCGCAGGCGGCTAAAGAATCAAACCTATGGCCGGCCGCCTTCTTCCAAGACCAAGCTCCTGCCGCACTCGGAACAGGAGACTACGCTGTCGCGCAAAACGAACGGGCCCCGCACAGCGACGAGTCTGGGAGCCGCGCCACCCTGGTCGCGCTCCTCTTCGACGATGATGTAGCCGTCGGTGCCGCACTCACAAACGCGCCGAACCGCTCTCCTGATTGGTGGCATAAAGTTCTGTCCCGGTAACGGTTTCGCCAAGTATGCTGGACGGCGCTGCCGCCATGCGAGCAAAAATCAACCGCCGGTAAGAAATGGATGATCTAAGCTCTATTCGTGCGCTTCCGGCGTCGCCGGGAAACGGCCCGGTTTTCCGGGCGCGCCGATTTTTGCTATAGAGCGCTGCCACACCGAAACCGCCCGGTTCACCGCGCTTGCCGATCCTGCCAAAATCCCGCCGCGCCGCTCTCGCCTTCGCGCACGATGTCGCGATGGCCGGGCTGTCGTTTGCGCTGGCGCTTTACCTGCGGCTGGGCACCGACATGCTGTCGCCCGACCCGCGGTTGACACTGCTCTATCTGGTTTCGTTCACGGTGACCGCCGCGCTGGTTTTCCTGGCGACCGGCCTCTACCGCGGCATTTGGCGCTACGCCTCGCTGCCCGACCTGTTCAATATCGCCCGGGCCGCGACCTTGACCGAGCTGGTGTTTCTGCCGGTCATGTTCCTGTTCACCCGGCTCGACACGCTGCCGCGCTCGCTCCTGCTGATCGATTGGCTGGTGCTGGTGGTGCTGCTCGGGGCGCCGCGACTCGCCTATCGCGTCTTCAAGGATCGCGGCCTCGACCACCTGCTCGAACGCGGCCGCGGGGCAGCGCGCGTTCCGGTGCTGCTGATCAGCACCAAGCAAGGCGCCGACACCTTCATCCGCGAGACCGTGCGTGATCGAAACGCCGTATATCGGGTGGTCGGCATCTTGTCCGACACGCCGTCGCGGGTCGGGCGGGCAATCTATGGCGTCCCGGTGCTCGGCACGATCGAGGATCTTGAGCGCGTCGTCGCCACCCTCGACCGCCGCGGGCGGCGGCCGCACAAGCTGGTGATTACGCCGCACGGTCTCGCCGGCGCCGAAGTGCGCCGCCTTCTCGAACGCGCCGACGCGCTGGCGATCCCGCTGGCGCGGTTGCCGCGCGTAACCGATTTCCAGCAGAGCCGCGCCGACTTGACCCGCAGCGTCGAGCCGATCGCGCTCGAAGACCTGCTCGGCCGGCCGCAGGCGGTACTCGACCGCGAGGCGATGGCGCGCCTGATCGGCGGCCGCCGGGTCCTTGTCACGGGCGCCGGCGGCACGATCGGCTCGGAACTGGCGCGCCAGCTCGCGGCGCTGGCACCGGCCCGGCTGACCCTCCTCGACAACAGCGAATTCCTGCTCTACGCGATCGACGGCGAATTGCGCGAGCGCTGGCCGGAGCTGACGATCCGCCAGCTTCTGGGCGATGTGCGCGAGCGTGCGCGGATCGCTGCAATCCTCGCCGACGAGCAGCCGCACCTCGTGTTCCATGCGGCGGCGCTGAAGCACGTGCCGATCGTCGAAGCGAACCCGATCGAGGGGGTGCTGACCAACGTGATCGGCAGCCGCAACGTCGCCGAAGCGGCGCGCGCCGGCGGGGTGCCGCTGGTGGTAATGATCTCGTCCGACAAGGCGGTCGACCCGGCGAGCGTGATGGGCGCGACCAAGCGCCTCGCCGAGGCAATCTGTCAGGCGCTCGACCTGCACGAGGCGCGCCGCGGCGGCGGCACTCGCTTTGCCACCGTCCGGTTCGGCAATGTCCTCGGCTCGACCGGCTCGGTGGTGCCGCTGTTCACGAGACAACTGGCGGCGGGTGGGCCGCTGACGGTCACCCATCCCGAGGTCAGCCGGTTTTTCATGACGGTCCGCGAGGCGGTCGAGCTGGTGCTCGAAGCCTCGGCGGCGGTGGCGCAGGCAGAGCGGGACGATTCGCGCGGCAAGATTTTCGTGCTCGACATGGGGGAGCCGGTCAGGATCGTCGAGCTGGCGCGGCAGATGATCCGGCTCGCGGGGCTCACGCCCGAGCGCGACATCGCCATCGCGTATACCGGGCTGCGGCCCGGCGAAAAGCTGCACGAAGCGCTCTTTCATCAGGCCGAGGCGCCGATTCCGACGCACAATCCGGCGCTGCGGCTCGCCGCGCCGCGCACCGCGGATCACGCGGTGCTGGCGCGCTCGGTGGATGAGCTGGAAGAGCAGGCCCGCGCCGGGCACGGGGCGCGGGTGCTCGACCTGTTGCAGCTTCTCGTCCCGGAGTACCGGCGCGAGTCCGCTCCGGTCCCGGCGACCGCGGCGGGCTCCGGCTGATGGCGATGCTGTGCGCCGGCGGCGCCGCTCGCTGGGGCGGTGCGGCATTGCTCGCTGCCGCCGGCTGCCTCCCCCGGCCGGCCGCGGCGAGCGACGTCGCCGCAATCTATCGGGCGTATTGGGCGGGGCTGCCGGCCGGCGAAATCCGCCTTGGCCTGCACGACGACGCCGGAAGCTACCGCGACCAGATCGCGATCAGCAGCGTCGGCCTGCCGTGGCTGGTGACCCGTTTCCGCGGCACCGCCGTCACCGGCGGCCGCGATTCCGGTGTTCGCCCCGCCCCCGCGCGCTATGACGCGCTCTACGATCTGCGCAAGCGCCGCGGCAAGCGGCTCAGCATGGTCTTCGCCGGGCGCAGCGGCCGCCGCATCGCCGAGCGCGGCGCCGGCGACAGCAGCGGCAAGCCGCCCCTGCCGGAGCGGTTCCGCAGCAACGTCCTTGATCCGCTGAGCGCGCTGACGGCGATTCGCGACGAATTGCGGCGCGGCAACCGGGGCTCCTTCGCGGTGCCGGTCTATGACGGGGCGCGCCGCTTCGACGTGCTGGTACGGGTTCTGCCGTCCCATACCGCCGACCGGGTGCTGCATCTCGAGCTGACGCTGTCGCCGATCGCCGGGTTCAAGGGCCGCAGCAGCGACGATGGCGACCCCGACGATGCGCCGCGTCCGGTCGCGCTGACGCTGTCGAACGACGCGCGGCTGCTGCCGCTCGCGATGCGCGTGTCGCTCTATTACCTGCCGCTGGTCGTCGAATTGAGCCGCTGGTGCAATAGCGCGTCGCGCTGCGGTTTGTGGGATACGGTGAGGGCCGCCCGATCGTGAAATTCCTGTGTCTGATGCTGGCTCTGGGGATACTGGCGGGTTGTTCTGATAGCGGCCCGCCGGCGCCGCCCGAAAACCGGGTGAAGGAGCAACAGGTCCTGCTGGAGCACTGCGGCGACCAGACCTGGAAGGAGCAGAATCTCGGCCTGTGGTACTCGGTCTGCCGGCCCACGATGCGCTGGTAGCGGCGGCGCGGCGGACGAGGCTATGCGGCCCCGAGCGCGGTGCGAAACCGGGTCTTCAGCAGGGCGCCGTCGCGCGACGGCAGGACGCGCGGCTTGTCGTCGGCGGCAATCGCGATCCGCGCGAAGAGCGTGCTTTCGAACCCCGCGAGCCGCGCTGCAAAATCGCGCAGGCCCGCCTCGTCAGCGACGTCGCACACCTCTTCGATCCCGCAGGCGCGCGCCACCCCGGCGAGGCTGATCCCGCAATCGGTATGGCTCTCCTGCATCCCGGTCTCGCCGTAGCGGCCGTTGTCGAAGACCGCGACCGCAAGGTTGGGCGGACGTTCGGCCCCGATCGTCGCGAGCGACCCCAGCCCCATCAGCATCTCGCCGTCGCCGGTCACCACCAGGACCCGCCGCTCGGGCTGCGCCAGGGCGAGGCCGAGACCGACCATCGCGGC
>DASUKH010000037.1:0-2615 GCA_036278835.1 Allostellaceae bacterium
ATCCTTGAGCGGACCGCGCCCCAACGGTCCGAACCGGCCCATCGGCCAGCCGATCGGCAGGATCGCGTAGGACTGGACGCCCGGCGGCAGACCGAAAATCGCATCGACCTCCTTGCCGTAGCCGGTATGCCGCGTCGTCAAGGTCGTCCCGAGGCCGAGCGCGCGGGCCGCGAGGCACATGTTCTGCACCGCGCCATAGATTGACGACCCCGCGGTGCGACCCGGGTTCTCGCCGGCATCGAGGCAGCCGACGATCCATACCGGCGCCTCGTGGTAATGGTCGGTCAGGTATTCGACCGCGGCGTGCTGGCGCTTGTAGCGCGCCGGGTCGGAACCCGGCGGCGGCGCGCTCGCGGCATAGCGCGGCCCGACCGACTCGTCGAAGAGGCGCTTATAATAGACCTGCACCTGCCTCTTGATCTCGGGGTCCTTGACCACCAGGAACCGCCAGCGCTGGGTGTTGCCGCCGGACGGCGCCCATTGCCCGGCCTGCAGGATCGTGTTGATCAGCTGGTCGGGCACCGGGTCGGGCTTGAGGCGGCGCATCGCCCGCATCGTGCTCATGACCTCGAAAATTTCCGGCATCGCGTCCCTCCAGCGGAATTGCGGCGCGACTCTAGCCCGTAGGATGGGTTGAGCGAAGCGAAACCCATCGATTGCGCTCGCGGCGGTGGGTTTCGCTTCCTCAACCCACCCTACAAGCTACGGGCCGCGGATCAGCTCGGCACCAGGCCGCCATCGACGTTGAGCGATTGCCCGGTGACGTTGCGGGCGCCGGGCGAGGCGAGAAAGAGCGCCATCGCGGCGATGTCGTCGGGGGTGTTGGCGCGGCGGATCGGGATTTGCGCCTCCTGTTCCTTCTGCATCTCCTCGACCGAGAGGCCGCGCTCGGCGGCGCGGGTCACGGCGTTCCGCATGCCGAGTTCGGTGCGTGTCACGCCGGGGCAGATCGCGTTGACGTTGATGTTGTAGCGGCCCAATTGCTGCGCCGCCATCTTGGTCAAGGCGATAACCGCGCCCTTGCTGGCGGCGTAGGCGGCGTTCGAAGCGCCGGGATAGCCGCGACCGCTGATCGAGGCCATGTTGATGATGCGGCCGCCGCTGCCGTCCTTCTCGTACTGCCGGATCATCTCGCGCGCCGCGCGCTGCAGGCAGAAGAACACGCCCTTTGCGTTGACCCGGTGGATGCGGTCCCAGTCCGCCTCGGTCAAATCCATGATGTAGGCATAGCGGGTGACCCCGGCATTGTTGACGATCACGTCGAGCCGGCCCAATTCGGCGACGGCGCGCGCCACCATGCGGTCGATCGAAGCGACATCGCCGCAATCCGCTTCGATCGCGATGGCCCGGCTGTTGTTGCCGGCCGCTTCCTGCGCGGTATGCTCGGCGGCGGCGCGGTCGAGATCGGCGGCGGCGACCGCCGCCCCGCTCTGCGCCATCATCAGTGCGATCGCCCGGCCGATCCCGGCCCCGGCGCCGGTCACCAGCACCGTTTTATCCTGCAACAGGGCCATTCTTTCCTCCCGATTCACCGCGGCAGACCTTCTTGAGGCCAAGCCTAGCCCGCCGATGCCGCGGCGGCGACTGGAAACGGCGCGGCGCTTGTGATCGGCGGCCAACTCTGCTGACCTGTCCCTGAGATGCTGCTGATCCCCTGCCCGTGGTGCGGGCCGCGCGACGACATCGAATTCCGCTATGGCGGCGAGGCGCATATCACGCGCCCGGCCGATCCCGATGCGGTCGATGACGCGGCCTGGGCCGAATACCTTTATATGCGCGCCAACCCGAAGGGGATGCTGGCCGAGCGCTGGGTGCATCGTCATGGCTGCCGGCGGTGGTTCAACCTGCTGCGCGATACGGTTTCGCACCGCATCGTTGCCGCCTACCGGATCGGCGAGCGGCCGCCGGGTGCCGGTCCGTGAGCCAGCCTCACCGCCTGCCGACCGGCGGCCTCATCGACCGCCTCCAACTCTGCCATTTCCGCTTCAACGGCCGCGTTTACGAGGGGCACCCCGGCGATACGCTGGCCTCGGCGCTGCTGGCGAACGGGGTCCAGGTCGTCGCGCGCAGCTTCAAGTATCACCGGCCGCGCGGCATCTTTTCGGCCGGGCCGGAGGAGCCCTCGGCACTAGTGCAGCTCGAGGAGGGCGGGTTTACCGAGCCGAACCGGCGCCCGACCGAGGTGGCGCTTTACGATGGGCTGCGCGCCCAGAGCCAGCACGCCTGGCCGACCCTCGCCGGCGATGCCGGCGTGTTGATCGGCCGGGCCGCACCGCTGTTCCCGGCCGGCTTCTATTACAAGACATTCCAAAAGCCGCGCGCGCTTTGGCAGAGCGTGTGGGAGCCGGCGTTGCGCCGGATGGCCGGGCTCGGCCGCGCCCCGTCGCTGCCCGACCCGTCGCGCTACGACAAGCGCCACGTGCATTGCGAGGTGCTGGTGGTCGGCGGCGGCCCGGCCGGCCTCGCCGCTGCGCACGCCGCCGGGCGGAGCGGCGCGCGGGTCATCCTCGCGGAGCACGACCCGGTGTTTGGCGGAGCGCTGCTCGGGCGGCCGTGCCGGATCGGCGGGCAGGACGGGCCGGCGTGGGCGGCGGCGACCGTCGCCGAGCTGCGGC
>DASUKH010000038.1:0-3597 GCA_036278835.1 Allostellaceae bacterium
GAGCGGCACGGCCAGGCGATGGCGGTGTGGGGGATCGGCGTCATGCTCGGGCCGATCACCGGTCCGGCGCTCGGCGGCTGGCTGACCGACCAGTACAGCTGGCGCTGGGTGTTCTACGTCAACCTGCCGGTCGGGGTGCTGGCGGCGATCGGCATCCTGATCTTCGTCCATGACACCCGCCGCGCCCATCGCGAGCCGTTCGATTTCCTCGGCTTTGCGATGCTGAGCCTGGCTGTCGGGGCGTTTCAGCTGATGCTCGACCGCGGCCAGCTGAAGGACTGGTTTCACTCGCCCGAGATCTGGGTCGAGGCAACGGTCGCGGCGCTCGCCTTCTACCTGCTCACCGTGCATACCGCGACCGCGACCGACCGCTCGTTCGTCAACCGTGATTTGTTGAAGAATTCGAACTTTACGACCGGCACGATCCTGATGTTCTTTATCGGCGGCATCCTGAGCGGCAGCCTCGCTTTGCTCCCGACGATGCTGCAATCGACGATGCAAATCCCGGTCTTAACCAGCGGCCTCCTGACGACGCCGCGCGGCTTCGGGACGATGGCAGCGATGTTCCTCGTCGGCCGGCTGATCAACCATTTCGATACGCGCCTCATCATTATGACCGGGCTGCTGATTACTGCCGCCTCGCTGTGGCAGATGACCGGCTTCTCGCTGCAAATGGATACGTGGCCGGTGCTGACCTCGGGCTTTTTTCAGGGGTTCGGTCTGGGGTGCACTTTCGTGCCGCTCAACACAATCGCGCTATCGAACCTGCCGCGCAGCGTGATGACCCAGGGGACCGCGCTGCGCAGCCTGATGCGCAACCTCGGCGGCAGCGCGGGCATTTCGATCCTGGAAGCCCTGTTGACCCGCAACACCCAAATCGTCCATTCGCGGCTCGTCGAGACCTTGCGGCCGGATAACCCGCTGATGCAGGCCCCGGCACTGGCTTTCCCGTACAGCCTCTCGACCCCGACCGGCATCGCCGCGCTCAACGCCGAGGTGACGCGGCAGGCCTCGATGGTCGCCTATATCGACGATTACGCCCTAATGATGCTGGTCGTGCTGCTGTCGATCCCCTTATTGCTGCTGGTCCGCCCGCCACGCCGCCAGTCCGCCCAGCCTGCCACCCAGCCGGCCGGCGACTGAGCCTGGGTGGCGTGGCGGGGCATTTCCCGACACAATGCGCGCATGCCCCTTGCAGCGAAAGAAGGTCAGATGACCGAGAATTGGACCCGGATCAGTGCCGATTTGGAGCGCCTGTTGAAATTGCGCTCGTTCGTGTTCGGCATGAAATTGTTCGAGGATCGCGCCGAGATGGAGGCGATCCCGCGTATTCGCCGGCCGAAATCGGTGCACACGCTCGACCAGGTGGTCGGGCAGGCATCGCGGCTCGGTTGGACGGTCGGGATCACCGCGGACGACCTCGTGGGCGCCCAATGCCGCGCCGTGGTCGGCCTCGGCAACGCCAAGGACGCGGCGTGGCGGTCGGGCAGGCACATGGTCGGCGTGTGGTACAGCACCGAGGAAGATGCCGGCGCCCATCAGGCGGCGATGAACTGCGTGCCCGACGGGCGCTACGAGGCGCTGGCGGTAGCGCCGCTGGCGGGCGGGCGGCTCGACCCACCCGACATCGCGCTGTTCTACGCGACCCCCGGCGCGATGATCTATTTCATCAACGGGCTGCAATGGGCCGGCTACAAGAATTTTGCCTGGGGCGTGGTCGGCGAGTCGGCGTGCGCCGATTCGTGGGGTCGGGCGCTCAAGACGCGCGAGCCGAGCCTGTCGATCCCGTGCTTTGCCGAGCGCCGTTATGGCGGGGTGCTTGACGACGAGATGCTGATGGCCTTGCCGCCCGATTACCTGCCAAAGGCGATCGCCGGCATGGAGGCGCTGGCGAAGAACGGGCTGCGCTACCCCTTCCCGCAATACGGCATCCAGCAGGACGTGCGCGCCGGCATGGCGGTCAGCTATCCCGGCCGCGCCGGATGACGATGTGCGGCAGAACCCTCTCCCGCGATGCGGGAGAGGCGGGAGAGGAGGGACCGCTCGCGCAGCGAGTGGTGGGTAAGGGCAGGGGCGCCCCGTGCCCCCTCACTCCGGCCCTCCCCCCCGGTGGGGGAGAGGGGGCCGACCGTCCGGAATGACGATGACGGAATCGCTAAAGCCGCACGCCGAGATCGCGGTCAGGAGCGAGGATGGCGCGGTGCTGCGGGTGCGCCGGCACGGCAATTTGCGCGCGAAACTGCGGCTCTATGTCAGCCACGGCAACGGCTTCGCGATCGACGGCTACATCCATTTCTGGCGCCGGTTTCTCGGCGATTTTGAAATCGTCGCGTTCGACATGCGCAGCCACGGGCATAACCCGCCCGCCGACCCGGCGCATCACGGTTATCCACACATGATCGCCGACATCGACGCGATTGGCCATGCCGTCGAGGCCGAGTTCGGCCTGAAGCCGGCGGCCGGTCTCTTTCATTCGATGTCGGCACAAGCGGCGTTGTTGCAGACGATGGCGAACCCCGTGGCCGGCGGGGCGCATTTCGATGCGCTCGTCCTGTTCGACCCGCCGAACGTGCCGGCGCCCGGCCACCCGGTGCACGCGGCGATGCTCGCCTACGAGCACAAACTGGCGGGCTGGGCCGAAAGCCGCCGCCGGTATTTCGACGATCCCGCCGAACTGGCGGCCGATTACGCCGCGACCCGCTCGGGCCGGCGCTGGGCGGCGGGGGCGGCGACGGCGATGGCGCGCGCGGTATTGCGGCGGGAGGGCGACGGTTTTTCCCTCGCCTGCCCGCGCGAATTGGAAGCGAAGATGTACCTCGACGGGATCGGCCTCGGCCTGTGGCCGCGCCGCGCCGATGTTGCGGTGCCGGTGGCGCTGATCGGCGCCGACCCGGATTGTCCGTTTCCCGCCGCCACCGCCCTCTCGAACCGAGCGCTCGCCGAAGAAGGCGGCTTCGATTACCGCGCCATCCCGGGCACCAGCCACCTTTTGCAGCTCGAAGAGCCGGACGCCTGCGCCGAGGCGGCTCTCACGGCTCTGCGGCGGCTGAGTTCCGATAGCCGGAACGCGGGCATCTTGCTCCCCTGACCGCATCTCCGCCCTCCCCAGGAAGCGGCGTTACCCAGAAGCGGGGGTCATTCCGGAACGGCCCATCCGAACCGTGAACACCGTCCGTTGCAATACACCGCAGAGCCGGTGTCCACGGATCCTGGGTTCGCGTACTGCGTCCGAGCCCTCGAAGACGAATTGTTGGGCAAAGCCTCCGCAAGCGGCGCGCGTTAATGCCCACTGGTCGGTTGGACTCCAGTCAGGCAACCAGCAGCAGCAATCCCTTGGCAGATAACGGGCGCAACTCCTCCCCAATAGCGCCGCCCCCTTGCCGGGCGAGCGGCTGGTATTCCTTGACTGCATGGTGGCGCTCGGGATCGTCGCGGCGCCGCCGGCGCCGGCCATCTACATCGCACTGATCGTCACCGCGGCGCGGCGTTCTTAGATTGGGAATGACCGCGGCCGCGCCGCCGTGATCACGTATGCACGCCTCCCCATGAGCGACGGCGACTTGCCAACCCGCGAGGCCAAACCATATTTGCGAAAAA
>DASUKH010000039.1:0-2043 GCA_036278835.1 Allostellaceae bacterium
GGCTTTGGGTCCGACGGGCTGCCGATCGGATTGCAGCTGATCGGCCCGCATCTCGGCGATGCCGGCCTGCTGCACGCCGCCGCCTTGTTCGAGGCGGCGCGCCCCTGGGCCGACCGCCGGCCGCCGCTTCTCGGCGGCTGACCGCGCAACTCAGCGGTGGGCGGCGTTGTAGCGGGCGAGCGCCTCCGGGCCGGGGCACAGCGCCGTCTCGTCGAGGCCGTTGAGCGGCGCCTCGACGGTTTCGAGGAACTCGTGCAGGTCGCCGTGCTCCGCCTCGACGAATAGGAGGCCGGTGACGACCTCGCCAGCCGCATGGCGCCGCTGCAGGTAATCGAGCGCCGCGACCCGGTCGGTCGGGTCGTAATCCGGCTCCAGCTTTCTGAGGCGCAGCACCGAACCATCGTGCTGCACGACGGTTTCGACCGTGCCCGGCGCATAATCGGCGGTGATCGGCTCGCGGCCGGTGATGAAGTCGAGCATGTTGACCGCCTCGTTGTGCTCGCGCACGTAATCGAAGCTCTTGGTCGAACCGGGGTGGTTGTTGAACGCGACGCAGGGCGAGACCACGTCGAGAAAGGCGGCGCCCTTGTGCTGGATCGCCGCCTTAATCAGCGGCACCAGCTGCGTTTTGTCGCCGGAGAAGCTGCGCGCGACAAACGAAGCGCCGAGCTGCAACGCCATCGACACGAGATCGATCGGCGAATCGCTGTTGACGGCGCCGCGCTTCGCCTTCGATCCCTTGTCGGCCGTCGCCGAGAACTGCCCCTTGGTCAGCCCGTACACGCCGTTGTTCTCGACGATGTAGAGCATATCGACGCCGCGGCGCAGGCAATGGGCGAACTGGCCAAGACCGATCGAGGCCGAGTCGCCGTCGCCCGACACGCCGAGATAGACGAGATCGCGGTTGGCGAGATTGGCGCCGGTCAGGACGCTCGGCATGCGGCCGTGCACACTGTTAAAGCCGTGCGACTGCCCGAGGAAATAGGTCGGCGTCTTCGACGAGCAGCCGATCCCCGACAATTTGGCGATGCGGTGCGGCGGCAACGCCAGCTCGAAGCAGGCCTGAATGATCGCGGCACTGATCGAATCGTGCCCGCACCCGGCGCACAGGGTCGAAACGGTTCCCTCGTAATCGCGATGGGTAAATCCGAGCGCGTTGGTCGGCAGCTTCGGGTGATGCAGCTTCGGCTTGGCGATATAGGTCATCGGGACCTCAACAGGGATAAATCACCACGGAGACACGGAGGGCACGGAGCCAACCACCATTCCGCATTCCCGGCGAAAGCCGGGATCCACCTATCCAGCGGCGGCGCCGAGGAGTGGACCCCGGCTTTCGCCGGGGATGCGGTACCTTGAGAAGTACTCTGTGATCTCCGCGTCTCCGTGGTTAAATACTTATGGAAGCGCTTTCCGCAACGGCGCCAACGTCACGACGTCAAGGATGTCGGCGATCGACTTGACGATGAACCGGGCGGTGATCGGCGTGCCGTCATAATGCAGGATTGGCACGAGGCGCGCCGGGTCGATCTCCAACTCGGTCGTCAACAGGGTGCGCATCTGCTTGTCGCGGTTCTGCTCGATGACGAACACCCGCTCGTGGTTGCCGATAAAATCAACGACGTCGTCGTGGAACGGGAAGGCGCGGATGCGCAGCGTGTCGAGATGGATGCCGCGCGCCTCGAAGGTTTCGAGCGCCTCCTCCATCGCCAGCGATGACGAGCCGAAATAGATCGCGCCGTATTTCGCCGGCTCCTTCGCCTCGCGCCTGACCGGCCGCGGCACCAGCGCCTTCGCCGTCTCGAACTTGCGCAGCAGTCGCTGCACGTTATCGACGTAGGCCGGGCCTTCCTCGGTGTAGCGGGCGAAGCGGTCCTTGGTCGTGCCGCGGGTGAAAAAGGCGCCGCGGGTCGGGTGGGTGCCGGGCAGGGTGCGGTACGGGATGCCGTCGCCATCGACATCGAGATAGCGGCCGAACTCCTTGCCGGAGTCGAGGTCGTCGTGGGTCATCACCTTGCCGCGGTCGAAGCGTCGCGCCGCATCCCA
>DASUKH010000040.1:0-4361 GCA_036278835.1 Allostellaceae bacterium
CCCGGCGCACCGCCGCGATCCGCCCGACCTGACGCCGCAGCGTGGCGGCAACGGCAGGGCCGGTATTGAGAAAATCGACGTAGCAGCAGCGCGGCCGCCGATGGCCGGGCGCGCTGACCTGGGCGATGCGGCCGTCGGCGCGGCGCGCCCACCCGACCCGCCAATCACCGAGTTCGCGAATACGGGCCGGTGCTTCGCGGCAAAGGATCGCGGCGAGCGGCTCATCGCACAGCCCGCGCCCGGCGGCGAGCGTATCCTCGAGATGCGCCGCCCAATCGTCGGGGCATTCCTCGCCGAGCGCCGCCGCCACCGTCATTTGCGCCATGATCGTCGCGCCGCCGCGGCCGACGAGGCTCTTGTCGGCCAGTAACACCCGTCCGGCACCGGCGCGCGCCGCGGCAACCGCCGCCATCATGCCGGCCCCGCCGGCGCCGACGATCAGGACGTCGGTGTGCTCCACCCGCTGCGCACCGCGACCGTAAAACCCGCAGGCGCCGCCGCGCGCGGCGCGCTCAGGATGCGGCGCGGGCGCCCGCCTCCTGTCCGAGGTCTTCCGCGGCCTGCGCCTGGACATCGCCGGCAATGCGACCGCCGCATTCGATCTCGATCTGGCCGTAGCGGATCGTGCCGGATACCCGGCCGGAGGCGCGGATCAAGAGCCGCCGACGAACGGTCAGATTGCCCTCGAAGCGGCCGCGCACCTCGGCCTCCTCGACCGTCGCCGAGCCCTTGAACAGCCCCGACTCGGCGATGTCGACCTCGTTGCAATTCTGCAAATTGGCCTCGACGCTGCCCTCGATGATCATCTTGTCGCAGGAGTTGATCTCGCCCGACAGCGAGATGTCGCGCCCGACGATCAGCCTGCGCGCCTCGGCATCCGGCCGGCGCGGCGCGGCGCCGATGCCCATCGCGCCGGGCCGGACCGGCGAATCGCCCGGCCGCGCCGGCTCGGCGACCGGCCTGGCCGCCTCGGGCGCGCGCTGGCCGGGCAGAATCGGGGCGCGGCTCAGCGGCGCCACATTCCCGGCCTGCGGCTGCGGGCGCGACGGCTTCATCGGAATACCGAGATCGTCAGGCGCATCCGACATCTTGCGATCCTCTGTATCGGGTCGTTTCCGGCTGAACATGGATGGGACACCCCATCGAATTGCGGTGTGACAAGAGGCGTCGCGCACGGCCCGGCAATGCCGTCGGAGGGAGCGCACCGGGCGAACCGCCGGCGCGACCGGCCTCAACGCGACCGCCTCAAAGACTCGCGGCCGAACGATACCCGCTTGGACCGGGGAAGACAAAACGATTCGGCCCATGGCGGGCCGCACCGGCAATCCCGGCTTGAGGATCCTGCCAAAACGCAGCGCTTCTATTTCCCCCTCGCTCCATGCGGGCCTCGTCCTGAAGCGGCGGCCGAGCCGCGGCCTTCCGGAGAAACGTACACCCCCGCCGGCAAAACCCGTAGCGAACCCGCTGGCAAACCGCGTCGGCGCGGGATAATTTCTGCGCGCATTGCGGCGGCTGGGCGCGCGCATCGGGGGATGGCAGGACAGAGATGATCGCTTGGCGCACTGCCGTCGCGGCGGCCTTTTTTGCGGCCGGGGCGGCGATGACCCCCGGCCCGGCGGCGGCGCAGTCCGGGTTCGTGGACGAGGTCAAGCTCGGCCTCCTCGCGCACGATGTCGGATTTCTGACGCACCACGTCGAAAGCGGCGCCGACGTTAATGTCGAAATCCTGTTCACCTCGCCCGATTTCCTGCGAATTATCGGCGCGCCGCGACCGCATATCGGCGCCGACATCAATACTGCCGGCAATACCAGCGACGGCTATTTTGGCCTGACCTGGGAAGCGAGCCTGCAAGACCTCTTTGGGTTCGCCCCCAGGGTGTTCCTCGCCGGCAGCCTCGGCGGCGCGGTGCATGACGGTTATCTGACATCGGGCGCGCCGCCCGGCCGCAAGCTCCTCGGGTCGCGCATCCTGTTCCGCGAAAGCGCCGAGCTCGGCTATCGCCTGACCCCAACCATCAGCGTCTCGGCGATCCTCGACCACATCTCGAACGCCAACCTGGCGCCGCGCAACGCCGGCATTACCAGCGCCGGCGCCCGCCTCGGCTTCCGGTTCTGACGCCGAGGGCGGACCGCCGGCGTCCCGCCGGCGTGCGCCCCTCCTTCCGTCATACCGGCGAAGGCCGGTATCCGCATCTTGGCGCAGGGAAGCGGACGCGTGGGCTCCGGCCGTCGCAGGGGCGGCGACATGGGTAACGCAAGGAGGTTCGCTCGACGCATGGGCGACCGTGGGCGGGGCTGGCGACGGCTCGGTCGAGCCCGCCAAGTTCGACCTGCTACGGAATTATGTTGCACTCTCGCCACGCCTGAGACGAAAACACCACGAAGCGAATAGAGCGCGCTTGATCAACGCGCCGCGCGCAATATCATCGGGCGACACTATCGATGGCCATTCCCGGCCCGCCATGCGGCGGCGCTGGGACGAGACCGCAACTTCGCAGCGTTTGGGGGAGCAATGACCAGAAAGCGTAGCATCGCCACTCTGGCGGCACTCGGCGGGATGACCGCCGTCGTGGCGCTGCTGTCGGGCCCGACGGCGGCCAGAGCCGACGAGCTGTCGGACCTGCGCGCCAATCAGCAGCTCCTTCAGCAGCGGGTCGATCAGCTGGCGCAGGTCGCCGCCGCGCCGGGGGCCAGGGGTGCGCCGGTCTTGGCCGGCAGCTTCCCGCGGTCATTCCTGATCCCGGGCACCGACACGTCGATGGCGATCAGCGGGTTCGCGCGGTTGAGCATCGACTATTTCTTCCAGGGCGCTGCCGCCGGCAACGGCATCACCGGCGAGCCGAACAACACGATCGGCGAGAACGGCGTGCTGCTGACCACCCCGCTCTCCAATGCGCCGAGCTCCGTCGAGCAGCGTAACCACGCGCGCAGCGGCGGCAATTTCGGCATGAACGTCCGTGAGTCGCGGTTGCGCGTCGAGACCCGCACCCCGACTCCGTTCGGGCCGGCCGGCACCGTGGTGGAGTTCGACTTCGCCGGCGGGGGCAAGTCGGGCGTGCTGCATGTGCCGGACAGCCTTACCCCGCGTTTGCGCCTCGCCTACGGCACCCTCGGCCCGTGGCTGGTCGGTCAGGACTATTCGACGTTCAACGACCTCGCCTCGCACATCACGACCCTCGACTTCGGTGGCGATGTCGGGTCGAGCGGTACGGTGCGCCCGCCGCAGGTGCGCTATAGTTGGAAGGGGTATAACGGCATCGTCGCCTCGGCCGCGATCGAAGCGCCCGACACGACTCTGCTGAGCGCCGCCGGCGCGATCGACAACACCTCGACCGGCACCCTGGTCGGCGGCATCAATCCGACCAAAAACTCTTTCCCCGACGTGGTCGCGCGGCTCGATTGGCATCAGCCCTGGGGCCATTTCAGCATCCGCGGGGTGATGACCAACGACGAAGTCAATGACGGCCGCTTCATCTCGCGCACCTTCGTCGGTTACGGCGGCGCGGTCTCGGGCGATTTCAAGCCAGGCTGGTTCGGTTGGAGCAAGGATGACGTCGTCTACGGCTTCCAGGGCGGCGTTGGCATGCTGCGCTACTTCAATGGTTCCGACACTTATGATCTGAGCAGCAACATTCTCGCGCTCCCCAGCACCCCGACTGCCGCCGCCGCCGTGCTGATAACCCAGAACCACGGCTGGGCGGCTAATCTCGGTTACGTACACTGGTGGGCGCCGCAGCTGCGCTCCAACATCGACGGCAGCATCGAGCGGAAAGAAATGCCATCCAGTCTGCTCGCCGCCGGCGGCCCCTGCCTCGCCAACGAGAACTGCTGGGCGGCCAACAAGGAGCTGTTGCTGACCCACGTTAACCTAATCTACAGCCCGGTGTCGTTCGTCGATGTCGGTATTGAGTGGGTGCACGGGCACCGGTTGACCAATGCCGGCCTGCACGGCGACCTGGACATGATGATCGGCCAGGCGACAGTGAAGTTCTAACCCGCCTGCCATCTCTCACGGCAAACCCGCCGGCCTCGCGCCGGCGGGTTTTCTTTTTGGCGAAAGCGAAGGTTTGGACGCCGCCGCCAGCCGAGTTCCTCCCCCGCTTTAGCGGTGGAGGAGGACCATGCGAAGCATGGTGGAGGGGCATGCCGAGGCCGGAGGGCTTTCGGCCCCCGGCCCCCTCCGGCTCGCGCTGCTCGCCACCTCCCCCGCTTTGCGGGGGAGGATCAATTTGGCCAGGATCGGCGCACCGTCAAGTTCCTCCCCCGCTTTGCTGGGGAGGGGGACCATGCGCAGCATGGTGGAGGGGCGTGCCGGGGCCGGAGGGCTTTCGGCCCCCGGCCCCCTCCGGCTCGCGCTGCTC
>DASUKH010000041.1:0-11533 GCA_036278835.1 Allostellaceae bacterium
GGGGCCGCTCTCCTTCATGGACGTGTGGGATGCGATGTGCCGCACGATCATGTCGGCCGGCTATCGCCGCGGCGCGATGATGGCGACCCTGGCGTGCGACCACCCCGACATCGAGGCCTTTATCGAGGCGAAGCGCGAGCCCGGCCGGCTGCGGATGTTCAACCTGTCGGTGCTGGTCAGCGACGCCTTTATGCAGGCGGTCGCCGAAGACGCGCCGTGGCAGCTGGCGTTCGGCGGCCCCGGCGAGAGCCGGACGGTCGCCAAGGTCGTCGCGGCGCGCGAGCTGTGGGACAAGATCATGCGCGCGACCTACGCCTATGCCGAACCGGGCGTCATCTTCATCGACCGCATCAACCGCCGCAACAACCTCTGGTATTGCGAGCAGATACGGGCGACCAACCCGTGCGGCGAGGAACCGCTGCCGCCTTATGGCGCGTGCCTCCTCGGCTCCATCAATCTGGCGCGGTTTGTCTCCGACCCGTTTACCCCGCAGGCCCGGCTCGACCGCGACCGGCTGGGGCGGATCGTCCCCGATGCAGTGCGGCTCCTCGACAACGTCATCGACGTCTCGCGCTTCCCGCTCGCGCAGCAGCAGGAGGAGGCGAAGAACAAGCGGCGCATCGGCCTCGGGGTGACAGGCCTCGCCGATGCGCTGATCATGTGCGGTCTGCGCTACGGGTCGCCCGAGGCGGTGGCGGCGACGGAAAGCTGGCTCGCCACGATCGAACGCGCCGCCTATCTCGCCTCCGCGGCGCTGGCCGCTGAAAAGGGCGCCTTCCCGCTGTTCGACCGGAACAAATACCTCGCCGGCCAGACCGTCGCGGCGCTCGATGCCGATATTCGCGAGGCGATCGCCAAGCACGGTATCCGCAATTCGCATTTGTCGGCGGTGGCGCCGACCGGCACGATCTCGCTGCTCGCCGACAACGTTTCCTCCGGCATCGAGCCGGTGTTCAGCTTCCGCTACACGCGCAACGTGCTGATGCCGGACGGCTCGAGGCAGGAGGAGGAGGTGACCGACTACGCCTATCGCGCCTTCCGCCGGCTCCGAGGCGAGACGGCGCCATTGCCCGAATATTTCGTCGATGCGCAGAGCCTCCTGCCGCAGGACCATCTCGTCATGCAGGCGGCGGCGCAGCGCCATATCGACAGCTCGATCTCGAAGACGATCAATGTCCCGGCCGACATCCCGTTCGACAGCTTCAAGGATGTGTACGCGCAGGCCTATGCGCTCGGCTGCAAGGGCTGCACGACTTATCGGCCGAACGAGATCACCGGCGCCGTGCTCGAAGCGCGCCCGGAGATGCCGGCCGCCGCCGCGCCGCGCCAGGCCGAACTGCCGCTGCCGGCGCCGACGGCGGCGGCGCCCTCCCGCCCGGCCGACGTGTACGAAGCGGGCGGCGTCGTCTATATGACGCAGCCCCTGTCGCGCCCCGAAGCCTTGCCCGGCCAGACCTACAAGGTGCGCTGGCCCGACAGCGAGCACGCGCTCTACATCACGCTGAACGATATCGTGCAGGACGGCCGCCGGCGTCCGTTCGAGATTTTCATCAACTCGAAGAACATGGAGCATTACGCGTGGACGGTGGCGCTCACCCGGATGATCAGCGCGGTGTTCCGGCGCGGCGGTGACGTGTCGTTTGTCGTCGAGGAGATGAAGGCGGTGTTCGACCCGCGCGGCGGCGCCTGGATGGAGGGCCGCTACGTGCCCTCGCTGCTCGCGGCGATCGGCGACGCGATCGAGCGCCACATGATCGAGATCGGCTTTCTGCCGCCGAAGCAGGGCGCCCGCGACCGGATCGCGGAGGCGAAGGTGATCAATCTCGCGCCCGAGCCGACGCCCGCACCGGGGCCGGGCCTCGCCGGAACCCGCCTCAGGCAATGCCCGAAATGCGGCGAGGCGGCGCTATTGCGCCTCGAAGATTGCGACCAGTGCACCAGCTGCGACTATTCGAAATGCGGATAATTTTGCGCCGCTGCTGCCGGGCCGGCCGCGTTGGCTAGGCGCATGCCCGAGTTTGACGGGCCACATCAGAGTCGTCATGCCCGGCCTTGTGCCGGGCATCCACGGGAACCGGCGCGATCTATGCGGCGTCGCGTGGATGGCCGGGACAAGCCCGGCCATGACGATGAGAGGTGTTCCTCTTCGCCGGAATGCCACTCCGGGGCGTTGCAAGGCGCAGTTGCCCGCTGCTGGCTCGCGCTGCTGCTGATTGCCCTCGTCCTGATGCCGGGCAGGGCGGGCGCGGCGGAGAAGGGCCACGCGGCGGCAGCGTCTTCCAGTGCGGGCGCGGTCCATGCGCCCGCCGAAGCCGACCGGCTGCCGGGGCGGGTTGAGACCCGGCATACCTTGGCGCTGCCCGGCCGGTCGCTTGACTACCGTGCGGTCGCCGAGCCGATCGGATTGACCACCGAGAAGGGCGAGCCGGCCGCTTCAATCTTCACCGTCTCCTATATCGCCGAGCGGCCGGCCGGAACCGAGCGCCCGGTCGCCTTCGTGTTCAACGGCGGTCCCGGCGCCGCCTCGGTGTTTCTGCATCTGGGGGCGATCGGCCCGCGCATTCTCGAGACGCCGCCGACCGGCACGGTGCCGCCGCCGCCCTACCGGCTGACCGACAACCCGTCGAGCTGGCTCGCCTTCACCGATCTTGTCTTTGTCGATCCGGTCGGCACCGGCTTCAGCCGGGCGCTCGGCAAGGGCGACAATCCGGGGAAGGCGTTCTGGAATGTCGAGGCCGATCTCGATTCGCTGTCGGCTGTCGTCCGCCGCTGGCTCGACCGCCACCGCCGTTGGGCTGCGCCGATCTACCTCGTCGGCGAAAGCTATGGCGGGCTGCGCGCCGCCGCATTGGCGCACACCCTCGAACACGATGTCGGCATCACGGTCAGCGGCCTCGTCCTGATCTCGCCGGCACTCGACGCCTCGATGCTGCACCAGCCTGATATCGGCAACGAGTTGGCGCCGGCGATCGAATTGCCGAGCTATGCCGCCGTTGCGGCGGCGCTGTCCGGCACCGGCAAGGCCGAGGAGGCCGCGGCGGCGGCGGCGCGGTTCGCCCTATCGGATTATCTCGTCGGCCTCGCCCATATGGCCGGGATACCGGCGCCCGACGACCCGTTCATCGCTCGCGTGGCGCAACTGACCGGCCTGCCGGCCGAGATCGTGCGGCGCGCCCGCGGGCGGGTGTCAAACGACACCTTTGCCCGCGAATTGCGCAGCCGCGAGCACCGCATCCTCAGCCTCTACGACGGCACCGTGAGCCGGCCCGGCGGCGCCGACCCGGAACACGACCGGGCCGGCGATCCGGTGCTGGTGCCGGCGACCGCCGCCTATACGATGGCCTTCGAACGCTATCTGAACGACTGGCTCGACTACCATACCGAGCGGCCCTACCGGGCGCTCGACCGCAAGGTGTCGCAGCAATGGGATTGGGACGCGGCGAGCCGTGGCGAGCGGGGCCTCGGGCTGGCATTGACCTCATTGCAGCAGACGCTGCTGCTGCACCCGGCGACCCGCGTGCTGATCGCCAACGGCCGCTACGATCTGGTGACCCCGTTTCTCGGCTCGCGCTGGCTGATCGACCAGCTGGCGCTGCCCGAGCCGGTCCGGGCGCAAATCCGGCTGCGCGTCTATGAGGGCGGGCACATGATGTATATGCGCCCGCAATCGCGCGCCGCGCTCGCCGCCGACGCCGCGGCGATCTTCGCCGGCCGGCCGGCCGCCCCGCCGCGCTGAGCCGCTGCCGCCCGACGCTGCCGCGCTATCCGCCGGCCGCGCCGTGGGTCGGGGATTGCGCCGCGATCAGCCGGTCGAGGGCGGCCAGCAGCGCGTCCGCCGTCTCCGGCCCGGCTTCGAGATGGCGCAGCACCAGCGCCGCCGCCTCGAGCGTTGACAGGGCCTCGCGGCGCGGCTCGCGGCGCAGCCGGCCGAGGCGCGCCGGGCGCGGCGGGTTCAACACCAGCCGGTGCAGCTTCAAGAGCCACGGATTGCGCCACCACAGCGTCTTCGCCTGGCTCCAGGTGCCGTCGAGCAGCACGATGCCGTCGAGGCCGGCCAGTACCGCCGGCGTGTCGGCGATCGGCGCGCCGGCGCGGCCGAGCGCGACGATCTGGCGCTCCACCGCCAGCGCCGCCGGCTTGGCCGAGCCGAGATAGACTGCCGCCCAGCGCCGCGGCTCGGCCGGGCCGCCCAAGGCCGCGGCGAGGTTCGGCCACGACAGCCCGGAAGCGAGGCGGGCCCGGCGCAATGTCGCCGGGATCAGCGGCGCCGTCGCGCGCGGCTCACGCCGCTCCTGCGGGTGCTGCAGGATCAGCACGAAGGCGCGGTTGTCGATGGTCGCCGGCTCGTCGGCGCCGTACCCGGTCAAGTCATTCCTGCAAACGCGCGAGGCGCGACAGGTGGTGGGCGGTGTCGCCGAAAGTGTGCTCGATGACCATGCAGCGGCGGAAATAGTGGCCGACCGCGTATTCCTCGGTCATACCGATGCCGCCGTGCAGTTGCACTGCGTTTTGCGAGAGAAAGCGCGCCGCCTGCCCGACCCCGACCTTGACGGTGGCGAGGGAGCGGGCGCGCTCGGCCGGGTCCGCCTCGTCGAGCGACATCGCCGCCAGCATTGCCAGGCTGCGGCCCTGTTCGAGCGCCATGTACATCTCACTGGCGCGATGCTGGAGGGCCTGGTTGCGGCCGATCGGCTGCCCGAATTGCTGACGGGTCTTCAGGTATTCGAGTGTCATCGCCTGCATCGCGGCCATCGCGCCGACCGCCTCGGCAGCGAGCGCCGCGATGCCCGCCTCGACCACCCGCTCGACGACCGGGAAGCCCTGGTCGGTCTCGCCGAGCACCGCATCGGCATCGACTTCGACCCCGCTCAGGGCGATCTCGGCGGCGCCGGTGCCGTCGCGCAGCCGGTAGGCGCGCCGCGCCACCCCGCCGGCGCCGGCATCGACGAGAAACAGGGTGATGCCGTCACGGTCGTCGCGCCTGCCGGCGGTGCGGGCGCTGACGATCAGCCTGTCGGCGCCGTCGCCATGCAGCACGACGCTCTTCGCCCCGTCGAGCACCCAGCCGCCGCCCTTGCGCGCGGCGCGTGTCTCGATATCGAACAAATCGTAGCGCGCCTGCCGCTCGCCATACGCGACGGCCAGCCGCAATCCCCCTTCGGCAACCGCCGGCAGCAACTCCTGTTGCTGCGCCGGGTTGCCGGCAAGGCGCAAGGCGGTCCCGGCCAGCACGACCGTCGCGAAATACGGTTCCAGGGCGAGCGCGCCGCCGAACGCTTCCATGACCAGCATCGTCTCGATGCCGCCGCCGCCGAACCCGCCATATTCCTCGGCGAAGGGCAGGCCGAGCAGGCCCAGTTCGGCATATTGCGACCACAATTCGCGGCTCCAGCCGTCCGGCTCGGCGAGATAGGCGCGGCGCTTTTCGAACGTGTAGCGGTCGGCGAGCAGCCGCTCGACGCTGTCACGCAACAGCCGCTGTTCGTCGGTCAGGTCGAAATCCATCCGGAACGTGCCTTTCCGCCGTGAGCGATGTCATTCCGGGGCGTCGCGCAGTGGCGAACCCCGAACCCATGCGCACGGGCCTCTGGAATATGGTTCCGGGTTCGGCCCTGCGGGCCGCCCCGGGATGACACTCAATCCACTGTCACAGCCCCAGCACCGCCTTCGCGACGATGTTTTTCATGATCTCGTTGGTGCCGCCGTAGATCGAGGCGGCGCGCAGGAAGAGATAGGAGCGGGTCGCCTCGGTGGCCCACACCGGCCCCACCTCCGGCTCGTTGCTGAGCGCCTCCAACTCGTCGGCCCAGTCGGGCATCGCCAACGGCCCCCCGACATCCATCGCCAGCTCGGTCGTCGCCTGCAACAATTCGGTGCCCTTCATTTTTAGCACTGACGAGAGCGGGTCCGGGCGGTAGCCGCCCTCTTTGTCATAGGCAGAGGCGACGCGCAGCTGGGTGATCTCCAAGGCCCTGATCTCGGTTTCGAGCTGCGCGATGCGGCGGCGGAACTCAGGGTCCTCGGCGAGCGGCCGGCCGCTCTCGCGCAAATCCCTGGCCTTTTCCCTGGCGAACTTGACCCGCTCCTTTGACTTGCCGAGCCGGGCGATGCCGGTGCGCTCGTTGCCAAGCAGGAATTTCGCGACGTCCCAGCCGCGGTTTTCTTCGCCGACCAGCTGCGACGCCGGCACCCGCACGTCGTCGAAGAACACTTCGTTCAGGTGATGGCTGCCGTCGATCGAGATGATCGGCCGCACCGTGATGCCGGGGGTCTTCATGTCGAGCAGCAGGAACGAGATGCCCTGCTGTTTTTTCTCCGCTTGCGGGTTGGTGCGCACCAGGAGGAAGCACCAATCGGCCTGATGCGCGGTGGAAGTCCAGATTTTCTGGCCGTTGACGACGTAATGATCGCCGTCGCGCTTTGCCGCGGTTTTCAGCGCGGCAAGATCGGAGCCGGCGCCCGGCTCGGAAAATCCCTGGCACCACCAGTCGTCGAGATTGGCGGCGCGCGGCAGGATGCGCGATTTCTGCTCCTTGGTGCCGAACTGGATCAGCACTGGCCCCAGCATCGTGATGTTGAACGGGTTGACCTCGGGGGCCGGGTAGCTCTGGATTTCCTCCAGAAAGATCATCCGCTGCACCGCCGACCAGCCGGGGCCGCCCCATTCTTTCGGCCAAGTATAGGCGGCCCAATGCCGCTTGTTCAGGATGCGCTGCCAGGCGACGGTTTCCTCTTTGCGCGGCGGATGCCCGGCGTTCAGCCGTTCGGCGATCTCGCCCGGCAAATTGTCGCGGATAAAGCCGCGCACCTCGTCGCGAAATGCTTCTTCCTCGGCGGTGAAGCGTAAATCCATCGCCCTGCTCCCGCTATTCTGATCGGGGTATATCATCGAAGAAGCGGGGGAGCGCAACGACGAACGGTTGCCGTCGGCGTTCAGGCGAGGGCCGGATCGGGGGCGCGGCGGCGCTCGCGACGCGCCGGGTGGCCGAGCGCGCGCCCGAGCGCGGCGAGCCGGCGCTCGACCGCCTCGCCGAGAAACAGGCTGCCGGAGGGCGGCAGGTCGAGCACGATCCCCTCGGCGTCGCGGTGGAGCGTCACCTCGTCGAGCAAATCGAGGGCGCCGCCCGACAGCGTGTAGGCGAGGCGCAAGGCGAGGCCGAGCGCGCGCGCCTCGGCGGCATCGTCGTGGTCGAGCAGTGGCCGCACCGCTTCGACGGCCGGGTCGTCGGCCGCGCCGCCATAGCGGGCATGCAGGGCAAGCGCGATAAACACCCGCTCCCGATGCGTCAGCTGTGCGACCGGCATCGTCAGGCTGCGCGCGAAGGCCTGCCCGGCGCGGTAGTCGGGGTGCTCGGTCCAGGCGATGTCGCTGAGCCAGCATATGGCGCGGTGCAGCCGTCGCGCTGCCGCGCCGGCGTGCGGGAACAGCGGCGCGACCCAGCGCTGCAGCCGGTCGCCGTCGCCGCCGGCGCGGCCCTGGCTGGCGGCGATCGCCCTGGCCGCGGCGATCAGCGCATCGCCCCCCGGCGGCCTGCCCAACAGGCCGTAAGCATAGCCCTCGCGCAATCCGAAGGCCGAGAAGACGACCCGCTCCGGCTGTGCGGCGGCAATCAACCGGCCGAGGATCAGCGCCCCGAGCGGCACCGTTTCGAGGCGCTTGCGGCCGATCGAGGCGATCCGTTCGAGCGAATGCCGCGACTGCCCGGCGACGATATCGAGAAACCCTTCGGCCGGCCGCCGCGGGATCGCGTATTCGTGGATGATGTGCAGCGGATAGCGGGTCTGCTCCATGTGCAGCCGGGCGATCGCCCGCCACGCGCCGCCGACCAGGTAAAAATCCCGCCCGGCCGCCTCGCGCAACACATCGGCGTCGGCGATCGCGCGGTCGATTGCCCGGGTCAGCGCCGGGCGGTCGTCGGCGAGTTCGGCGAGGCGCAGGGGTCCCAATGGCAGGCTGACCCCGGCGCCGATCGCCGGCTCGCGGGCGGCATCCACCCGCACCAGCTCGACGCTGCCGCCGCCGAGGTCGCCGACGATGCCGTCGGCATTGCGGATGCCCGCCAGCACCCCGGCCGCCGACAGGCGCGCCTCCTCGCCGCCATCGACGATGCGCACGGGAACGCCGCATTGCCGTTCGGCCTCGGCGGCGAAATCAAGCCCGTCTGCCGCCTCGCGTACCGCCGAGGTCGCGATCACCGCGAGGTGATCGACCGCGAGCGCCCGCGCCAGCGCAACGAAGCGCTGCAGATTGGCGAAGGCCAGCGCCACGCCGTCCGGGTTGAGCCGGCCGCTCGCCGCGATGCCGCGGCCGAGCGCGCACATGACCTTCTCATTGAGGAGCGGCAACAGGGTCTCGCCCAACCGCTCGAACACGACAAGGCGCAGCGAATTGGAGCCGACATCGACGACCGCGATGCGGCCCGGATGCGCTGCCGCGATATGGTCCGGCATCAGCGCCCGGCCCCGCCCGGCAATGCGGTCAGCGAGGCCGCCCGCCCGGCGCCGCGGCGCAGCGCCTTGCCGCGCCCGGAGAGGCTCGGGTTGGTCATGAAATAGGTGTGGGCGGAAAATCCCTCCTCCGCGGCGGTGGCGCGCAGATAGCTGCCGTCCGATGCCAGAATCCAGCTTTGCAGCGTGTCGCGCAGATTGGCCACCATGATCTCGTCGAGAATTTGCCGGTGCACTGTCGGGTTCTCGATCGGCACCATCGCCTCGACCCGTCCGTCGAAATTGCGCGGCATCCAGTCGGCCGAGCTGATGAACACCTTTGCCTGGTCGGAGGGCAGCCGGTTGCCGTTGCCGAAGCAGACGATGCGGCCGTGCTCCAAAAACCGGCCGATGATGCTCTTGACCCGGATATTGTCCGACATCCCAGGGACCCCCGGTCGCAGGCAGCAGATGCCGCGCACCACGAGGTCGATCGACACGCCGAGCTGCGAGGCCTTGTAGAGCAGGTCGATGATCGCCGGGTCGACCACCGCGTTGAGCTTGGCCCAGATCTGCGCCGGCTTGCCGGCGGCAGCGTTGGCGATCTCGGCCTCGATCAGCTCGGCGAGGCGGGCGCGCAGGTCGATCGGCGCAATCGCGATCTTTTCGAGCTGCGCCGGGCGGGCGTTGCCGGTCATGAAATTGAAGAGCCGCGCCGCGTCGCGCCCCAGGGCCGGGTCGCAGGTGAAGAACGACAGGTCGGTGTAAACCTTGGCGGTATGCGGGTGGTAGTTGCCGGTGCCGAAATGCACGTAGGAGCGCAACTCGCCGGCCTCGCGGCGCACCACCAGCGACACCTTGGCATGCGTCTTCAACTGCAGGAAGCCGTAGACGACCTGCACCCCGGCGCGCTCCAATTCGTGCGCCCAGCGGATATTGGCCTCCTCGTCGAACCGCGCCTTCAACTCGATCATCGCGGTGACCGATTTGCCGGCTTCGGCCGCCTCGGCCAATTCCTTGACAATCGGGCTGTCCTCGCTGGTGCGGTAGAGCGTCTGCTTGATCGCAACCACCGCCGGGTCGCGCGCCGCCTGGCGCAGGAATTGCAGAACGACGTCGAAACTCTCATAGGGGTGGTGGACGACGATGTCCTTCTGGCGGATCGCGGCGAAGCAGTCGCCGCCGAAATCGCGGATGCGCTCGGGGAAGCGGGCGGCATAGGGGGTGAAGACGAGATCGGGGCGCTCGTCGGCGATGATCAGCTGGACGGTTTCCTCAAGACCCAACAATCCGTGCGTCTCGAACACGTCGGCTGGCGCGGCGTCGAGCTTCTCGGTCAGGAACCGGCGCAGCCCGGCCGGCATCCGCGCATCGACATCGAGATGGATGACGTGGCCGCGCCGGCGCCGCTTCAGCGCCGTCTCGAACAGGCGCACGAGGTCCTCCGCCTCCTCCTCGATCTCCACTTCGCTGTCGCGCAATACCCGGAAGACGCCCTGCGCCTGCACCAGAAAGCCGGGAAACAACTGGTCGAGAAAAAGCTGGATCATCTGCTCGATCGGCAGAAAGCGGATGCGGGTGCCGGGCAGGCGGACGAAGCGGCCGACCGATGGCGGCACCAGCAGGAGCGCGTTGAGCCGCACTGCGTCGCTCGCCCGCTCCAGCTGCAGGGCCAGCCCGAACCCGCGATTGGCGACAAACGGGAAGGGATGCGCCGGGTCCATCGTCAGCGGCGTCAGTACCGGAAACACGTCGGCCATAAAGCGCTGTTCGAGCCAGGCGCGGTCGCCCGGTTCGAGGTCGGTCGGCTCGACCACCGCGACCCCGGCGTCGCGCAATTCGGTGCGCAGCGACAGCCAGCTGATCTGCTGCGCTTCGAGGAGCGTGCCGGCGCGCTCGCGGATCGCGTCCAATTGCTGCGCCGGGGTTAGCCCATCCTGGCTCAAGGTCTTGATGCCGGCGAGGTGCTGGCCCTTGAGGCCGGCGACCCGCACCATGTAGAACTCGTCGAGGTTGGTCGCCGAGATCGACAGGAAGCGCAGCCGCTCCAACAGCGGATGCCGCCGGTTTTCCGCCTCGGCGACGACCCGCTCGTTGAACGCCAGCCACGACAGCTCGCGATTGATAAAGCGCGCCGGCGATTCCGGCTCGCCGGGGCGCATGTCGATGACCTGAGCGCTTGTGCTCACGCTCTCCCTCCTGTCCCGACCCCGATATGGCGGGCCAAGCCGGCTGATTCTACCGCCCCAGCTCACGCTCTGTCATTCCAGTTCTTGAATTGTTCACCATTGGCGTCGTATATTGGCGCTCCCGTCCGCACGCGACAGCCGCTACAATTTGGAGTGCTGGCGCCTGCGTGCGCTATTCCGGGTGTATCCGGGGTCCGAAAAGGGAGGCGATCAGTGTCCGGCCGGCTGCCCTCGCCGATTTACCTCGACCCGGAAGATTTGGACGGCCGAATCGGGGTCGCCCGGCCGCGCAGGCGCCGGATTATATTTGGCTGGTACGGCGGCAAATTTAACCATCTCGACTGGCTGCTGCCGCTGTTGCCGGCCGCGCATCACTATTGCGAGCCGTTCGCCGGGTCGGCGGCGGTCTTGCTCAACCGAATACCGGCGCCGGTCGAGACCTACAACGACATCGACGGCGAGGTCGTCCATTTCTTCCGGGTGCTGCGCGAATGGCCGGATGAACTCGCCCGGCTGATCGCGCTGACCCCGTTCGCCCGCGAGGAGTTCCACAAGGCCGTCGTCGGCGAAACCGCCGACCTCGACGGCATGGAGCGGGCGCGGCGGTTTTATGTCCGAGCCCGCCAGGCGCGCACCGGCCTTGCGCAGACGGCAACCCTCGGCCGTTGGGCGAACTGCCGCGACACCAGCCGTTCCGGCATGTCCGGCGTCATCTCGCGCTGGCTCGGCGGCGTCGAGGCGCTGCCGGAAATCGCCCTGCGCCTGCTCCGCGTCCAGATCGAAAACCGGCCGGCGGCCGAGGTCATCCGCCTCTACGACGGCGCATCGACCCTGTTCTATTGCGACCCGCCGTATCTACACGATACGCGAGGCGATGCGAAAGCCTATGGTTTCGAAATGACGCAGGACGAGCATGT
>DASUKH010000042.1:0-2860 GCA_036278835.1 Allostellaceae bacterium
GAGAAGCGAACCCAAAAGGGCCTCACAACGCTCACTCCAGACCGGCACAGCTTCTCAGCCACACCGGCCCCGCGCGAACGAACGACAACCCTCGCCGCCGCCCGCGCATCCCTTCCATTAACCAACAATGTCAATCAACAAGCGCGCCGTAAGGCGCAACTATCCGTGCCGCGAGCGAGCGGCTGTTGCCACGTTCCGCCGGACCCGGATCGCCACCGGCCGGAAGCGGCCCGCGACGAAGGACAAAGGTAGTGCCGGCCCCCGGCCCTGTCCAGGGGTTTCTGCGAAAAAACGCGTCCGCCGCCGCGGCGCCTACAACAGCCCGAGCGCCCGCAATTCCGCCTGCATCCGCGCCGGCATCGGTTCGCTGGCGGTGGGCTGGGCGCCATCGCCCGGCTGCCCCGGCCGCAAGTCGGGCGGGGCATCGGCCGGGCGCAGATAGCGCCAGCCCTGGAACGGCCGCCACGCCCGCCACACGGTCGGCACCAGCTCGCGCTCGACCGCGATCAGGCAATAGGCGCGGCCCTTGTCGTCGCGCTCGGCGCGGAACCCGGCGATGGACTGGCGCACCCGTATCTGGCCGCGGATCACCCAATAGAGCGAACCGCCGGCGAGCACCGCCTCGGCGCGGCGGGGATGGTTGCGGGTATAGATCCAGCTGCCGCCGAGCTGCGCGATGCGCGCCGCCCGCACCCGGCGCAGATCGTCGATGTCGGCGATCCCGACCGCCATCTTTAAGAGATGCAGCGGACCGTCGGCTTCGGCGGTATTGTCCGGCGCCATCAGCCCTCCGCCGCGAGCGCGACGAGCTCGGCGCCTTCCTCGACGAGATCGCCCGGCCGGCAATGCACCGCCGCGACGACGCCGTCGCGCGGCGCAGCGACCGTGTGCTCCATCTTCATCGCCTCGACGACGATCAGCGGCTGGCCGCGGCGCACCCGGTCGCCGGGGGCGGCGAGCAATTGCACGACCCGCCCCGGCATCGGCGCCGCGAGCCGGCCGGCATGTTCGTCGATCTCGGCGGGCGGCGCCAGCGGGTCGCGCCGCCCGAGCTGCCACATCGCGCCGGCGGCGAACACGCTGAGGGTTTGGCCTTGTTCGATGACCCGGACGTTGGACCGGGCGCCGTCGAGGATCACTGCCAGGCGGCCATCGTCAAACTTCTCGGCGGCGGCGCAAATGCAAGAACCGCCGAGCCGGAGGCGCCACCCGCCATCCTCGGCGATGGCCGATACCGGACGCGCGTTGCCATCATCATCGAACAGGAAACCGCGCGGCGCCGGCGGCAGATTGGGCCGCCAGCCGTCCCGGCGGTTCCACGGATCGACCGCCGCCGCGCTCTCCGCCGCCAGCTCGTGCAGGACCGCGGCGGTGAGGATGAAATCGGGCGCCGCGGCAGGCGCCGGCAGCAGACAGGCCGCATGCCGCTCGATAAAGCCGGTATCGACGCGGCCGGCTGCGAAATCCGGGGCGGCGACGACCCGCGCGAGGAATTGCAGGTTGGTGGCGAGACCGACCGCCGCGGTATCGGCGAGGGCGCGGGCGAGGCGGGCGCGGGCGGTCTCACGATCGGGACCCGCGGCGACGATCTTGGCGATCATTGGATCGTAGAACGGGGTGACCCGGTCGCCCTGCCGCACCCCGGTATCGACCCGCACCCCCTCGCCCGACGGCAGATGAAGGGCGTGCAAGGTGCCGGTCGCCGGCAGGAAGCTGCGCGCCGGGTTTTCGGCGTAAAGCCGCACCTCGATTGCGTGGCCAGCGAGCGCGATCTCGTCCTGGCAGAGCGGCAGGCGTTCGCCGGCGGCGACCCGCAGCTGCCATTCGACAAGATCGGTGCCGGTGATTGCCTCGGTGACCGGGTGCTCGACCTGCAGCCTCGTGTTCATCTCCATGAAATAGAAGGCGTCGCCCTCGACGATGAATTCGACGGTGCCGGCCCCGACATAGGAGACGGCGCGCGCGGCGGCCACCGCCGCCGCTCCGAGCGCGGCGCGCCGGGCCGGGTCCACGCCCGGCGCCGGCGCCTCCTCGACGACCTTCTGATGCCGGCGCTGGATCGAGCAGTCGCGCTCGAACAGGTGGACGACATTGCCGTGCGTATCGCCGAACACCTGCACCTCGATATGGCGCGGGTTTTCGAGATAGCGCTCGATCAGCATCGTGTCATCGCCGAACGCCCCCTTGGCCTCGCGGCGGGCGCCGTCGAGCGCGGCGGGGAATTCCTCGGTCGAGCGGACGATCCGCATGCCGCGGCCGCCGCCGCCGGCGGACGCCTTGATCATGACCGGAAACCCGGTCCGTTCTGCCTCGGCGCACAGGGTGGCGTCGTCCTGCGCCGCGCCGTGATAGCCGGGGACGACCGGCACGCCGCTTTTCTCCATCAGCGCCTTGGCCGCCGATTTCGACCCCATCGCCCGGATCGCCGCCGGCGACGGGCCGATAAAGACGAGGCCGGCTTCGGCGCAGGCCTCGGCGAACTCGGCGTTTTCCGACAGGAAGCCGTAGCCGGGATGCACCGCCTCGGCGCCACTGCCGCGCGCGGCCTCGATGATCGCTCCGATGTTCAGATAGCTCTGCCGCGCCGGCGCCGGCCCGATCGGCCATGCCTCGTCGGCGAGGTCGACATGCATTGCGTTCCGGTCGGCTTCCGAATAGACCGCGACGCTCGCGATACCGAGCCGGCGCGCCGTGCGGATGACCCGGCAGGCGATCTCACCGCGATTGGCGATCAGGATCTTGCCGAACAAGGGGTTACATCCGGAATACGCCAAAGCGCGTCGGCTCCACCGGCGCATTGAGGCTGGCCGAGATCGCGAGCGCCAGGGTCAGCCTGGTGTCGGCCGGGTCGATGACCCCG
>DASUKH010000043.1:0-45197 GCA_036278835.1 Allostellaceae bacterium
CCGCGCGATCTCGCGGAAGGCGCACCCCGCGACCGGGTCGTCGCCCTCGTGAAAGACGAAGACCGGCACGCCTTTGAGGCCGAGTTCGCCGGCCAATCGGCACAGCCGGTCGACATTCTCCTCCATCGCGTCGCCGACGAAGACCAGCGCGCCGACCCGCTCGCGGGCACTCTCGTCCAGCCCGTAAGAGAGGACCCGCTCGATCTGCGTCTCGCCGCCGACGCACGAGACCCGGCGCATCACACGATGCAGCTCGGCGGCATCAGTCGTCCAGCGGCTCGCCTTGCACTCGTCGAAGCCGCGGTAATAGACGAGCTTGACGGCGAGGCCCCCGAGGGCGGCGGTCGCCTCGAACATCTCGCCCTGCAATCGGCAGGCGCGGTCCCAGGTCGGCTGGCGGCTGGCGGTGGCGTCGAGCGCGAAGATCAGCCGGCCGCGGCCCTCCGCCGGGCGCGCCGCCGGCGCCCGCCGCAGGTCGCGCAGAAACGCCTCGACCTCGGCCGATTTCGCCCCGGCCGGAAGCTGACGGTCCTCATCGCTCACGCTCTTGCCTCAACCATCGCCGCAATCCCGGCCAAAGCCGGGACGATTTACCCAGGGCCGGAGATACTGCCACACCTCGACCGCCTCGGCTTGCGCGACAACCGAGCCGGCACCTCCGCCATGGTAGCGCAAGCGAGGTCTACGATGGAGCGCCTTTACGTTCCGCCCTAGGCGCTTCGGACGGCCCGGCCATAACGGGCTGTCCGGGGCCGTTCCAACGATTGAGGTGATGCGCGAAGCGGCGAAGCACGTTCCGGTGGCCGGCCATCATGAGCCCATCGGAAATCCCGCATGGGCGTTAAAAGGTATGGGCGAGTGCTTGCTCGGATTCGCCGAGTTCATGAACGGAGGTTACATCTCAAGCATCCGCAGGCGGTGCATTTAGGCGCAACTGTCTCTCATTTCAAAGCCTGTGGGCAAAGGTAATCTGTTTTTCTTTCAATTTCTTCTGTGCTTGATAAAATTTTATGATATCTGCCGGCTCAATAGAGGACTCTGATTTCTTACCATAGAAGAAAACACCGGCCGCCGCATCCGCACTTTGTCGCCCTCGACAGAATCGATCAAGAAAACGAACCCAAAAGAACATCATTTGAACTCCTGTTGCTATCTTGTCATTGCGGCATAGCGACCTTACAAAATACCTAATTGCCAATAACGTTGCGGTTGTCGGCCCCATTGATACCCCTGCATCAAGCAAATCAAATTCTCGAAACAACCATCGATGCCCGCTCAACGTAAATCTCGTGAAATCGTAGGCCCCTTCATGGACCTGCCACATAAATGGAGTATCGGCAAAAACCAACCCGTTAGGTATTAACACTCGGTATATTTCAGACACAACCTGGTGTGGATCGAGGACATGCTCTAAAACCGCTTGAATCCACACACCGTCAACAGATTTATCCGCCAAAGGAATGCTGTGGCCATCAGCAATTACCGTAATATTCGGAGAGGGGTATATATCGATTCCTATGAGTTCTATATGCTGATCGTCATACAATTTACCGATGCCAGCGCCGATCGCGCCCCCACCGACGACGAGCACACGTGGCCTTTGGAAGCGCCCCTTCAGATCAGACGAAAAATTAGCAGCAATCTCGCCGGCAACACGATTTTTTCCTAGAAATGCATTAAAGATTTTGAAGCGCAGCGAATCAGCGAGGTCGTCTCTTTGGCTGGCAGACGCGCAGTCGGACGCTTCGAGTTCATCACGATCGACAATGCTGTTTTCAAAATCTATCAATACCGGTTGCCCTCGCACCTCTAAAAATGGTGCTTGCGATAACTCACACTCCACATTTCTGCAAATCAATCTGGCCCGATGATTTGCATTCAAACTGGTATGACATTTAGGACAACAAAGGATGTCCAGAATGCTTTCAAGCGAGGCAATCATCACGCACCCCCGCGCAAAAACGTAACATAGATTACCAAATCGGGTGCGGCTGGCGTTTTTCCTGAAGGCTTACTCATTCCGAATTAACGCGGTCGGGCTTGCCGAGCCATCGGCACCATGCAGCGTGAACCGAGGTCCTACTGATCACCACCGGAACCCCGCCAAGCGCGGCGGCCGCTTCGAACGTCTTGCCCTCAATCCGCAGGCCCGGTCCCAGGTCGGCTCGCATCAAGCGCGAAGATCAGACGGCGATGGCCATCCACCCGCGCGGCGGCGGCGCCCGGTCCGGCGCAAGCCAGGACCCACTCATCCACCAACGAGATGCCGAAGGATCGGTCCCGACTTGCACCGGGACTACGGACTTACCTGCATCTCACACCGGCCTCAGCCACACCGACGTGTCGTGAAACACCGCGCCGCCGTTCGGCAGGCCGGGGTCGGCGCTGGTCAACAGGTTGATGCCGACGCCCTCGACAAAGGCATGGTTCGGCCACAGCCCCTCCATCACGACGACCCGCCGCTGCAACCCGTCAAAGGTGCGGGCGTGCACGACGACGCTGCCCTTGCCGTTGCCGATGCGGACGGGATCGCCGTCCGCGAGGCCGAGTTCGGCCATCGCCGCCGGGTGGACCAGCGCGGTCGGCCGCCCCTCGCGGGCGATGCCGGCCGGGATGTTGTTGAAGGTCGTGTTGAGAAACGAGCGCGACGGCGCCGGTACGAGACGGAACGGCCGCGCCGGATCGCCGTCGTCGATCGCCGCGACCTGATCGGGGAAGGCGGGCAGCGCCGCATGCAGCGGCCCGATCGCCGCCCAGTCGGCGCGGAAATGAAAGCGCCTGTCGCGATGGCCGAACCCGTCGAGGAAATGTTCCTTTTCGAAGTTCGGCCGACAATCGAGCCAAGTGCCCTCCTCGAACGCCTCCGGCCCCGGCAGCCCGCTCGCCCGCAACGTGTGCTCGATCAGCTCCATCGCGGTCATCGCGAAACCGGGATGGTGCGCCCCGAGCCGTTTCGCGAGACCGCAGATTACCTCGTGGTTGGAGCGGCACTCGGCATAGGGCGGCACGACGGCGCGGCCTATCTGAAGGTAGGCGTGGGCGCCGGCGGTGTAGATGTCGTCGTGTTCGAGAAACGTCGTCGCCGGCAGCACGATGTCGGCCATCGCCGCCGTGTCGGTCAGAAACTGCTCGTGCACGCAGACGAACAGATCGTCGCGGCGGAACCCCCGGTGGACGAGGGCCGAATCGGGCGACACCACCATCGGGTTGGTGTTCTGGATCAGCAGCGCGGTGACCGGCGGGCCGCCGCCGAGGTCGCGCTTGTCACCGGTGAGGATCGGGCCGATCCGCGACTGGTCGAGCACCCGGATCGCCGGATCGACGACGTCCAGCCCCTCGATCAGCCGCAGGTCGAGCGGCAGCATGCCGTGGTTCGAATAGTTGGCGCCGCCGCCCTCGTACTGCCACGCCCCGGTCACCGCCGGCAGGCAGCTGACCGCGAACAGCTGCATCGCGCCGTTGCGCTGGCGCGAAAAGCCGTAGCCAAGCCGGATATAGCTGCGCTTCATGCGCCCATAGAGATGCGCGAAATCGGTGATCTCGGCTTCGCTCAGCCCGGTGATCCGGGCGGCCCACTCGGGCGTGCGGGTGGCGAGATGCGCTTTCAGGCCGGCGGGGTCGTCCGTATGGCGCGCGAGATAGGCGCGGTCGGCATAGCCGTCGCGGAACAGGACGTGCATGACGGCGCAGGCGAGCGCGGCGTCGGTGCCGGGCAGCGGCGCCAGATGCAGGTCGGCCGCCTCGGCCGAGGCGGTGCGGTAGGGATCGACGACGACGAATTTGGCGCCGCGCTCCTTGCGCGCCTGCGCCACGTGGGTCATCACGTTCACCTGGGTCGAGACCGGGTTGGTTCCCCAGGCGATGACGAGGTCGGATTTGGCGATCTCGCGGCCGTCGATGCCGCGCTTGACGCCGACCCCGGCAAGCCAGCCGGCATCGGAGAGGGCCGTGCAGATCGTCGTATGCTGGCGCGAATAGCGCATCGCGTGGCGCAGCCGGTTGATCCCGTCGCGCTGCACCCGCCCCATCGTACCGGCGTAATAGTGCGGCCACACCGTCTCGGAGCCATGTCGCTGCGCCGCGAGGGCGAACCGCTCGGCAACTTCGTCGAGCGCGTCGTCCCACGAGATCGGCACAAACGCCTCGCGGCCCACGCCCTTCTCGCCGACCCGGCGCAACGGCACCGCGAGGCGCTCGGGATGATGCTGGCGATCGGCATAGCGCGCGACCTTGGCGCACACCACGCCCCGCGTATAGCCCTGCCCCTCGGCGCCGTGCACCCGGCCGATCCGCAGGCCGTCGATGCGCTCCACCGCCAGCGCGCAGCAACTCGGGCAATCATGCGGGCAGACGCTGTAGGCAATATCGAGCGGCACGGGTGTGCTCCGGGAATCGGTCTACCTAAAAATATAGTCACGCGGGCGTCGTTTCGCCGGCCGCTAATCACGATAGTGTAGGGCAGAAAAGCGCAGCACCTTCGGCCAGCCGGCCGGCGGCGGGGGACAACCTGCGGCGGATCACGCTTCGCTCATCCGCCCTA
The DNA here is from genome assembly GCA_036278835.1 of Allostellaceae bacterium. Taxonomy (GTDB): domain Bacteria; phylum Pseudomonadota; class Alphaproteobacteria; order ATCC43930; family CGMCC-115725; genus DATARH01. Next base: position 4,541 of record DASUKH010000043.1, read on the forward strand.
CCGACTACGGACCTATGGTGGCGTAATGACCTTCGCCCTCTCTCCCGAGCAGATCGAGATTCGCGAGGCGGTGGCGCGGCTGTGCCAGCGGTTCGGCGACGATTACTGGCTCGAGAAGGACGAGGCGGGCGGGTTCCCGCACGAGTTCCACCGGGCGATGGCGGAAGCCGGCTGGCTCGGGGTGGCGATGCCGGAGGAATACGGCGGCAGCGGTCTCGGCATCAGCGAGGCGGCGATCGTCATGCAGGCGGTGGCGCAATCGGGCGCCGGGTTTTCCGGCGCCTCGGCGGTGCATATGAACATCTTTGGCCTGCACCCGGTGGTCGTGTTCGGCAGCGACAAACAGAAGCGCCGGTTTCTGCCGCCGCTGATCGCCGGCCGCGAGAAGGCGTGCTTTGCCGTCACCGAGCCCGATGTCGGCCTCGACACGACGCGCCTCAAGACGCGCGCGGTGCGCGAGGGCGACCATTACGTGATCACCGGCCGCAAAATATGGACCTCGACCGCGCAGGTCGCCGAAAAGATGCTGATCCTGGTGCGCACCACCCCGATCGAAGAGGCGGCGCGGCCCTCGCTCGGCATGAGCCTCTTCTACACCGACCTCGACCGCGGCAAGGTCGAGGTGCGCGAAATCCACAAGATGGGCCGCGCTGCGGTCGACTCGAACCTCCTCTTCATCGACGGCCTCAAGGTGCCGGCCGCCGATCGCATCGGCGAAGAAGGAAAAGGCTTTCACTACATCCTGCACGGCATGAACCCGGAGCGCATCCTGATCGCCGCCGAGGCGGTCGGCCTCGGGCGGGCCGCCCTCGCCCGCGCCGCGCGTTACGCAAAGGAGCGGATCGTCTTCGGCCGGCCGATCGGGCAGAACCAGGGCATCCAGCACCCGCTCGCCGAGCGGTGGATCGACCTTGAGGCCGCCGAACTTTTGGTATTGCGCGCCGCCGCCGCCTATGACCGGGGCGAGGAGGCCGGCCAGGTCGGCGCCTATGCCAACGCCGCCAAGTATTTCGCCGCCGAAGCCGGACACCGCGCCTGCGAGAGCGCGGTCTTGACGCATGGCGGCATGGGCTATGCCCGCGAGTTCCAGGTCGAACGGTTTTTCCGCGAAATCCAGATCGCGCGCATCGCCCCGATCAGCCCGCAGCTGATCCTGTCGCACATCGCCGAGCGCGTGCTCGATCTGCCGAAATCGTACTGACCCGGCCGGCGCTCCCGGCCGCCCCTGTTCAGGGTGTGACCACATGCCGCGAACCTCGCGCCTTGCGCGGTTGTTTGCCGGATGCGGCACGCAATAATCGAACAGGAGGGAGGGGATGGCGTTGAGCTACGTCGTCGGGCTATTTGCCACGCGAGGCATTGCCGAGGATGCTTGTCATCGGCTGCGGACCGAGGGGGTGCCGGGGCGCGACATTGCCCTCGAAATGCTGGAACGTACCGCGCCGGTGCCGCAGACGATGGAGCCGGAACTGGAGGCGCTGACGATCGACCCGTTCATCTGGGGCGATGTGCACAAAACCTATGTGCAATACATCAGCAACGGCGAGACCGTCATCGTCGTGCGCGCCGAATCGAACGACGATATCGACCTCGCGGTCAATACGATCCGGCAATACGCGCCGATGCGCATCCGCGTCGTAGAGCCGGGCCGCAACGCTGCGGTCGGCCGCGACCTGCTCTAGCCGAGACCGCCGGCCGCCTCTTCGAGAAGGCGCCACGCCGCCGGGTCGAAGCGCCGGCGCCAGCGCGCGTAGAAATCGCCGAGCGCGGCGCGCAGGCCGGCGCCGTGGGCCTCGTTGACGATTATGCCGCGGGCCGCGAGCGCCGCCGCGCCGCTCTCGTTGATCGCCGCGATATCGGCGCGCTGCAACAGCGCGAATTCCGCGGCATGAAGATCGACGATCTCCCGGATCGCAACGGGCAGAGCCGCCCACGCATCGCGATTGGTGAGGAGGGTGAAGCCGGTCCACCAATGCGCGGTCAGGCTCAGATAGCGCTGCACCTCGTCGAGTCGCAATGCCAGCACCACCGCCAGCGGATCGCTCTGGCCGTCGAAGGTTTTCGCCTGCAAGGCCGCGTACATGCCGCTGAACGGCACCATGCCGGGTTCGGCGCCGAGGGTGCGGAAGAAATCGGCGGCGATCTCGCCGCCGGGGGTGCGGATTTTGAGGCCGGCGAAATCGGCCGCCTCGCGGATCGGCCGCAGGCTCGTCGTGATGTGGTGAAAGCCGTTCTGCCAGGCATGGCGGAAGGCGTGGAGGCCGGCAGCGGCGAGTTCGCGCCGGATCAGGTCGCCGAGCCTGCCGTCGAGCGCCGCGAACACCGCCTTCGCGTCGCGAAACGCAAACGGCAGCAGCGGCAGCTGGCTGGTCGGCGCCACCTCGCCCAGCAATGCCCCCGACAGGTAGAATTCGAGCGCCCCGGCGCGCAAATCGGCGAACATCTTGGGGTCGGGGCCGAGCCGGCTTTCGGGATACACGTCAAGGCGGAATTCGCCGCCGCTGTCGCGCCCGATCGCCGCCGCCATCTCGGCGAGCCGCCGCGCCGTAGCCCCGTCCGCCGGCTGGTTGGCGCCGAGCCGATAATGAAAACGCGGTGAGGTGATCATTCGTGGTCCTCCCTGATCCAGCTTAGAGTCTATCTCGTTCGCATTGCATCAACCCCTATACCGTCATGGCCGGGCTTATCCCGGCCAACCACGTGGATGCCCGGCACAAGGCCGGGCATGACGGGTTCGTGGCTGATCCAACGGGATTGGGAGAAGGTTCAGCCCGGTTCGGGCGCCGCCCTCCGGCGGGCATCGCCCAGGCGGGCGGCGAGGCGCAGCGTTTCCGGCCGGGCCAGCAGTTCTTCGAGCGGCAAAGACAGGCGGCGGCGCCAATTGGGATGCGCATCGGAGGTGCCCGGCAGGTTGGCCTGCTCGGCTTCACCGGCGATGTCCTCAAGCTGCACCAATACGAGGCGGGCGCGCGAGCGGGCGAGATAGGTCAGGATTGCCTCGCCCAGCTCCAAACTGTAGGCCGGCGCGCCCTCGGACGAAAGGAATTCGCCGAACCGCTCCGGCATCAGCAACCCCTCGCGCGCCAGCGCATCGAGCAGCATCCGGCGGCCATGCCGCCGCTCCTCGGCCTCGGCAGCCTTGGCCGCCGCATCGGGATAAAGCCCAAGCCGGCGCCGCCAATCGATGTCGCGGCCCAGCCAGAACCCCTTAAGGGTCGCCAGATCGTGGGTCGCTGCCGATGCGGCGGCCAAGGGTGGGTATTCGCTCGGAGCCGCGAAGCCCCCGTCGCCGTGCCGCTCGAACATCGCGACGCGGTAGGAGAGCATTTTGGCCGCATTCATGCGCTCGCGGAAACCGTCCGGCACGGTACCGAGGTCCTCGCCGATGACGGCGCAGCCGTGCCGCCGGCTTTCCAGCGCCAACAGCCGCAGCAGCACTCCGAACGGGTAATTGACGTAGGCTCCGTCCGTGGCCGGGTTGCCGTTCGGTACCCAATAGAGCCGCTGCAGCCCCATCACATGATCGATCCGGAGAATCCCGGCATGCCGCATATTGGCGCGCAATGCCGCAATAAACGCCGCGAAACCGCGCCGCCGCAGCGCCAGCGGGTTGATCGGCGCCAGGCCCCAATTCTGCCCGGCACGGCTCAGCGGATCGGGCGGCGCGCCGATCGAAGCGCCGGGCGCGACCAAATCCTGCCCGGCCCAGGCGTCCGCGCCGTGCGGGTTCACCCCGACCGCGAGGTCGCGATAAAGCCCGATCCCCATTCCGCCGGCGCGCCCCGCTGCCGCCGCGTCGCCCAGCTGGCGGTCGGCCAGCCACTGGAGGAATTGGAAGAATTCCACCCGCTCCGCATGGTCGCGGGCGAAGCCGGCCACCGCCGCCGAATGCGGGTCGCGCAGCGGTGCCGGCCAGGAATGCCAGGAGAACGGGCCGCCGGCCACCAGGAAATGCTCGTGCAGCACCTCGAACGCGGCGAACCGCGCCAATTCCGCACCGCCCACCTCCCGGAAACGGCGGAACCCGGCAGCAGGCGCATCATCGCCGCATGCCGCGCGCCCGCGAAAGCGGCGGAACAGCGCCTCCAGCACCGGCCGTTTTAGCGCCGCGACGGCGAAATAATCGATGAGGTTGGCAGCGCGGACCGCGGCAAGCGCCGCCGGTGTGGCAAGCGCCCGCGCCGTCTCGTCCTCGGCAAAGCCCGGCGCCGCGGTCACGTCGATATAGAGCCAGTCGAGCCACAGGCGGCTGGATGGCGAGTAGGGGCTGCAATGGCGCGGCTCGGCGGCGAACAGCGCGTGCAGCGGGTTGATGCCGAGCGCGGCAGCGCCGAGCCGCCCGGCATCGCGGCCGAGCTGCGCCAGATCGGTGAAGTCGCCGATGCCCCAATTGCGATCGCTGCGCAGCCCGTAAAGCTGGGCGGTCAGGCCCCAATTGCGTGCACCGGGCCGCAACCCTTCGGGTAAATGGCAGGATTGCGGCGTGACGATCAGATCGATTTCGCACGCGATGCCGGCGCACGCTACGGCGAGCCGGTGATAGCCGAGCGGCAGGTCGGCTGGCAGGCGCAGCACGGCCCCGTCGCTGCGGCCGGAGAATTCCTCGCCCGTCTCGCAGCAGCAATGCCACTCGATATCCGAGGCCCCCACGGGCAGGCGCAGCGCCAATTCGGGCGCCGTTCCATCCTGGGCCACGACATGAGCGGAGGGCAGACCGAACGGCGCGGCATGCTCCTCCTCCGCAAGCAGCTCAGCAGCGCGTTGCGGCTCGGCTGGCATGCCGAAGGCTGCGATGAGCCGCGCCAGCGTCTCTTCCCCCGACTCGTGCACCACTCCCAGCGCATCCACGTGACGCGTCCCGATGCCGAGAAGACCGGCGATGTGACGGAGCTCATCGATCCGGTTCATCGCCGACCGTGCCTGCGGCTGATCCCGTTGCATCCGCACCGGAGCACGGCGCCGGCGCCGTCGCGACCCCGCCCGCATCCCCGTTCGACGCCATGGCCGGTGCGCGGTTGATGAACAGCGCGAAAGAATGGCCGCGCAATTGGTAGGCCTCGCCCGCCTGCCACAACCGGCCGCCGGCAGCGCGGCCGCTCGGCTCGGCGGTATCGACCATCGCTTCCCAGGCGAGCTTCACCGGCAGATGCGGAAAATGAAAATCGAGATCGTCGTGATAGGCGTTCGTCATCGCCAGAAAACTCTCGTCCACATCGCGCTGGCCGCCGCGGGTGTAGAATTCGCCGGCGGCGCCGCACAGCACCCAGCCGAGCGACTGGGCGACCGGGTTGCCCCAATCCTCGGCCGTCGCTTCGATCCCGGCCGGGGTGACCCAGGTGATGTCCTTCAGACCGGCTTCCGACATGACTTCGCCCCGGAAAAAGCGGGGCCGTGAAAAGACCCGGTGCTCGCGGCGCAGGCGGATCAGAAAACGCACGAACTCGCGCAGCGCCGCATCCTCCGGCCGCACGTTTTGCCAATCGAGCCAGGCGATCTTGTTGTCCTGGCAATAGGCATTGTTGTTGCCGCCCTGGCTGTTGCCGAACTCGTCGCCGGCGAGCAGCATCGGCACTCCCAAAGAGAGCAGCAGGGTGGCCATGAAATTGCGCCTTTGTCGGTCGCGCAATTCGCGGATTGCGGGGTCGTCGCTCGGGCCCTCAGCCCCGCAATTCCAGCTGAAATTGGGTTCGTGGCCGTCGCGGTTGTCCTCGCCGTTGGCCTCGTTGTGCTTCGTCTCGTAGGAGACGAGGTCCTGCAACGTGAACCCGTCATGGGCGGTGACAAAGTTGATGCTGGCCCACGGCCGCCGGCCGCGATAGCCGAAGATGTCAGAGGAGCCGGCGACCCGCGAGGCCATCTCCGGCACCAGCCCCTGGTCGCCCTTCCAGAACCGCCGCACCGAATCGCGGAATTGCCCGTTCCACTCGGCCCAGCCGGGCGGAAAATTGCCGAGCTGATAACCGTAGGGGCCGACATCCCAGGGTTCGGCGATCAGCTTGACGCGGGCCAATGCCGGATCCTGCCGCACCGCATCGAAAAACCCGCTGTTCTGGCTGTACCCGCCCTCGGTGCGCGCCAGCGCCGGGGCGAGGTCGAAGCGAAACCCATCGACGTGCATGTCCAGTACCCAGTAGCGCAGCGAGTCCATGACCAACTGCAATACCCGCGGATGGTCGAGCCGCAGCGTGTTGCCGGTGCCGGTAAAGTCCTGATAGAGGCGGCGGTCGTCCTCCAGCCGGTAATACGACAGGTTATCGATGCCGCGGAACGACAGGGTGGGCCCCAGATGGTTGCCCTCGCCCGTATGGTTGTAGACGACGTCGAGGACGACCTCGATGCCGGCGTCGTGCAGGCGCTTCACCGCGGTCTTGAACTCGGCGATCGACCCGGCCGGCAGGAATCGCGGGTCGGGCGCGAAAAACCCGATCGTGCTGTAGCCCCAATAATTGATGAGACCGCGATCGACCAGCGACCGCTCGCTGACCGAGGCGTGCACCGGCAACAACTCGACCGCGGTGACCCCGAGGCCGACCAGATAATCGATGATGGGCGGCGAGGCGAGCGCGGCGAACGTGCCCCGCATCTGCTCGCGCACCGCCGGGTGACTGATCGTGAACCCGCGCACGTGCATCTCGAAGACGATCGTCTCTTCCCAGGAGTTGCGCGGCGCGCGGTCGCTCTCCCACGTGAACGCGGTATCGACGACCCGGCATTTCGGCATGTTGCGGGCGCTGTCGCGGCGGTCGAAGGTGAGGTCGTCGCGCGCGCTGCCGACCCGATAGCCGAAAAGCACGTCGCCCCACCGCAGCCGCCCGGCGAGCGCCTTGGCATACGGGTCGAGCAGCAGCTTGTGCGGGTTGAAGCGATGCCCGGCGGCCGGGTGGTAGGGGCCGTACACCCGGTAGCCGTAAAGCTGCTCCGGCCGCGCCTCCGGCAGATAGCAGTGCCAGACCTCGTCGGTGTATTCGGGCAGCGCGATCCGCGCCTGTTCGTGCTGCCCCGAGTGGTCGAACAGGCACAGCTCGACCTTTTCGGCATGCGCCGAGAACAGCGCGAAATTGACCCCCTTGCCATCCCAGGTCGCGCCGAGCGGGTAAGGCTGCCCCGGCCACACCCTTAGAGGCGGCATCGGGAAGTCCTCTCGCTCACCCCGATCGGGGATTCTATACGAACGAAATTTGTCATTCCGGGGCCGCCCGCAGGGCGGAACCCGGAACCCATGAGCACCGGCCTCTGGAAAATGGGTTCCGGGTTCGCCGCTGCGCGGCGGCCCGGAATGACAGGCTATCCATAGCTTCCGACATCATTCGGCGGTGAAGATCAGCGCGCCGAGCGGCGGCAGGCTGAGGCGCAGCGAGTGCGGGTGTCCGTGCATCGGGTGGAGGTCGGCATGGACCTCGCCGGCATTGCCGACGCCGCTGCCGCCATACGCCTCGGCATCGGTGTTGATGCGCTCGACCCAGCGCCCGCCGCGCGGCACGCCGATGCGGTAGTCATGGCGGGGCACCGGCGTGAAGTTGCAGACGACGACCGCGAGTTCGTGCGGCGCCCGGCCATGCCGCACATAGGAGAGGACGCTCTCGGCACCGTTGGCGGCGTCGATCCAGGAAAACCCATCGGGTTCGCAGTCGAGTGCATGCAATGCCGGGGCCGCACGGTAAAGCCGGTTGAGGTCGCGCACCAGCAGCTTCACCCCGGCGTGGAAGCGCTCGGCGAGGCAGCCCCAGTCGAGCCCCCGATCGTGGTTCCATTCGCGCTCCTGGCCGAACTCACCGCCCATGAACAGGAGCTTTTTGCCGGGATGCGTCCACATGAACGCGAAATAGGCGCGCAAATTGGCAAATTTTTGCCAGCGGTCGCCCGGCATCCTGCCGATCAGCGAGCCTTTGCCGTGCACCACCTCGTCGTGGCTGAGCGGCAGGATAAAATTCTCCTGAAAGGCGTAGAGCAGGCCGAAGGTTAAATCGTTGTGGTGGTATTTGCGGTGGATCGGGTCGCGCGACATATAGGAGAGGGTGTCGTGCATCCATCCCATGTTCCATTTGAAGCCGAAACCGAGCCCGCCGACATAGACCGGGCGCGACACCATCGGCCACGCGGTCGATTCCTCGGCTGCGGTCGTCGCGCCGCTATCCTCGCCGAACACCAGCTCGTTCATGCGCCGCAGGAAGGCGATCGCGTCGAGGTTTTCGCGCCCGCCATAGATGTTGGGGATCCAGTCGCCGGGTTCGCGGCTGTAATCGAGGTAGAGCATCGAGGCGACGGCATCGACCCTGATGCCGTCCATGTGAAACTCGCGCAGCCAGTAGAGCGCGCTCGACAACAGGAAGTTTGAAACCTCGCGCCGGCCGTAATTGTAAATGAGCGTGTTCCAGTCGCGGTGCAGCCCCTGGCGCGGGTCGGCGTGCTCGTAGAGCGCGGTGCCGTCGAACCGCCCGAGGCCATGCGCATCGCTCGGGAAATGGCCGGGCACCCAGTCGAGCAGCAGCCCGAGGCCGGCACGATGGCAGGCGTCGATAAAGATGCGGCAATCGTCGGGGGCGCCGTAGCGGGCGGTCGGCGCGAATAGCGAGATCGGCTGGTAGCCCCACGACCCGTCGAACGGGTACTCGGTCAGCGGCAGCACCTCGATATGGGTGAAGCCGAGATCGGCGACGTAGGGCACCAGCTGCTCCGCCAGTTCGCGATAGCTGAGATAGCGGTTGCCGTCGCCGCGCCGCCAGGAGCCGAGATGCACCTCGTAGATCGAGATCGGCGCCGCCCGGTCGTTGCGCTGCCAGCGTTCGTCCATCCATCTCGCATCCTGCCACGAATGGCGCGACGGACGGCCGACAATCGAGGCGGTGCCTGGGGGAGGCTCGGCGGCCTCGGCATAAGGGTCGGCCTTGAGCGGCAACAGCGCGCCGTCAGCTGCCAGCAGCTCGTATTTGTAGAGATGCCCGGGTCGCAGGCCGGGCACGAAAATCTCCCAGAAGCCGCCGGCGTGCCGCCTGCGCATCGGCATGCGCCTGCCGTCCCAGCCGTTGAAGTCTCCGACCAGGCTGACCCGGCTGGCATTGGGCGCCCACACGGCAAAGGCGATCCCCTCGACCCCATCATGGGTGATCGGGTGCGCCCCGAGCTTCCTATAGCTGGCGAGGTGGTTGCCCTCGACCAGCAGGTGCAGGTCGAGATCGCCGAGCACCGGCGGAAAGCGGTAGACATCGTCAAACTCGTGCGGCTGCCCGCGCCACCAGACGCGCAGCCGATAGCGGAATGGCTCATGCCGCTCAGGCATGGCGGCGACGAACAGGCCCGACGCGTCGATCCGTTCGCCGCGCGCCGCGACCTCGCCCGTGGCGCTGTCGATAACCGCCAGCGCCTCGGAATCGGGCAGGAAGACGCGCACGTAGAGGCCGACCGAGGCCCGGTGCATGCCGAGAAAGCCGAATGGGTTGCCGTGGCGCCCGGCGACGATCGCCTCGGCCTCGGCGCTAAGGCGATGCGGCATCGCCCGCCCTCACCTTGGCCAGGATGCGCAGGATGCCGTTGAGCGGGATCCCGACCCAGCCCGGCCGGTTGGCGAGTTCGTAATTCACTTCATAGACAGCTTTTTCCAGCGTGAAGAAGTCGATGAGGCCCTTCGCCTGCAATTTGCTCGCCGGATAGGCAGGGCAGCCCCGCATCTCTTTGCGGTAGGCGGCGCGCAGCCCGTCGACCGCACGCTGGCGCCAGCGGTCGGCGACCTCGCTCAACCGCGGCAGGGCGGCCGGCCGTGTCTCGGCCATCTGGCGGACCGCGGCGGTGGCGGCGTACTCGAACGAACGGATCATCCCGGCGACATCGCGCAGCGGCGAATTCTTGCGGCGGCGCTCGGCGAGCGGGCGCGCCGGCTGGCCCTCGAAATCGATGATGTAGAAATCGTTTTGCACGGCCAGCACCTGGCCCAGATGCAGATCGCCGTGGTAGCGGGTCTTCATGGCGTCGATCCGGTCCGGCGCCAACACCCGCAGGCTCTCAAACAGGCGGCCGCGCTGGTCCAGCACCGCATCGGCCAACTCGCCGATGCCCTCCGGCAGCGCGGCGCGGGCCCGTCCAAGGCGCGCCAGCATGTCCGTCGCCTGCTCCTCCAGGCCATGCCGCCAACCCGCGACATCCTCCGGCGCGATCGGCTCCGGCGCGAAGGCGGGATCGTCGGTCGGTTCGGCCAACGCGCGGTGCATCTGCGCCATGCGCAGCCCGAGCTGGCGCGCGAGCGTCAGAAAGAAGTGGTCGGGATGCGCGAAATCGGCCTGGCCCTCGGTCGACGGCGCCCCCGGCGCCTCATGGGCGAGCACATGATCGAAGTAGCGCAACAGGTAATCGAGCGCCAAGGTCCAGCCGTCGCCCTGGTTGCGCACGAGACCGAACAGGATGCCGACCGCGCTCGTCTCCTCGCCGCCCTCTTGCGAGCGGACCATTTCGATCGTGGCCAGTGGCGGCGGCGTGTTGGCGAAGCCGGTGCGCTCGACCAGATAGCGGCCCATCTCGATCTCGGGGTGCGGGCCGGCCTGAATCCGGCGATAGAGCTTGAGGACGGCAAAATCCTCGAACAATACCGAGCTGTTCGACTGCTCGGCGCCGATCCGACGCGGAACGAGGCGCTCCGGCATCGGGGCCTGGGCGAAAAGCGGGGTCTGGCGAAAGCGCAGCTCGCCGGCGCGGCCGTCCGGCCCGTCCAAAGCAACAGACGCCTCGCAGGTGATTGCCGCGGCGAGCGCCAGGGCAAACCCGTCCTGGCTCGCCGCATCGACCAGCGCCCCCTCGCGCCGGGCCTGGCGCAATTCGGCCAGGGTCACCGGCAGCAGCGATTGCCGCAGATCGGTCCCGCCCGATGCCCAGATCGCCGCGAGCGGCAGCAGATAATTCTGGCGCTCGCCCCCGGCAAGAGCCGCCTCGACGACCTGCAATAAAAAGCTGGCCGGTTTTGCGTCGGGTTCCGGTGTCGGGTTGGCGAGTTCGCCAAAAGCCGCAATGCGCGCTGACCGGACCCGCTGGTCCTTCGCTGCAAACCAGCGCTGGCGCGGCAGAAAGCCGGGGATCACGTCGCGTTCCAGCTGCGGCAGGTTGTGCCGGCCCAGCAGATCGCCCCAGCCGCGCGGTATCACCAGGGTGACGAATTCGGGGAGCGCCGCCTGCAGCATCGCGTTGATGTCCGCTTCCGAGGGCGGCACCAGCTCGAACCACAGAAAACTGTGACCCTGCAAGGTCAACAGATAGCTCTGCTCGCCGATCGGCGGAAACTCGGCGCGGCCCAGCACCTCGACGACGCGGCGGCCGCGCATCTCCGATAGATCGAGCTCGACCGCCTGGGCGGTGCGCGACAGGTTGGCGACGCACAGGATGATCTCGTCCTGCCATTCGCGCAGATAGGCGAGAACCTTGCGGTTCGAAGGGTAGAGCAGTCGCAGGGTGCCACGCCCCAAAGCGCGGCGGGTCAGCCGCGCCGCGATCAGCCGCTTCGTCCAGTTGAGGAGCGAGGTCGGCGAGCGGGTCTGCGCTTCGACATTGACCGCCTCGAAGCCGTAAACCGGATCCATGATCGGCGGGAGATAGAGGCGGGCCGGATCGGCGCGCGAAAACCCGCCATTGCGGTCGAACGACCATTGCATTGGCGTGCGAACGCCGTCGCGGTCGCCGAGAAACACGTTGTCGCCCATGCCGATCTCGTCGCCGTAATAGAGCACCGGGGTGCCCGGCATCGACAGCAGCAGCCCCTTCAGAAGCTCGATCTTGCGGCGATCGTTTTCCATCAACGGCGCGAGGCGTCGACGGATGCCGAGATTGAGCCGGGCGCGCCGGTCGGCGGCGTAATAGTTCCACAAATAATCGCGCTCGCGGTCGGTAACCATCTCGAGCGTTAGCTCGTCATGGTTGCGCAGGAAAACTGCCCACTGGCAGTTTTCCGGAATATCCGGCGTCTGCCGCAGGATATCGGTAATCGGATGGCGGTCCTCGGTGGCGACTGCCATGTAGATTCGCGGCATCAACGGGAAATGGAATGCCATGTGACATTCGTCGCCGGCGCCGAAATAGTCGAGCACGTCTTCCGGCCACTGGTTGGCCTCGGCGAGCAGCATACGGTCCGGGTAGCGGGCGTCGAGCTCGGCCCGCAGCCGCCGCAGGACGGCGTGGGTCTGCGGCAGGTTCTCGTTGATCGTCCCCTCGCGCTCGATCAGGTAGGGCACCGCGTCGAGGCGCAGCCCGTCCACCCCAAGATCGAGCCAGAACCGCATGACGTTGGAAATTTCGCGGAACACATGCGGGTTGTCGAAATTGAGGTCGGGCTGATGCGAATAGAAGCGGTGCCAGAAATACGCTTGCGCCGCCGCGTCCCAAGTCCAGTTCGACTTCTCGGTATCGAGAAAGATGATGCGGGTATCGAGGAATTTCTGGTCGGTGTCGCTCCACACGTAATAATCGCGCCAGCGCGAGGCGGCCGGCGCCTGCCGTGCCCGCTGGAACCACGGGTGCTGATCGGAGGTGTGGTTGATCACCAACTCGGTGATGATGCGCAGCCCGCGGCGGTGCGCCTCGCGCACGAATATCCTGAAATCGTGCATCCGCCCGTAGGACGGGTGAACGCTTCGGTAATCGGCAATGTCGTAGCCATCGTCGCGCAGCGGCGACGGATAGAACGGCAACAGCCACAGGGCGGTGACCCCGAGGTCCTGCAGATAATCGAGCCGGCGGGTCAGCCCCTCGAAATCCCCGACCCCGTCATTGTTGGCGTCGAAAAACGCCTTGACGTGCAGTTGATAGATGATGGCGTCCTTGTACCACAGCGGCTCGGCGGCGACGGGACGCGCGAGCGGCGCGGCGCCAGACAGCAGGGCGCCCGGCGCTTCATCAGGCGGGGTCATTGCGATTCGGCGGGCAGCAGACGGAACAGCAGGGCCGGCTCGCTCTGCGGATCGAGGCTCAAAAACCGGCGCTCGCCGCGCCACGTCTCCACGCGGCCGCTGAACGCCTCCTTGGCCGAGAACTCCTGATCGGCTGGTATGCCGAATTCATAAAGCGGCAACACGATCTCCCCCGCATGCAAACCATGCGGATCAAGGTTGACCGCGACGATGACGATATTGCGGCGATCAGCGCTCGCCTTGGCATAGGCGAGGATGTTGGGGTCGGGGCAGTCGAGAAAACGCAAATTGGTCAGCTCGTGCAACGCAGGGTTGTCGCGGCGGAAGCGGTTGAGGATCGCAATGTCGCGCTTGATGTTGCCGGGCCGGTCCCAGTCCCAGACCTTATATTCGTATTTCTCGGAATGGAGATACTCCTCGCGCCCCGGAATAGGCGTGTTCTCGCACAACTCGAACCCGTTATAGATGCCGTAGGCTGGCGACAGAGTGCCGGCCAGCACAAGGCGGATGCGGAACGCCGGCCGCCCGCCCTCCTGCAGAAAAAACGGCAGAATGTCGGGAGTGTTGGTGAAGAAATTTGGCCGGAAATACTCCTTCGCCGGTCCCTGGGTCAGTTCGGTCAGGTAGTCGATCAATTCGTCCTTGGTGTTGCGCCACGTGAAATAGGTGTAGGACTGGCTGAAGCCGGCTTTCGCCAGGGCGCGCATCATCTTCGGCCGGGTGAACGCCTCCGACAGAAATACTGCATCGGGGCAGCGCGCCTTGACCTCACGGATCAGCCATTCCCAGAACGGCAGCGGCTTGGTGTGCGGGTTGTCGACCCGGAACGTTCGGACCCCCTGATCGACCCAGAACAGCACCGTATCGCGCAATTCGTTCCACAACCCCTCGCGGTCGGGGTTGTCGAACTCGACATTGACGATGTCCTCGTACTTTTTCGGCGGGTTTTCGGCGTGTTTGATCGAGCCGTCGGGCCGGAAATGAAACCACTCCTTGTGCTGCTTGACCCAGGGGTGGTCGGCTGCGCATTGCACCGCAAAGTCGAGCGCGACCTCCATGCCGAGCGCGGCGGCGGCGGCGACAAACCGGCGGAAATCGTCGAGGGTACCGAGTTCCGGATTGACCGCGCGATGGCCGCCCTCGGCGGCGCCGATCGCATAGGGGCTGCCGGGATCGTCGGGCGCGGCGACGGTCGCGTTGTTACGCCCCTTGCGGTTGACCCGGCCGATCGGGTGGATCGGCACGAGATAGACGACATCAAAGCCGAGCGCGGCAATATCGTCGAGCCGGGCGATCATGTCGTCGAAGCTGGCGCTACGCCCCGGCACCCTTCCCTGGCTGCGCGGAAACACTTCGTACCACGCCGCGAACCGCGCCTGCGGCCGATCCGCAATCAGCTCGAGCTCGTTTCGGTAGCGGACCCGGTCGGCCCGGTCGTCGGCTCGGGCCATCAGCGAGCGCAACTCATCCGACAGCATCAGCGCGGCGCGCCCCTTTGCATCGGCATCGGCAAATTCGCGGCAGATTGCGCGCAGCCGTGCCTTATCGGTTCTTGATGCCCGATCGGCGGCGGCCGCGACCAGGCGCTCGCCCTCGACCAGTTCGAGCGCGATCTCCTGGCCGGCATCGCGCTTTTTCACAAGATCGTCGCGCCAGCTCTCGAAAAGGTCGGTCCATGCCTCGATCGCATACCGCCAGCGCCCGACCCGGTCAGGCCGAAAGCGCGCGAGCCAGCGGTCGTTGTCGAACAGCGCAAACCGGGTCTCCTGCCACTCTTCGTCCTCGAAGGCGAATTTGAGGGCCGCCGCGACGCGGTCGTGCCCGTCGCGGAAGATGTCCGCCCATACCGCGACCTCGTCGCCCACCACCCGCTTGATCGGATAGCGTCCGCCATCCACCTCCGGCCACACATCCTCGATCAGGATGCGCGCCTCCGGCCGCCATTCGAGGCGATGTTCCGGGTCGCGCGACGACGGCTCGGTGTGACAGACGGGCACGGCGCGCACCGGCCGCAACGAGGCGCGCAGGACCCTGACCTCGAGCGGGTCGAGGCAAAAGCGCGGCGATGCCGGCCGGCATTCGCCGTCCGGCGGCACCTCGTCAAGCGCCAGCCGATCGCCGAGATAGTCGATCCCGGCAGTGCGTACCAGTTCCTCGGCGGCGACCTCGCGCGCCTCGCGCTCGCTCGTGTTGACCAGCGTGAAGACGCGCTCCGTTCCGTGCCCGCTCTGCCGGAACAACGACACCAGCGGATCGTCCGGCCGCGACAGGCGGCGCTGCGGTCCCTCCTCGTTCAAGGCCGGGACCGCCGCCTTCATCCGATTCACCCCCGCGATGAATTCGCTGAGATCGAACCGCGCGGGCTCCGGCGGCTCATCCTCGCCGGCGACAACCTGCAGCCGTTGCGACCAGCCGTACTCAAATCCGATCGGCATCATCACGCCGGTCGAGAAGGTGGCGGCAAAGGCGTAGGACTGGCGATAGCGCGCCTCGATCTGATCATCGGGAAAACCGGCGGCCAGGAGTTCGGTGACGAGCCGCTCTGTGTCGTGGCTCTCAGGAAAGCCGATCGACGGCGCGATGTGGCGGAACGACTCGTATTGGTCGAGCAGCCACGAGCTTTCGAAATCCCACCATTTGACGCTGTTGAACAGATAGTCGAACCCGGCATCCGCCAGCGCCAGCACCTCATCCTCCCGCGCGCCCAGGTTCTCGGCGCAGAAGACGACATCGGGATCGCACGATTTCGCCGCGTCGATCAGCCGCCGCCACACCGAAGCCGGCACCTTGTAGGCGGCATCGCAGCGGAACCCGCCAAAGCCGAGGCCGACGTAATGCCGCACCACTTTCGCGAAATAGTCCGTAATGTCCGCATCCTGCGGCGGCCGGTAATCGAGTTCGGCGAGATCGCCCCACACGGTGCGCAGTGCCGGATTGTCCGGGTCCAGCGCGAAAGGCGAGCGCAGCTTGCCGTTGCCGTCGCGCGCGAACCATTCCGGCCGGCACGCCGCCAGGTCGCTGTCGCGGGCAGTGTGGTTGACTACGAGATCCATGATGACGCG
Source organism: Allostellaceae bacterium (assembly GCA_036278835.1). Lineage (GTDB taxonomy): Bacteria > Pseudomonadota > Alphaproteobacteria > ATCC43930 > CGMCC-115725 > DATARH01. The sequence continues at coordinate 20,484 of DASUKH010000043.1, forward strand.
CAAGCCGTGCCCGGCGGCTTCCTCGGTGAAGCCGCGCAGCAGCGCATCGTCGCTCTTTTCGCCCGCCGCCGCCCCTGCCCTCCCCCTCCCGGCCACTCGCGCGGGAGGGTAGAGGTGCCGGCGGAAGCGCGGGTTCAGCCGGTAGTAATCCTTGACGGCGTAGAGGCTTCCGGAAAACCCCGGATAATGAAAAGGGTTCAGGTACACCGCATTGAACGCCATCGCAGCGATGCGCGGCAGCTCTGCCGTCCAGTCGGCGATCGACCCGGCCAGGGTCGGAAAAAGATTATAGATACGCAGGCCTTCCCTCATCGGTCAGCCTATCCCTCCGCGCTGTTTTGGGTTCCCCCGCGAGACGCCGGATGCATGCCCCCCGGCGCGATATGCCGCCGACCAGGGCGAGGCAGGTTATCCCCGCCCTCGATCGACGGCAATTCAGGGCGCCGCAGGCGGTCCGTGACCCGATGTCCCTCGGGTGCACCCCGATGCGTTTGACCCGGGATCGCATCGGAGCTGCGGCATAACGTTCCGCCGCGCGGAATTGTGTACGGCACGGGAAAGGGGTCGGCGAGGCCCTTTTCCCTGCACGGCCTTGGGCCGTGCGGTCACAGACAGCCATGCGGCAAACGACGGAGCGTCGCCCAGGTTCCGCAAATCCGGAAAATTGCATCACGGCATGCCGGCGATTGTCTCGGCGACGAGCAGGAGATTGAGCGCCAAGATGGCTCCCGTTGCCGCGATCGCCGCCAAATCGGTCAGGCGATGATTGGCCAAGTCCCGCATGACCCCGCGCCGCCGGGTGAACAGGATCAGTGCGATCATCGGGACTGGCAAGGCCAGCGACAGCACGATCTGGCTCATCACCAGCGCGGTCGTCGCGTTGACGCCGAGCGTCACCACGGCGAAGGACGGAAGCATTGTTATCAGCCGCCGCATCCATAGCGGAATCGCGAAGCCGACGAACCCCTGCATGATCATCTGGCCAGCCATCGTGCCGACAACCGAACTCGCGACCCCCGAGGCGATCAGCGACACCAGGAACACCCCGGCTGCACCCGCCCCGAGCAGCGGGGTCAGTAGTCGGTACGCGGTGCCGATCTCCGCCACCTCGGGGTGGCCGGCGTGAAAGACCGCCGCCGCCAGCGCCACCATCGCCATGTTGGCGACCCCGGCGAGCGATAACGCGACGACCACCTCGCGGTTCGAGCAGCGCGCCAGAAAGCGGCGCTCTCGATCGTTCCGGGCTGGCGCCCGCGCCTGCGTCAGCCCTGAATGCAGATAGAGGGCGTGCGGCATCACCGTCGCGCCGACGATGCCGACGGCAACCGCTATCGCCCCGAGACCGGGTAATTCCGGCATTACCGTATGGCGCGCCGCTTCACCCCATGCGACCGGCGCGATCGCCAGCTCCGCCGCGCAGCACACCCCGATCACGGCGACGAGGCCGCCGATCACCAGTTCCAGCGGGCGGAAGCCGCGCCGCTCGCACATCAGGATCGCCCAGGTCAGGGCGGCGGTGACCAGCATGCCGGCCAGAAGCGGCATCCGGAACAACAGCGAGAAACCGATCGCGCCGCCGAGAAACTCGGCGAGATCGGTCGCCATCGCGGCAACCTCGCTGACCGCCCACATCGCATAAACCGCCGGCGGCGGGAACCGCTCGCGGCACAATTCGGCGAGGTTCCTGCCGGTCGCGATGCCGAGCTTGGCCGACAATGCCTGAAACAGCATCGCGACCAGGCCGGCAAGCGCGACGACGCCCAGCAGCCGGTAGCCGAACCCGGCGCCGGCGGCGATGTTGGTCGCGAAATTTCCCGGATCGACATAGGCGATCGAGACGGTAACCGCCGGCCCGGCGAACAGCGCCGCCGTACCCAGGCCCCTGCGCCTTCCGGCCAGCACGTCGCGGATGCCGCGAACCGTCCGCCGGCTGAGGCCGGCATCGCCGGCGATGTCGGTCATGCGGTACCCTGACCCAATCTCTTCTTTCAGGCCCGGAGAATTGGGCCGGCATCAACCCGGATTTCCTGCCGATCAATCCTCAACCGCATTGGCGGCGGAACTGTTCCGTATCGGAAACCCGGCGATCATGTCCGACGGTGCGACAACCAGGGAACGCGGGACCGGCCGGCCGGCGGATCCGTGTGCCGGTTGCATTCCGGAAACGAAGGCGCCGTTTCCGGCGGCGGCAAGCGGTCGCAAACCGCAGATCGCTAACGACTCGCGTTCCGGTCTGCGCCGTTTCGCGCTATAGCCCGCCACATGAATCTGATCACCGATAACGAGGCGCTCGCCGGGTTCTGCGCGCGTCAGCGCGGCGCAGAATTTGTCGCGGTCGATACCGAGTTCATGCGCGAGCGGACCTATTGGCCGATCCTGTGCCTCGTGCAGGTGGCGGGGCCGCAGGAAAGCGTCGCGATCGACGCAATGGCGCCGGGGCTGGACTTGGCGCCGCTGCTGGCGTTGATGGCCGATCCGGATATCCTCAAGGTGTTCCACGCCGCGCGCCAGGACCTCGAGATCTTCTGCCAGCTGTCCAGCAAGGTGCCGCACCCGACCTTCGATACCCAGGTGGCGGCGATGGTGTGCGGTTTCGGCGACGCGGTCAGCTACGAGACGCTGGTGCGCAAGCTGGCCGGCGCGCATCTCGACAAATCGTCGCGCTTCACCGATTGGGCGCACCGGCCGCTGACCGACCGGCAAATTCAATACGCGCTGGCCGATGTCATTCATCTGCGCACGGTCTATGAGCGCCTGCAGCAGGTCCTTGGCAGGAACGGCCGCGCCATGTGGTTTGCCGAGGAGATGGCGGGGCTGGTCGATCCGGCGATCTACCGGGCCGACCCCGCCGGGGCGTGGCGCCGTTTCCGCCTGCGCGGCCGTGTCGATCGGCGCTTTCTCGGCGTCTTGCGGGCTCTGGCGGCGTGGCGCGAGGAAGCGGCGCAGCAGCGCGACCTGCCGCGCGGCCGCATTATGAAGGACGAGGCGGTGCTGGAGATCGCCGCGCACATGCCGAAGACGATCGAGGGGCTGGCGCGCACCCGCAGCCTCGCCAAGGGCGTGGCCGAGGGCAAGCTCGGCAACGAGATTCTCGACGCGGTTGCCGCCGGGCTGGCCGATCCCGACCCGCCGCCGGCAATCCCCGGCAAGGCCGAGCCGCCGCCCGGCATCGGACCGCTGATCGAATTATTGCGGGTGCTGCTGAAGCAGCGCTGCGAAGATTTTCAGGTGGCGCAGAAACTCGTCGCCTCGGCCGACGATCTCGAAGCGATCGCCGCCGACGACCAAGCCCCGGTCGCCGCGCTGCACGGCTGGCGCCGCGAGATATTCGGCGCCGACGCCCTTGCCCTGAAGCACGGCCGCCTCGCGCTGACCGCCGGCAACAACCACATCGAACTGGTGCCGTTGCCGGAGCGGGAATAACCGGTCCGCGCCCAATGGGATTGCGCCTGCATTCCGCCATTCCGGGACACACCGTAGGGCGGACCCCACGAACACCGGGTCTTCCCCCTTGGCCGGGTTTGACCCGGCCATCCACGTCTTATCGGGCGGCCGAAGACGTGGACCCGCGGATCATGTCCGCGGGCGGGGAGTATCCAATGATCGAACCCGATCGAATACCCCGCTACTGCCCTGGTTCCGAAGTTCGCAGCATTTCAACACCCGTCGTCCCGGCAAAGGCCTGGACCCACCTCTCCGCTGGCTTGGCGGCTGAAGCGTGGATACCGGCCTTCGCCAGTATGACGAAAACAGGTGGCCTGACCCGTCGAATTTCTGGGTTCGCGGGCTGCGCCCGCGCCCCAGAATTACGAAAGATGGGGTTTATTCGTTCAACCCTGCCGAACCGGAACAGCGCTCAGACGGAGCGGTACGGATACATCATCTTGCCGTCATTGTACTTCTTCGGCCACAGCACCACCGGCTCCTTGCCGTCCTTGAACTGATCGATGCCGTTGCCCTTGAGGTGCTGGTACTGCACGAAGATGACGCGGGTTTCCGACAGCTCGCCTTGCGGCGTGAACTTGATATCGCCCATCAGCGTCGGAATCGTGTTTTTGTGCAGGTAGTCGGCGATCTTGTCCTCGTCGAAGCCTTTTGTCGCATCGACCCCGTGCTGCAGGAGCTGCAGATAGGCATAGGCCCAGGGGCCCAGGTAATAGCCGAGCGGGTCCATCCCCTGGCCCTTCGCCCGCGCCTGATAGGTATGGATGAAGTCCATAATGCCGGGGAACCGCATGGTCGGCGCCGGGAACCAGAAATCGTAGTTCACAATGCCATTCATCATATCGCCGAGCTGCAATTTGATCGAGGTCGTCTGCAACCCGACCATGCCGCCGCCGAAGATCTTCGTCTTAAGGCCGATCTCGTGGGCGGCGCGCAGCATCCCGACGCTGTCGGGCGGGTAGGAGGCGACATAGACGATGTCGGGGGTAGTCGCCTGCACCGCCCGCACGATCGGCGTGTAATCGACGGTCGATGGCGGATAGGTCCGGTCGTAGACGATCTTGAGCTTGAACTCCTTGGCGTTGTCGCGGACGCCCTCGGCCGCGGTGCGCGGGTATTCGGCATCGGCGGCGACGATCGCCAGGGTTTGCGGTTTTGGGTTCTGCTCCATCGCGAGCTCGAAAAACCCGCGGGTCTGGCCCCTGGCGCTCGGCCCGGTCGGGGTCATCGTGAAGTATTTCGGGTAATGGAACTGGTGGTTGACGTCGAGCCCGAACAGCGACAGGAACAGCCGGTTGTGCGCGATCACCACTGGCATTGCCGGTGCGATGATGTTGGTGGCGTAGCCCGAAACGACGAAATCGACCTTGTCGACATCCAGCAGCTTTGTGTAAATGCCCGGCACATTCGACGGGTTGCTCTGATCGTCGTAATAGACGAATTCAACCGGCCGGCCCAAGAGGCCGCCTTTCTTGTTGATGTCGTCCTTCCAGATTTGCATGCCGAGCAGCGCCATCTTGCCGTTGGCGGCCAGCCCGCCCGTCAGCGCCATGCCAAACCCGATGCGCACCGGCTTGTCTGCCGCGAGAGCGCGGCCGGCCGGCATGGCGCCGAGCGCGACCGCGCCGGCAAGCAATGAGCGTCGATTGAGTTCCACCCTTGATCCCCTATGTCGATTGGCGCGGCGCATTGCCGTGCGCCGATTTGCGCCGGACAGCCTCGCGCGCCCTGACGCGGGGCGCAAGCGCTATCGGCCGCGGCGCTCAAGCCATATCAGGGCAGCCATGAGAGGGCGCGGACGGCGCGCCGCACCCAGGGGCTGAACAGGCGCGGCTTGTAGAATTCGGCGGCCGCCAGCTTGCCGGCCTCGCCCCGGGTCGGATAGGGCAGCGGCAGGCCGGCGATATCCTTCAGCTTGAGATGCTGGGCGATCGCCAACACCCAGAGATGGCTCATCTCGCCGGCATGCGGCGCCAGCAGCGAGGCGCCGAGGATACGCCCGTCGCGCCGCGCCACCAGCTTGACGAGGCCGCCGGTGTCGCGCTCGGCCTGTGCCCGGTCGTTTTCAGTGAGCGGCAGGCGCACGACCGAAATATCCGCGCCGTATCTCTGGCGGGCGGCCTCCTCCCTGAGTCCGATCTGGGCCAGTTCGGGATCGGTATAGGTGACCCATGGCAAGGCGGCGTAATCGGCCCTGGCGGGCAGGCGAAACAGCGCATTGCGGATGACAATGCCGGCCTGATAGGCGGCGGCGTGCGTCAGGCGCGGTCCGCCGGTCACATCGCCGATTGCATAAACGCCGCGCGCCGTCGTGCGCTGCCGCCGATCGACGGAAATGCCGTCCTCGTCGTGCCTGACCCCGGCGCGGTCGAGATCGAGCGCCGCGATCCGCGGCCTGCGCCCCGCTGCGACCAGCAGGTGCGATCCGGACAGGCGCCGCCGCGCCCCCTGCTGCGCGACGGTCAACACGACACCGGCGCCGTCCGGCTCGGCCGCCTCGACCGTCGCCTCCTCCAGGATTGCGACGCCTTCCTCGGCAAGGCGCCGCACCAGCATTCCGGCCAGCTCGCTATCGTCGCGTGGCAGCGCCTTTGCGGCCTCGACCACCGTCACCTGCGCGCCGAGCCGCCGATAGGCCTGCGCCAGCTCGATGCCGACCGCCCCGGCGCCGACGATCAGCAGATGTGCCGGCAGCCGGTCCTGCTCGAAAATCGTCTCATTGGTGAAATAAGCGACGTTATCCAGACCGGGGATCGGGGGGATCGCCGGCTCGGAGCCGGTGGCGATGACGATCCGCCGCGCCCGCACCAGCCGGTTGCCGGCCATGATCTCGCGCGGCCCGATAAAGCGCACCTCGGCATGGATCACCTCGACCCCGAGCCCCTCGAAGCGCTCGGCTGAATCGTGCGGCGCGATCGCCGCGATGACGCCATGCACATGCCGGTGCACCGCGGCGAAATCGACCGCCTTCTCGCCGGCGGCGATGCCGAAGCGCCGGCTCGCGCCGATCTCGTGCGCCGCCTTCGCCGCCGCGAGCAGCGCCTTCGAGGGAACGCAGCCGGTGTTGAGGCACTCGCCGCCCATCCGCCCGCGCTCGATCAACACCGTACGCGCGCCGAGATGTGCGGCGACCGCCGCGGTCGTCAGCCCCGCCGCCCCGGCCCCGATTACGCAGAGATCGACGACCGGCGGCATCTTTTATACCGACCCGCAGCTCTCGCGGCTCTCCAACCTTCCGCATTCCCGGCGCAAGCCGGGACCCACCCTTCAACAGCCGGGATGCGGCCGACGTGGGTCCCGGCTTTCGCCGGGAATGCGGATGAGAGGATTGAGCGGCGAGGTCGCAAAACCACGATGCTGCCTTCAGCCGCCGAGTTGCTTCAGCACCTCATCGGCGAGCGGTAGCGAGGCGGTGATGCCGGGGGATTCGATGCCGTAAAGGTTGACGAGGCCGGGGATGCCATGCGCCTCAGGCCCCTGCACCAGGAAATCGGCGGCGGGTTCGCCGGCGCCCGTGATCTTTGGGCGAATGCCGGCATAGCCGGGCTGCAGCGCGCCATCGCGCAGCCCCGGCCAGTAGCGGCGCACCGCGGCATAGAAGGCATCGCCGCGGCGCGGATCGACGCTGTAATCGACCCGGTCGATCCATTCGACATCGGGGCCGAACCGCGCCTGGCCGGCAAGGTCCAAGGTGATGTGGACGCCGAGCCCGCCCGGCACCGGCACCGGGTAGATCAGGTGACGGAACGGCGTCCGGCCGCTCAGCGTGAAATAAACGCCGCGGCAGAACCAGGCGGGCGGGATTGTCTCCGGCGGCACCCCGTCGATGGCATGCGCCACTGCCGGGGCGTAAAGACCGGCGGCGTTTACCAGGATGCGGCAGAAGATCGTCGTCGGCTCGTCGCCGCCGACCTCGAGTTCGAAGCCGCCGTCCCGCACCCGGCCAGACAGGACCGGCGCGCGGAACGCGACGGCGGCGCCCGCCGCTTCCGCCTCGCCCTGATAGGCGAGCATCAGCGCGTGACTGTCGATGATCCCGGTCGAGGGCGACAGCAGCGCGGCGACGCAGCGCAATTCCGGTTCGAGGCGCTGCGCCTCGGACGCGCTCAGCCACTCGAGATTGGTGACGCCGCTGGCGCGGGCAGTCTGCTCGATCCGCTGAACTCCCGGAAGCTCGGCCTCCTCGGTGGCGACGATCAGCTTGCCGAGCCGCGCGTGCGGCACGCCGTGCTCCTGGCAATAGGCGTAGAGGCGCTCGCGGCCCGCGACGCAGGCGCGAGCCTTCAGGCTGCCCGGCGGGTAGTAGAGGCCGCCATGGATCACCTCGCTGTTGCGCGAGGAAGTCTCAAACCCGATCGTGTAGGCGCGTTCGAGAACGATCACCTCCTGCCCGGCCAGGGCCAGCGCGCGCGCCGCCGCCAGCCCGATCACCCCGGCCCCGACCACCACCGCCTCAACCTCGTCCACCTGTCCTCCTTTCGCACGCCAATCGGACCGCGGGCGTCTCGCCCGCAACAGCGGCCGGGACGGAAGCGGTCCGGTGCGGCATCAATCCATCGGCAGGCCGGCGTGGGTGGTGCGCGAATCGAGCGGGGTGAAGGAATTGGCGAGCGCCGGCATCGCGACCTCGGCAATAAGTTCCGGGGTCCAGCCGCCCTGGTGATGCACCATGCGGACCGGCCGCATATGACCGTAGAGCGATAATTCGGCGGCGCGCTGATGGAATACCTGGCCGGTGACGTGGGAGGCCTGCTCCGAGGCGAGATAGACACAGAGCGGGGCGATCGCGTCGGCCCGGCTGCGGCGCAGCCGCTCCTCGCGCAGCGCGGCGGCGGCTGGGTCCTTTGGGGTCGGCACCGAGCGGGTCATTCGAGTGTCGGCCGACGGGGCGATTACATTGGCGGTGATGCCGCGCGACTGGTTCTCCATCGCCACGATACGCGCCAGCGCGACGACTCCGAGCTTGGCCGAGCCGTAATTCGCCTGGCCGATATTGCCGAGCAGCCCCGAGGTCGACGACACCATGATCATGCGGCCGTAATTCTGCTCGCGGAACACCGTGATCGCCGCCCGGTTGAGGTTGAAATGGCCGGTCAGGTGGACGTCGATGACGGCCTGCCAATCCTCCGGGAACATGTTGTGGAACATCTTGTCCCTGAGGATGCCGGCGGCGTTGAAGACGATATGCAACCCGCCGAAAGCCTCCCGCGCCTGCGCCACCATCGCGAGGCAATCGTCGAACTTGGCAACCGAGCCGTAATTGGCGACCGCCTCGCCGCCCGCCGCCTTGATCTGGTTGACGATGTCCTGCGCCGGGGTGGTATCGGCGCCCTCGCCGCTGCCGCTGGTGCCGGGATCGTTGACGACCACCTTGGCGCCGTTCGCCGCCATCAGTTTCGCCACCTCGCCGCCGACCCCGCGCCCGGCGCCGGTGCAGATCGCGACCCGCCCGTCCAGCATGCCCATCCTGCCGCCCTCCGATTTGATATGCCGCAATTGACCCGCCGGCCGGCGGTCTTGTCAATTCACCCGCGCCGCCTGGTCACAGGTAAGGGTCGGGCCGGACGAGATATTGGGTGATGCAGTCGCGCACCGCCTCTTCGAGCGGCGTGAACGGCGCGTTGTAGCCGGCGGCGCGCAGACGCTCCATCCGCGCCTCGGTGAAATATTGGTAACTCGGCCGGATTTCCGCCGGGATGTCGACGAATTCGATCTTCGGTTCAATGCCAAGCGCGGCGCCGGTGGCGGCGATCAGGTCGCGGAAGCTGCGCGCCGTGCCGGTGCCGAGATTGTAGATGCCGTCGATGCCGGCCCCGGGCCCGCGCCGCCACAGCCACAGCATCGCGGCGGCGCAATCCTTGACATAGACGAAATCGCGCCGCTGCTCGCCGTCGGCATAATCGGGCCGGTGCGACTTGAAGAGCCGCACCGTCTCGCCCGCCGCGATCCGCCGCCAGTTCTTGACGACGAGACTCATCATCTCGCCCTTGTGGTATTCGTTGGGGCCGAACACGTTGAAGAATTTGAGCCCGGCCCACAGCGGCGGCGCTTCTCCCGCCGCCGCCCGGCGCATCGCCCACCTGTCGAAGGCATGCTTCGACCAGCCGTAGAGGTTGAGCGGGCGCAACCGGCTCAGGGCGCCGAGGCCGCCGGCATCATCAAACCCTTGGGTACCGTCGCCGTAGGTCGCCGCCGACGAGGCGTAGATCAGCGGCCGCTCGTGTGCCGCGCACCAGCGCCACAGCGCGATCGAATAATTGAGGTTGCCGGCGATGATCGCATCGGCGTCGCGCTCAGTCGTCGAAGAGTTGGCGCCGAGGTGAAAGACCGCCTCGACCCCCTCGCCGAAGCGGTCGAGCCAGGGGAACAGCCCGGCGATCGGCACGATCTCGAAAAACTCGCGCTTGGCGATGTTGCGCCACTTGTCGCCGCTGCCGAAATCATCGACGAGCACGAGATCGCCCTGCCCGGCCTCGTTCAGCGCCGCCGCCAGCACCGAGCCGATAAACCCGCCACCCCCGGTGATTACCAGCATGCGGCGGCGGGCCTCATTCGGCGGCGCGGCGGTCAGGCGCGGTGCGGATCGCGTCGATAAGGCGCGTCGTCGAGCGGCCCTCGACGAGATCGACCAGCACCACCCGGCCGCCCGCCGCCTGTACTTCCGGAGCGCCGACCACCTCCGCGACCGTGTAGTCGGCGCCCTTGACCAGCACGTCGGGCTTGAGATGCCGGATCAGCTCGATCGGCGTCTCCTCGTCAAAGCTGACGACGGCATCGACCGCCTCGACCGCGGCGATGACGGCGGCGCGGTCGGCCAGCGTGTTGACCGGGCGCTGCGGCCCTTTCAGGCGACGCACGCCGGGATCGCCGTTGAGCGCAACGACCAGCCGGTCGCACTCGGCACGCGCCGCCGCCAGCAATGCGACGTGGCCGGCATGCACGATATCGAAGCAGCCGTTGGTGAAGCCGACCCTGAGGCCGCGGCTTTTCCACCGCCGGACCAGGGTCTCGGCCTCGGAAAGCGAATAATGCTTGGCGTGGTGCCACGTCTTGTCCCGCACATCGCGCGACAGTTCGAGCAGCAACTCATCGAGTTCGACGATGGCGGTGCCGAGCTTGCTGACGGCGATGCCGGCGGCGGCGTTGGCGAGGCGCATCGCCTGCGGCAACGGATGGCCGGCGGCGTGCGCCAGTGCCAGCACGGCGATCACCGTGTCGCCGGCGCCCGATACGTCGAACACCTCACGCGCCCGCGCCGCCTCGACATGCACCGCGCCCGAGGCTTCAACCAGCATCATCCCCTTTTCCGAGCGGGTCGCGAGGATCGCCGCGGCCTCGGCTTCGCCCAGAACGAAACGAGCGGCAGCGACGATCGCATCGTCATCGGCGACCGGCAGGCGGGCCGCCAGCGCCAATTCCTTGAGGTTCGGGGTGATGCAGGTGGCGCCGCGATAGGCCCGGAAATTCTCGCTCTTGGGATCGACGAACACCGGCACGCCGCGGCCCCGCGCCGCCGCGATCGCCGCCGCGACGACGCGCGGCGCCAACGCCGCCTTGCCGTAATCCGACAGCACGATCGCGTCAGCTTCGGCCGCCGCGTCCTCGGCGGCCGCGATCAGCGCCGCCTCCTCCTCGGGCATCAGCACGCCGGTGCGCTCTTCGTCTACCCGCAGAATCTGCTGGTTTCCCGCGAGATAGCGGGTCTTGCAGGTGGTCGGCCGGCGCGCGCTGGCGACGTGGCGGTCGATGATCCCCGGATTCTGCCGGACCAGCGCGCGGACCTCCTCGCCCGCCACATCGTGGCCAATGAGGCCCGTCAGCACGGCCTTGCCGCCCAGCGCGGCGATGTTGCGCGCGACATTGCCGGCACCGCCCAGCATCAGCCGGGTCTCTTCGAGCAGCAATACCGGCACCGGCGCCTCGGGCGAGATGCGCTCGGTGCGGCAATAGGCGAAGCGATCGAGCATCACATCGCCCAGGCACAGGATCGTGGCGTTCGAGAAATCCATCGGATGCCCGAATCAGGCGAAGGGACGCTACCGCCTTTCTTCTAACATGCGGCCCCCGGCGCGCCTATTATTTACCGGAACGGGCGGAGATCCAGGAATGCACGCGCAATCGCTCGATCCGTGGCGGCACGAGCATGTCTTTCTCGGGGCGCGGCATGCGCAGAACGAGCGGCGCAGCTGGGCCGTCGTGGCGCTGTGCGGCATGACGATGGTGGCTGAGATCGCCGGCGGCTGGCTGTGGGGGTCGATGGCGCTGGTCGCCGAGGGCTGGCACATGTCGACCCATGCTGGCGCCCTGCTCATCGCCGCCGCCGCCTATGCCTATGCCCGCCGCCACGCACACGATGCGCGGTTTGCCTTCGGCACCGGCAAGCTTGGCGACCTCGCCGCCTTTGCCAGCGCGATCGTGCTGGCCCTGATCGCCCTGTTGATCGGCGTCGAGAGCGCCGGGCGGCTATTGCATCCGGTGGCGATCGCCTTTGACGAAGCGATCCCGCTCGCCGCGCTCGGCCTCGCGGTCAATCTGGTGAGCGCCTGGCTGTTGCAGGACGGGCATCACGAAGCGGGCAGTCATCACCACCATGACGGCCATCGTCATTCGCACCGCCACGATCACGCCGACCACAATTTGCGCGCCGCCTACGTCCACGTATTGGCCGATGCGGCGGTGTCGGTGCTCGCGTTGCTCGGTTTGGCGGCAGCGAGCGCATTCGGCTGGCTGTGGATCGACCCGGTGATGGGGCTCGTCGGGATGGCGGTGATCCTCAACTGGTCGTGGCGCCTCGTGCGCGATGCCGGCGGCGTCCTGCTCGACACCTGCCCGGCGCCGATCGCCCGCGACATCGCCCGGCGGCTCGAAGGCGATGGCAGCGACCGCATCAGCGACCTGCATCTGTGGCGGGTCGGGCCGGGCCACCACGCGGCGGTCGTGTCGCTGGTCGCCGACGAGCCGCAGCCGCCCGCCTTTTACAAGGCGCGCCTCGCCGACATCGCCGGCCTCAGCCACGTCACGATCGAGGTCCAGCCGTGCGGCAGCGGGTATCAGCGCGCGGCGCCGGGCCAGTTGTTGGCGCGCGCCAGCTCCGCAACATAGGCGGCGATCGCCGCGCCGAGCCGGGTCGCCTGATAATTGACGCTGGTGCCGTGCCGCCCCGGCCGGAACCGCCCGGCCGGCAGGGTGCGCGAATCGAGCGTAAAGACGGTCAGCCGTTGCGGCGCCCGGCCGGGCATCTGGGAATCGATTTCGACGACCACCGAGACGTGTGCGTGCTGCCGGCGGTGCCCTTCGTAAATCTGCCGGAACGCGCCGCGCACCAACAGCGCCCGCCCGCCGGGCGGCGGCCCGCCGGCGTCGACGTGCCGAACATCGTAGCCGAGCCGGGTGAGCTCGTCGGCGATCGTCTGGGCAAGATCGAAGGCGGCGCCGCGCCCCACCGATTCGGCACGCCGGCGCGGCGGCACCCCCGGTTCGCCGCGGTGGAGCGAGAAGCCGAAGCTCGGGTCGAGCGCAATGATTCCCGGAGAAAAGGTAAATTCATTGATGACGATCGGGTTGGGATGCGCCGATGCGGCGGCGGCCTCGCGGCCGCGCGGCGCGACGCACCCGGCCAACAGGATCAGAAAGGACAGGGCCGCGAGGGCCGGAACAACACGCATGCACACCTTCGACAGCACGGCAATAACGGGCGCGCAAATTAGCCGGAAACGGGAAGCGGACAACAGTTTTCGCAAGGCTTCGCCGGTCGTTGACAACCGCACCGACCGCTGCTCTTTCCCGGCGATGCGCGCACGCAGGCTTACCGGATTATGCCTCACCATCTTCGCGCTGCTCGCGTTCGTCTCGGGCGCGCGCGGCGAGGACAAGATTCTGCACGTCTATAACTGGTCGGATTACATCGCCCCCGACACGATCGCCGATTTCGAAAAGAAAACCGGCATCCACGTCACTTACGACGTCTATGACGGCAACGAGGTGCTCGAAGCCAAATTGCTCGCCGGGCATTCCGGCTACGATGTCGTCGTCCCGACCGCCAGTCCGTTCATGGCGCGCGAGATCGCGGCCGGCGCGCTTCTGCCGCTCGACAAGGTGAAATTGCCGAACCTCAGAAACCTCGACCCGGAGATGCTGGCATCGGCCGCAGCCGCCGACCCCGGCAACCGCTACGGCGTGCCCTATCTGTGGAGCGTCACCGGGATCGGCTTCAACACCGCGATGCTCGATCGCGCGCTCGGCCCCGGCGCGCCGCGCGACAGCCTGTCGCTGCTGTTCGACCCGGCTTACGCGAAGAAGCTGGCGGGTTGCGGCATCGAACTGCTCGACACGCCGCAGGAGGTATTCCCGGCGGCGCTGGCGTGGCTCGGGCGCGACCCGAAGAGCCGCAGCCTCGCCGACCTTGACCGGGCGGCGGCGGCGGTCCGCCGCATCCTGCCGTATGTCCGCAAGCTGCATTCCTCGCAATACATCAACGATCTCGCCTCGGGCGATGCGTGCATCGCGCTCGGCTATTCAGGCGACGTGATCCAGGCGCGCAACCGCGCCCGCGAAGCCGGCAGCGGCGCCGCCATCGCGTTCCGGGTGCCGCGCGAAGGGGCGCCGATGTCGATCGACATGCTGGCGATCCCGAAGGATGCACCCCATCCCGACAACGCGCACCGGTTCATCAACTACCTGCTGCTCCCGGAGGTCATCGCGGCGATCAGCAACGCCGTCTCCTATCCCAACCCGAACCGCGCCGCGACCAAGCTCGTCGCGCCGAACATTCGCGACGACCCGGGCATCTATCCGCCGGAGGCGGTACGGCGGCTTCTCTATATCGACACGCCGCCGCCGCGCGCCTATCAGCGCGCCCGCACCCGCGCCTGGAACTGCATCAAGACCGGCTGCTGACCGCAATATGGCGCTGCTCGACATTATCGACACCAGCAAGCGGTTCGGGACGACGGCAGCGGTCGACCGGGTGTCGCTTTCGGTCGAGCGCGGCGAGTTCTTCGCGCTGCTCGGGCCGTCGGGCTGCGGCAAGACGACGTTGCTGCGCCTGATCGGCGGGTTCGAGACGCCGGATAGCGGGCAGATCATCATCGATGGGGCGGCGATGAACGGCGTGCCGCCCTATGCAAGGCCGGTCAACATGATGTTTCAGTCCTACGCCCTCTTCCCGCATCTCGATGTCGCCGGCAACGTCGCCTTCGGGCTGCGGCAGGAGCGGATGGAGCGCCGCCGCCGGGACGCGCAGGTCGCCGAAATGCTGGCGCTGGTGCAGATGACGGATTACGCGCGGCGCCGGCCGCACGAATTGTCGGGCGGGCAGAAGCAGCGGGTGGCGCTCGCCCGCGCGCTCGCCAAGATGCCGAAGCTGTTGCTGCTCGACGAGCCGCTGGCGGCGCTCGATCGCAAATTGCGCGAGGAGACGCGGCTCGAGCTGACCGCCATCCAGGAGCGCGTCGGCACGACGTTTCTGGTCGTCACCCACGACCAGGAAGAGGCGCTGGGCCTCGCCTCGCGGGTCGCGGTGATGAACCGCGGCCGAATCGTGCAGACCGGCACCCCGGCGCAGATCTATGAGCGGCCCAATTCGCGCTTTGTCGCGGGCTTTGTCGGCACGACCAACCTGTTCGAGGGCGAGGTGATGGAGCGGGACGGCACGCCGGTGCTCGTCGTCGCCGGTCTCGACCGGCCGATCCCCCTGCCGGGAGCCGGCCCGCCTCCCGGCGCCCGCTTCGCGCTGGCGGTGCGGCCGGAAAAGGTGCGGCTGTCGTCGGCGCCGCCCGCCGGGTTTGCCTTGCCGGCGACGGTGGCCGCGATCGGTTATGGCGGCGGCTCCTCCATCGTCCATCTGAGCGCCGGGGCGGGTCTCGGCCTGCGTGCCGCGGTGCCGAGCACCGAGACCGCCGGCCTCACCCGCGGCGCCGCGGTATGGGCAGGCTGGGATCACGAGGATGGCGTGGTGCTGACGGAATGATCCCTCGTTTTTCTCCTCCCGCATTCCCGGCGAAAGCCGGGACCCATCCCCCCACATCCGTAATGTCGCCGGCGTGGGTCCCGGCATTCATTTTCGCCGGGAATGCAGCGGAGAACGTTGTTTCGCCAATGAGCGGCCGGGCGTGATCACCGGCTGGCTCCGCCGGGTGTTGATCGGGCTGCCTTTCCTTTGGCTCGCGGTGTTCTTTCTGCTGCCGCTGGTGATTGTCGGCACGATCAGCCTTGCCGAGAGCGCCGACCAGGTGCCGCCCTTCGTGCCGCCGCTGACCATCACGTCGACCGGGCTGCACGCGCACCTGACCGCCATCAATTACCGGGAATTGGCCGGCACCTCCCTGCGCATCTATGCCGGCTCGCTCGGCAACGCCGCTTTGGCGACGCTCCTGTGTCTCATCATCGGCTTTCCGGTGGCGCTGGCGATCGCCCGCGCCGCGGCGGCGTGGCGCGGGCCGCTGCTCTTTCTCGTTCTGCTGCCGTTCTGGACCAGTTCGCTGATCCGCATCTATGCCTGGATCGCGCTGTTGCAGCCGAGCGGCCTGATCAACCGGGTGCTCATCGACGCCGGCCTGATCGCGACGCCGCTGCCGCTGATCTACAACCGATTTTCGGTCGAGCTGGGTCTCGTCTACGCCTACTTGCCGTTTATGATCCTGCCGCTCTACGGCAGCCTGTCGCGGCTCGACCAGAGCCTCGTCGAGGCCGCCGCCGACCTCGGCGCACGGCCCGGACGCATCCTGCGGGAGGTGATCATCCCGCTGACCCTCCCCGGCATCGCGGCGGGGTCCCTACTCGTATTCATCCCGGCGGTCGGCGAGTTCGTGATCCCCGACCTGCTCGGCGGGCCGACCACGGTGATGGTCGGCAAATTGCTGTGGCAGGCGTTCTTCGACAACGTCGATTGGCCGCAGGCGGCGGCGATCGCGATGGCGATGGTCGTCGTCCTGACCGTGCCGCTCCTGGTCGCGCAGCGCGTGCTGGCGCGTGGGGAGCCGGAATGAGCGGCGGGCGAAGCGGCACCATGTTGCGGCTCGCCGCGCTGGCGTTCGGCTTCGGCTTTCTCTACCTGCCGGTCGCGGTGCTGGTCGCGTATTCGTTCAACCGCTCACGGCTGGTGACGATCTGGGGCGGCTTCTCGACCCGCTGGTATGGCGCGTTGTGGACCGATGACAAGTTCGGCGCCGCCGCCCTGACCAGCCTCGAAATCGGCATCATGGCGGCGACCGGCGCGCTGGTCCTCGGCATTTGCGCCGGTCTCGCGATGGACCGGTTCGCCCGGTTCCGCGGCCGCGTCGTGTTCGAGTTCATGCTGATGGCGCCGCTCGTCGTACCCGAGGTCATCCTCGGCCTGTCGCTGCTGCTGCTGTTCGTTGCGATGCAGGGCATCATCGGCTGGCCCGCCGGCCGCGGCGTCGTCACCGTGACGATCGCCCATGCGACGATCGGCGCCTGTTTCGTGGCGGTGCTGATACGGGCGCAGCTGGCCGGGTTCGACCGCGCGCTCGAGGAAGCCGCGCTCGATCTCGGGGCCCGCCCGCTCATGGTGCTGTGGCAGGTGACCTTGCCCGGCATCGCACCGGCCCTCGTGTCCGGGTGGCTCTTGGCGTTCACCTTGTCGCTCGACGATCTGGTGGTCGCAAGCTTTGTCTCGGGACCGTCGGCGACGACCTTGCCGATGGCGGTCTATTCGAGCGTGCGGATCGGCGTCACCCCGGAGATCAACGCACTCGCCACCGTCTTCATCGCCTGCGTGACGCTGCTGGTGGCGCTCGCCTTCGCCGCCATCGCGCGGAACGAGCGCCGCCGGACGGCGGTCGAGTAAGCGGCGCTATTCGTTGGCCTCGCCGATATCCCTGCTGACGGTGCCGAGCGCGCCTTCGCCCGCCGCTTTTCTCCCCGGATGAACCGCGCCTGATGCGGACCGCGGCGGCCGTTATGACCGCAGCCACCCTCCCCGGCCGGCCGCGACCGGCTGTCGGCGGTTACTGCCCCGCCTTGATCTCGATCTTCTTCTGGCGCTGCATTGCATCCGGGGTCTTCGGCAGGGTGACGCGCAAGACGCCGTTCTTGAAATTCGCCTCGATCTTGTCGCGGTCGATGTGCTGCGGCAGCTGCACCGTGCGCCGGAACGACCCGAAGCGGCGCTCCGAGAAATGGTAATCCTTGCGGGCCTCCTCCTTCTCGTCGTGCTTCTCGCCGCTGATCGTCAGCATGTCCTCGGAGAGGGTCAGGTCGATATCCTTTTCCGACATTCCCGGCAGTTCGGCCGTCAGGTGATAGGCCTTTTCGTCCTCGGCAAAATCGATCGCCGGGCTGCTGACGGAGAAGGCGGCCTCGCCCGGCTCGAACGTCTCGGGCAACATGCGGCGCAGCAATGGCGAGCCGAAGCCGCCGCTCCAGAGCCGGTCGAACATCCGGCCCATCTCGCGGCGGATGTCGTAGAACGGATCGCGGCCGGCGACCTGCCTCTCGCCCTGCCGCGCCGGCATATTGGTCTCTCTGGGGCTCTCGTTGCGCTTGACGTCGATTTGGCTCTCGGTCTGGTTCTCGGCCATTCGCTCCTCCTCAATCGATCGCTGCCTCCGGGCCGGCGGAGCGGGTCCGCGGCCCTTCGGAACGATCCGGAATTTCAGTTTCGCCGATCCAACGACACGCTCGGGGGGCGGTTCCCGACACCCTCGCCCCGGCTTATGATGCCGCGGCAACGCGCGTCGTGCGGGAGGCGGAGATGGCGGAATTTCTGGGCAGCGGCGAGTGGACCTTCGCGGTGGACGAGGCCTGGGCGAAAATCCCGGACGAGATCGCGCTCGGCGACTGCGCCGCGGTCGGGGTCGACAGCAAGGACAATGTTTACGCCTTCAATCGGGGCGACCACCCGGTTGCCGTGTTCGATCCCGGCGGCAACCTGCTGCGCACCTGGGGCGAGGGCGTGTTCACCCGGCCGCACGGCGTGCATGTCGGGCCGGACGACACGCTGTGGCTGACCGACGACGGCGACCACACGGTGCGGCATTGCACCTTGGACGGGCGCGTGCTGCTGACCCTCGGCATCCCCGGCAAGCCGGCGCCGTTCCTGAGCGGCGAGCCGTTCCACCGCTGTACCCATACCGCACTGTCGCCCGATGGCGACTTCCTCTTCATCTCGGACGGCTACGGCAACGCCCGCATCCACAAATTCACGATCGACGGCCGTCTGCTGTCATCCTGGGGCGAGCCGGGCACCGATCCCGGCCAGTTCAACATCCCGCATAACATCTGTTGCGATCCCGAGGGGTGGCTTTACGTCGCCGACCGCGAAAACCACCGGGTCCAGGTGTTCGACGGCAACGGCAAATGGGAGGCGCAGTGGAACAATCTGCACCGGCCCAACGGCATGTGCCTGTCGCGCGGCCATGCGCCGCTCTGCTACATCGGCGAGGGCGGGCCGCAGGGCGAGATCAACAAGGACTGGCCGAATATCGGCCCCCGGGTCAGCATCCACACGACCGGGGGCCGGGTCCTGGCGCGGCTCGGCAAGCCGCATGGCGGCCTCCTGCCGGGCCAGTTCACCTCGCCGCACGGCATCGCCGTGGATTCCCTCGGCAACATCTATGTCGGCGAACTCTCCGGCCGGCAATGGGCGCGCTATTCGCAGGACCCGGTGCCGCAGAAGCGCCGGGTCATCCACCGGCTGGAGAAGGTGGCGGGCTAGGATGTTTTGCCTTCATTAAGCCGCATCCCCGGCGAAATCCGGGGTCCACTTATCGGCGCTCGGGGATGTTGAAGGGTAGGCCCCGGCTTTCGCCGGGGATGCGGGCCTGATTTGAATCGCCTTGGGGAAGGAGCCATAAATGCTGACCACAACCAAAGACCTGGTGCTGCCGACCGCGATCACCGGCTCGTACCCGCGCCCGCTCTGGTACGACGCGAGCCTTGAGGGTCGCTCATTCAAGGCGGCGATGGGCGATTCCTTGTTCCGCGAGCAGTATCTCGATGCGGTCGCAGCGGTCATCAACGCGCAGGAAGCCGCGGGCCTCGACATCGTCACCGACGGCGACAGCCGCTTCGACCTCGCGGTCGGCGGCAAGTCGTGGTTCTTCTATCCGATCGAGCGCCTCGCCGGGGTCGCCGGCCACCGCGATACCTCTCGGGGCTGGATGCAGCGTCACGGCCTCAAACCCGGCAAGATCCTGTGGGAGGTGCAGGAGGCGTACCAGCCGGGGGTCGTTACCGAAAAGCTCGGCCGCGGCCCCCTCGAATACACCGCGATCTGGCAGGTGGCGCAGCGCCTCTCCGACCGCCCGGTCAAGTTCGGCGCGATCTGCGCCCCGGCATTGGCCAGCATGCTGTGGGACGAGCACTACCACGACGACAAGGCGCTGGTGCTCGATTTGTGCGACATCATGAACGCCGAGTTCCGCGAGCTGGCGGCCGCCGGCTGCCCGGTCATCCAGCTCGAAGAGCCGCGCCACCACGGCCTCTCCACCCTGCCGGACTGCAAGGACAGCGACCTCGAATTTCAGACCGAGGCGTTCAACCGGCAAACGAAGGGCGTCGATGCCGAAATCTGGGTGCACACCTGCTGGGGCAACCCGAATCAGCAGCGGGTTTATTGGGAGGTGCCGAGCTACGAGCGCGCCCTGCCGCATTTGTTGCAGCTTGATTGCGACGTCATCACCTTCGAATGCGCCAGCAACGACGGCAAGGACCTGCCGCTCTTTGCCAAATACACGACCGACAAAAAGATCGGCATTGGCGTCGTCAACCACTGCAATACCGTCGTCGAGCCGGCCGAGCACGTCGCCGCGCTGATCCGCAAGGCGCTCCAATACATCCCGCCCGAACGGCTCGTCGTCACCACCGATTGCGGCTTCGGCCGCGAGGGGCTGTCGCGCCGCATCGCCTATTACAAATGCGTCGCGCTGGTCGAGGGCACCAACATCGTGCGCCGCGAGCTGGGCCTCCCCGAAGCCCATATCCGCGCCGCCGACCCCCGCCTTTATTTCGCGACGGCGGGCCGGGGCTGAGGCGTAACGGCCGCGCGATCGGCTGATGCGGGCGGGCGGCCGGCGTGATAGACCGGAGGGGACAGCGGCAGGCATATAAGGAGGTCGGGCGATGGTCGCATTTCATGGCGCGAACGTCGTCGTCACCGGCGGCACCGGTGCGCTCGGGATCGCCGTCGTCGGGTCGCTGCGCGCGGCGGGGGCGATCTGCCACGTCACCAACATGGTCGCCGCCGAACTTGCGACGTACCCGCACCGCGACGATCCCGGCGTGCACATAAAGAGCGGCGTCGATCTGGCCGACGAGGGGGCCGTCCAGCGGTTTTATGCCGGGCTGCCGCCGCTCTGGGCGTCGGTCCATCTTGCCGGCGGGTTCGCGATGTCGCCGGCGGCCGAGACCTCCTCGGCCGCCTTCGTCGATCAGTTCCAGATGAACGCGCTCTCCTCTTTCCTCTGCTCGGCAGCGGCGATCCGGGCGATCCGCGCCCGTCGCGATCCCGGCCCTGGGGGTGCCGAGGGCGGGCGCATCGTCAATGTTGCGGCGCGGCCCGGCATCGAGCCGCGGCTCGGCTCCGGCATGGTTGCCTACGCGACCGCCAAGGCGGCGGTCGCGGCGATGACCCAGGCCCTGGCGCAGGAGACCGCCGACGAGGAAATCTGGGTCAACGCGGTGGCGCCCTCGATCCTCGACACCCCGGCCAACCGCGCCGCGATGCCGGGCGCCGATTACGCGAGCTGGGTGGCGCCGAGCGCGGCGGCCGAGGTGATCACCTTCCTCGCCTCGCCCGACAACAAGGTAACCCGCGGCGCCGTCATCCCGGTTTACGGCGGCGCCTGACCAGCCTCTCGCGGTCCTGCGGAACCGCCGCCCCGGCGGCCCGTTGTGCGGCCATGGACCTTGCGAAAATCCCCGCCGGGCGGCGGCCGCCGGACGACATCAATGTGATCGTCGAAATCCCGCAGGGCGGGCCGATAAAATACGAGCTCGACAAGCAATCCGGCGCGCTGTTCGTCGATCGCTTTCTCGGCACGGCGATGGTCTATCCCGGCAATTACGGCTTCATCCCGCAGACCCTGGCTCTCGACGGCGACCCGCTCGACGTGCTGATTATCGGGCCGGGGCCGGTGCTGCCCGGCGCCGTGGTTCCGTGCCGGCCGCTTTGTGCACTCCTCATGCAGGATGAGCACGGCCATGACGACAAGATCATCGCCGCCCCGCTCGGATCGCCGCCGGCCGACCTGCCGCCGGCGATCCGCGAACAAATCGTGCATTTTTTCGAGCACTACAAAGACCTTGAGCCGGGCAAATGGGTCCGGTTCGGCGGCTGGGCGGATGCTGCGGAAGCCGCCCGGCTGATCCGCGACGCCCTGGCGCGCGCCGCCGCTTCGGGGTCGCGTTAGTGCCTGCTGGCCGGCGCCGCCGGTTCGCCTTATCGTCGCCTCTCCCGCAATGATAGCGAGAGGAAAAAGCGGCCATGGCCAAGGGCATCCTGATCGCGGCGATGAGCATCGCCAATTTGGCGGAAGACGAGTTTCACGACTGGTACGACCTCGAGCACGTGCCGGAACGCGAGCGGGTCCCCGGTTTTCTGCTCTGCCGGCGCTGGATAGGCGAGAGCGACCGCCGCACCTCGGTGGCGACCTACGACCTCGAGACAGTCGGAATCATGCAGAGCCCGGCTTATCGGGCCATCGGTGGCGAAAACCTGTCGATATGGTCGAAACGGGTGACGAGCCGGGTCGAGCACCTGATGCGCTTCGAGGGCGAGCAGACCCTGCCCGGCGACCGGCTGCCGCCGGCCGATGCCGGCGGCCTCCTGCTTAATGCGATGAATGTCGACCCGGCGGTCGAGGCCGAGTTCAACGAGTGGTACAACACCGAGCACATTCCTGCGCTCGCGGCGGTGCCGGGGGTGCTGTGCGCGCGCCGGTTCCGCGGTACTTCCGGCAACCGCCGTTACGTCGCGCTCTATCACCTCGAATCGCCCGGCGTACAGGCGACCGCCGCCTGGAAGAATGCCGCCGACAGCGAATGGACCCGCCGCCTGCGGCCGCATTTCCGCGACCATCTGCGCCTCGTCTGCAAGCGCTACGTGCGCGGCGCCTGACATGAAAACCCCCTCTCCCCCGCCGGGGGAGAGGGATGAGATGAGGCGGCTGGCGGGACACATTAAGTCGTGAGCAGACCCTCACCCGGTCGTCGCTACGCGCCGGCCACCCTCTCCCGCAGTGCGGGAGAGGGTTGATGGAACGCCTCCTCTCCCACGGCTTTCTCGCGGTCCCCACGGTCTTCATCACCGTCTGCCTCCTTGGCGCGCTGATGGCGTTGCGATGGCGTGGCGCCGGCATCGCGATCGTGCTCGGGGCGAGCCTGTGCCTGTTCACCGCCGCCACCCCGGCCTTATCCTCCTATCTGCTGCACCGGGCGGAAGCCGGGCTGCCGCAAGCCGCCGCTCTGGATAAGGCACAGGCGATCGTCGTGCTCGGCGGCGATGTCGAGCCGGGCAACGGCGCCGATATTCCCGACCGGCTCGGCGCCCTATCGCTCGAACGGGTCGCCTTCGCCGCCGCGGCCTATCGCCGGCTGCATTTGCCGGTGGCGATCAGCGGCGGCCGCCCGGCGGGTACGCGGGAGAGCGAAGGGGCACTGATGAAAGCAGCGCTCGAAACCGATTTCGAGGTGCCGGTGCGCTGGGTCGATGCGCGCTCGCGCAACACCTGGGAGAACGCGGCCGATACCGCGCGGCTGCTGCGCCCGGCGGGCATTCGCACGGTCGTCATCGTCACCCATGCCTGGCACCTGCCGCGCGCCTTGTGGTCGTTCGAGCGGGCCGGCTTTATCGCCCTGCCGTGGCCGGCGCCGCGCGATGCCGTGCGCGCGGGGAGGCCGGGGGACTTCCTGCCGGACGCCACTTCGCTGATTGACAGCTATCATGCGTTGCACGAGCTGATCGGCGGTGTTTATTACCGGCTGCGTTATTGAAACGCCGTCCGGCGTGCCGGCCGGTTTTTGGTGTTATGGTAGGATGACGGGATAGAAACACACTCGGGGAGGACGGCCATGCGCCGCCAGGAGCAGATCGTCGAGGCGCGCAAGCTGCTCGCTCATCTCGACCAGCGGACGACGGCGCTCGCCGACGCGCCCTACCGAAACCCGGTCGCGACCTACACCTCCCCCGGGCAGGCGGCGCACGAGCGCGAAATGCTGTTCCGCAACTTGCCGATCAATATCGGGCTGAGCGGACTATTGCCGCATCCGGGCGACTGGATGACGCATGATTACAGCGGCCTGCCGATCCTGCTGGTGCGCCGCGCCGACGGCTCGCTCGGCGCCTTTCTCAACGTCTGTCGCCACCGCGGCGCGCGCGTCGCCGTCGATAGCGCCGGCAGCGGCGCGCGCAGCTTCTCGTGCCCCTATCATGGCTGGACCTACGGCCTCGACGGCGGCCTGATCGCGCGCCCCGAGGAGGCCTCGTTCCCCTGCGTCGAGCGAGCGACGCACGGCCTCGCCGCGCTGCCGGTCTTCGAGAAATACGGCATGATCTGGGTCGGGTCGCACCCGGCCGCGGAGATGGACGTGGACGGGATGCTCGCCGGCGCGGCCGACGATCTCGATGCTTACGGTCTTGCCGCCTACCACCATTACGAGACCCGCACCCTCGAGCGCGCGATGAACTGGAAGCTCGCGATCGACACGTTCTGCGAGACCTACCACCTGCATTACCTGCATTGCGACACGATCGCGCCGCTCTTCTACAACAACCGCGCCACCTTCGCCGCATTCGGCCCCAACCATCGGCTGATCGCGGCGCGCCGCACCCTCGACGAATTGCGCGGCCGGCCCGAGGACGAATGGGACGTATTCGACCACACGGCCATCGTCTATGTCCTGTTCCCCAACACCGTCTTCATCTTTCAACGCGACCACATCGAGAGTTGGCACGTCTTCCCCGGGGAGCGGGTCGATCGGTGCTCGATGTACGTCTCGCTCTACATCCCCGAGCCAGTAGCGAGCGACAGCGCCAAAAGGCACTGGGACAAGAACTTCGATCTCTTGATGGCGACGGTCGAAATGCAGGACTTCCCGACCTGCGAGGGCATGCAGAAGGGCTTTTTGTCGGGCGCCCAGGAGGCGATCACCTTCGGCCGCAACGAGCCCGCCTTGCAGCATTTCCACCGCAGCGTGAAGGCGGCGCTTGCCGCGCCGGCGCCGCGCCTCGCGGCGGCGGAATAGGAGCTTCGCCTCATGCATGTCGGAATGTCGACGTTTTTTCAAAACCCGGACAACCGGCTCAGCGAT
>DASUKH010000044.1:0-8091 GCA_036278835.1 Allostellaceae bacterium
GAAGATCGGCGGGTCGGCATAGGCGGCATCGGCCAGCAGGGCGGCAGTTTCCGCCATTGCCGCGGCGCGCCGCTCCGGCGCCACCCGGTCGATCTTGGTGACGACCCCGGTCACCTCGCTTATGCCGACCAGCTCCAGCACGTCGAGGTGCTCGATCGTCTGCGGGCGCGGCCCGTCATCGGCCGCGACGATCAACAGCACCCGGTCGATCGACAATACCCCGGCCAGCATGTTCGGCAGAAACCGCTCGTGCCCAGGAACATCGACAAAGCCCAATTCGGTGCCGTCCGAGAGGGTCGCATAGGCGAAGCCGAGATCGATCGTCAGCCCGCGCCGTTTCTCCTCCGGCAGCCGGTCGGCATCGACGCCGGTCAAAGCCCGCACCAGCGCCGTCTTGCCGTGATCGATATGCCCGGCGGTGGCGAGGATCACGGTTCGGCCTCCGCAAGGCGTTCGAACTGTGCGAGGAAGACTGTCTCGTCGTCGAGGCAGCGCAGGTCGAGGATCACGCGGCCGCTCTCGATACGGCCGATGACCGGCACCGGCAATTGCCGCAGGCGGTGCGCCAGCGCCTCGACCGCGGCGCCGCTGGCGGCGGCCGGCGCCAGGGCCAGCGCCACGCTCGGCAGCAAGGACACCGGCAGGGCGCCGCTGCCGATCTGGCTGCGAGTCTCGGCGAGTGCGACCGTGGCGATGCCGGCCAATTGTTGCGCCACGAGCGGCAGGAGCCGGGCGGCAGCGGCGGCGATCTCGTCGTGCGGGCGCGTCAAGAGCCGCAAGGCCGGCAGCCGCGCCGCCAGACGGTCGGGGTCGGCGTAAAGGCGCAATACCGCTTCGAGCGCGGCGAGGCGAATTTTGTCGAGGCGCAGGGCGCGCTTCAGCGGGTTTTTTGCGAGCGTGGCGACGAGGTCGGCGCGGCCGACGACAAGCCCGGCCTGCGGCCCGCCCAACAGCTTGTCGCCGCTGAACGTTACGAGGTCGGCGCCGGCCTTCAGCGATTCCGTGACGGTCGG
Organism: Allostellaceae bacterium; assembly: GCA_036278835.1. Taxonomy (GTDB): domain Bacteria; phylum Pseudomonadota; class Alphaproteobacteria; order ATCC43930; family CGMCC-115725; genus DATARH01. The sequence continues at coordinate 1,014 of DASUKH010000044.1, forward strand.
CTCGTGCGGCAGCCCCCAGCTGTCGAGATCGACCAACGTGCCGCTGCCGAGATCCTCGACCAGCGGCAGCCCGTGTCGATGCGCGAGAGCGGCCAGCCTCGCCGGCGGCGCCGCCGCCGTGAACCCCTGAACCTCGTAATTGCTGGTATGGACCTTGAGGATCAGCCCGGTATCCGGCCCGATCGCGGCCTCGAAATCGCGCAGATGGGTGCGGTTGGTGGTGCCGACCTCGCGCAGCCTTGCGCCGGCCCGCTGCATGATATCGGGGAGGCGGAACGAGCCGCCGATCTCGATCAATTCGCCGCGCGAGACGATCGCCTCGCGCCCGGCGGCAAGCGCATTGAGCGCCAGGAGCAGCGCGCCGGCGTTATTGTTGACCGCCAGCGCCGCCTCGGCGCCGGTCAGGCGCTTCAGCCACCCGGCGACGTGGTCGTCGCGCTCGCCGCGCCTGCCGCTCGCGAGATCGTATTCCAGGGTCGAGGGTGCGCGCATCGCCGCGGCCGCCGCCGCAACGGCCTCTTCCGGCAGCGGCGCGCGGCCGAGATTGGTGTGCAGCACGGTGCCGGTCAGGTTGAAGACGCGGCGCTGCGACGGCCGCGTCAGCCGCGCCAATGCCGCCCCGCTCGCCGCGGCGATATCCGCGGCGGTTGCGTCGGCGCCGTTCGCGCGGGCGGCGGCGAGCGCCTCACGCACCGCCTCGGTGACCAGCGCCCGGCCGTGGCGTTCGATCAGCGGCGCCGTCTCGGGTGCGCGCAACACCCGGTCCACCGCCGGCAAGGCGGCGCGCCGGTCCTGCCGCGCCTCGCTCATTCGCCGGCGGCCGCGAACAGCGGAGACCGGCCCTCCAGCAGGCACGCCGTGTCGAGGCGGACGCACGGCGCCCCGCCCTCGCACGTGCCGACCACCCCGATCGCCGCGGCCTCATAGCCGAGCCGCTGCAACTCGGCGAGGCACGATGCCGCTTCCTCGGCCGGCACCCCGGCGAGCAGCCCACCGGCGGTCTGCGGGTCGATCAGCAAGGCGGTCAGCACCGGGTCGCGTTGCGCCTCGCCCGGCCCGAGCGCCGACAGCAGGGCGCGGTTGGCGCTGTCGAGCGAGCTTGCCAGCCCGGCGGCGAGCAGGTCCCGCGCGCCATCGAGCGCCGGAATCGCGCCCGGGTCGAGGGTGGCATCGACCCGCGAGGCGGCCAGCATCTCGCCCAAATGCCCGATCAGGCCGAACCCGGTCACGTCGGTGCAGGCGACGGCGCCGTGCGACACGAGGCAGCCGGCGGCGGCGGCGGCGGATTGCTGCATCGCCGCGAGCGCCGCCGCGACCGAGCGGGCCGGGGCGCGCCGGCGCATCTCGGCGGCGAGGATGACCCCGGTGCCGAGCGGCTTGGTCAGGATCAGCCGGTCGCCCGGCCGCAGCCCGCCCTTGCGCAGGAGGCGGCGCGGCCGCGGCCGGCCGGTCACCGCAAAGCCGAGCGCCAGCTCGGCGCCCTCGGCGCTGTGGCCGCCGACCAGCACCGCGCCGGCGGCCTCCAGCACCTCGGTGCCGCCCTTCAGCATATGATGGAGATCGTGTTCCATGATCGCCGGGCGGGCTGCCGGCACCGCGGCGATCGCCAGCGCCGTCTCCGGCTGTCCGCCCATTGCGTAGATGTCGCCGAGCGCGTGGTTGGCGGCGATCCGGCCGAACACATAGGGGTCGTCGACCATCGCCCGGAAAAAATCGACGGTCTGCAACAACGGCGGCGCGCCGGGAAAGGTAACGAGGGCGGCATCATCCGGGTCGTCGAGACCGATCCGGACGACGCCGTTCTTGCGCGAGCCGATCCGCGAGATCGCGCGCGCCAGCACCTCGGCCGGCACCTTGGCGGCGCAGCCGCCGCAACGCATCTCGTCGCCGCCGTCCGAGGCCGTCTCCATCTCCGGCAATTCGGTGTAGCGCCGCATCCAGCGCCGGTCGATGCCGTCCTTGAGCCGCCACAGGCTCTGCCCATAGGCGGCGAACGGGCCGCGCGAGGCGACGGCGCGGCGGTCGCCGGTGCCGATCAGCGCCAATGCCCGCCGCTGCGGCACGGCCCGGCGCAATTTCCGCCCGGCGAGCGCGCGCCGCAGATTGTCGGCGAGCGGCGGCCCGGCGCGCACCGCATAGACGCCGGATTTCTCGCGCGGATGGGCCGGCATCGCCGCCACGTCGCCGGCCGCGAATACGGCGGCATCTTCCGGCGACCGCAGGCATTCGTCGATAACCACAAAGCCGCGCGGATCGAGCGGCAGGCCGGTCTCGGCGAGCCACGATGCGCCCCTCGCCTCGGTGACCCATAAGGCCTCATCGAACTCGCTCGCCGTGCCATCGGCGGCGATCAGCCTGCCGGGTTCGACCCGCACCACCGGGCTGCCGGGCATGACGCGAATTTTGCGGGCTTCCATCAGGCCGGCAAACCGGCGGCGCACCCGCTCGTTGTGCGATGGCAGCAGACCGTCGCGGGTGACGAGCGTCACCTCCGGCGGGCTGGCGAGTAGCCCGGCCAACCGGCAATGCGCGGCCAGCGCCAATTCCACTCCGGCGGCGCCGCCGCCGACCACCGCCAGCCGCAGCCGGGTTGCGCCGGAGGCACGCACCAGCAATGCCTCCCAGCGCCGCGCAAAGCGGTCGATCGGCTTGACCGAGACGGTATGCCGGGCGGCCCCCGGCACCGCGTCTAGCGCCGGCGTCGCGCCGATGTCGAGCGACAGGATGTCGTAGCGGATCGGCGGATGGTCGCGGCACAGAATCTGGCGCGCGACACGGTCGAGGCCGACCGCCTCGGCATGGATCAGCCGCGCCCCGGCGAAGCGCGCCAGCCGCACGAGGTCGATATGGCACGCCTCGAAGCCGTAGAGCCCGGCGACATAGCCCGGCAGCATGCCGGAATAGGGCGTCTCGAGATCGCGGGTGACGAGGCTCAGGCGAACCCCGGGCTGCGGCTTCATGCCGAACCGCTTCAGCACATGCACATGAGCATGCCCGCCGCCGACAAGCACCAAATCCTGCGCGATCGGAACCGAAGCCCGCATTCCCGGACTATGCCCGAGACCCCGGCCCGGCGCCATTTCCGCGCCGACGCGCCGGGGTGGTGGCAATTTTTCTACCTCGCCCGCGCGCGCTTTGATGTAATGCGATTGGCCCGCAGCCGGAACACGACCGCTGCGCTTTACGTTGTCGAATGGCTTGCGATGCCGGCGCGATGAATTGCAACGTCAAAAACCCAATCGAATCGCAATGTCCTCGGTAACGGACCTGGCCCGCGAACCGGCCATTGGCGACCAGCTGTTTCGTATTCTGGTGCAGGGAGTCACCGATTACGCGATTTTCCTGCTCGATGTAGAGGGTCGGATCACCACCTGGAACCCCGGCGCCGAGCGCATCAAGGGTTACACCGCCAAGGAGATTATCGGCTCGCATTTGTCGCGTTTTTACACGCCCGAAGACCGCGCGGTGGACCTGCCGCGGCGTGCCTTGCGCACGGCGGCCGAGACGGGCCGATACGAGAGCCAGGGATGGCGGCTGCGCAAGGACGGCGCGCGTTTCTGGGCGAACGTCGTCATCGACGCGATCTATGGCGAAAATCACGAGCTGATCGCCTTCGCCAAGGTGACCCGCGACCTGACCGAGCGGATAGGCGCCCAGACGGCACTGCGCGAGAGCGAAGAGCGGTTTCGCATGCTGGTCCAGGGGGTGACTGACTACGCGATCTACATGCTCGACCCTGACGGCTGCATCACCAACTGGAACATCGGCGGCGAGCGGATCAAGGGCTATGCCGAGAGCGAGATCGTCGGCGAGCATTTTTCGATCTTCTATACCGAGGAAGACCGCGCCCGAGGCGAGCCGGACGAGATCCTCGCGACGGCGGCGCGCGAGGGAAGGTCGGAGGGCGAGGGCTGGCGGGTGCGCCAGGACGGCAGCCGCTTCTGGGCGAGCGTCGTGGTCGGCCGCATTCTCGACCGGCAAGGCCGGCTGGTCGGCTTCTCCAGTATCACCCGGGACATGACCGACAAAAAGCGCGCCCAGGATGAGCTCGAGCGCGCTCGCGCCGTCCTCGCGCAATCGCAGAAGATGGAGGCGGTCGGGCAGTTGACCGGCGGCGTCGCGCACGATTTCAACAATCTGCTGACGGTGATCGCCAACAGCCTCGATCTGCTGTCGCGGCCATGGCACGACGAGGCCCGAAAACAGCGATTGATCGAGAGCGCGCAGCGTGCGGCCGAGCGCGGCGCCAGGCTGACCCAGCAGCTGCTGGCATTTTCGCGCCGGCAATCGCTGCGGCCCGAAATCCACGACCTCAACAGGCAGATCGGCGGGTTCGAGGCCGTGTTGCGGCGGGCCTGCCCGGAGCCGATCGACTTCCGGCTGAGCCTGTCGGAGGAGCCGGTCGCCGCCAATATCGACGCGCCGCAATTCGAGACCGCGCTGCTCAACCTGGTGGTCAATTCGCGCGATGCGATGCCGGACGGCGGCACGATCCGCATCGCCACCGGGTGCGAGGCGATCGACGCGACGCGCGCCCGCGCAATGGCGGACATTCCGCCCGGAGACTACACCACGGTCACAGTCGCCGACAACGGCGAGGGGATGCCGCCCGACGTAATGGCGCGGGCCTTCGAGCCGTTTTTCACGACCAAGGAGGTCGGCCGCGGCAGCGGGCTTGGCCTCAGCCAGGTTTACGGCTTTGTCGTGCAATCGGGCGGCCATGTCGAGATCGACAGCCGGCCGGATGCGGGAACCGCCGTCAAGCTGTACCTGCCGGCCCGCCCGGCGTCCGAAGCCGAGCGTGCGGCGGCCCCCGCAAAGGCCAGTGTGCAGCGGTCGACCGGCCGGGTGCTGGTCGTCGAGGACGAGCCGGAAGTCCTCGAAGTCACGGTCGAGAGCCTGCGCGCACTCGGTTACGAGGTGCTGACCGCGGCCGACGGCCCGAGCGCCCTCGCCATCCTGCGGCACAACCCAGCGATCGATATCCTGTTCAGCGACGTGGTAATGCCGCGCGGGCTGAACGGGGTCGAGTTGGCGCGCGAGGCCTTGCGCTTGCGGCCGCATCTGCGCGTCCTATTAGCATCGGGCTATCCGATGGCGCTCTCGGGGGGCGCGGGCGCCGCCGCCAGTTCCGAGGAGTTCCCGTTTATCGCGAAGCCCTATCGCGGTTCCGATCTGGCGGACGCGCTGCGGGCGCTGCACGGCCGATGGCCTTGAAAGGAAGTAGGATGGGCTGAGCGCAGCGAAGCCCATCTGTTCGAGGTGGCGCCCATGATGGGCTTCGCTACGCTCAGCCCATCCTACGAAATCGTAATTACTCCCGGAAGGCGAAGCGGTAGGCATCTCCGTGCCGGCGGATATGGCCGGCGGTCGGGGCGGGGAAATGCGCCGGCAGGATCAGGGTGCCGCTGTCGGCGTGCTCGGCAAGGAGGCGGGTGCGGCTGACCCGCGAACCGTCAGCGTCGCTGCAGGCGCGGGTCGACCAGTCCGGCTTCAGGCATTGCAGCGGATGATGCAGCACGTCGCCGGAAAAGAGGCCGCGCTCGCCGCCGGAGCGGGCGTGGATCGCGACATTGCCCGGCGTGTGGCCGGGGAACGGCTCGAACCACAACCCGTCTTCGAGCGCGTAATCGTCGCCGACCAGCAACGCCTGGCCGGTCGCGACGACCGGCAGGATGCTGTCGCCGAAAGCCGTGGCGTGCGGCGTGTCAGCCCCGGAATCGTGCACGCGCTGCCAGTGCTCGAACTCGCGGCGCGCCATGATGTAGCGCGCCTTCGGAAAGGTCGGGACCCATTTGCCATCGGCGAGCCGCGTATTCCACCCAACATGGTCCCAGTGCAGGTGTGTGCACATGACGAAATCGATATCGCCAACGCCGACGCCGCAGCGCGCCAGGTCCTCGATGTACGAGGTACGCATGCGGTGCCATTGCGGGCGGGCCGGGCGTTCCTTGTCGTTGCCGATGCAGGCGTCGATCAGGATATTGTGGCGGCCGGTCCGCACGACGAAGCTGTGAAAGCTGAACACCAGCTTGCCGCTCGCCGGGTCGATCAGGCGAGAACCGAGCAGATCGGCATTGGCGGCGACCACTGCCGGGTCGAAATCGGGGAAGAACTCGGCCGGATCGAAGGACGGCCCCTCGAAATCGACGATGCGGCCGATTTCGAAACTGCCGATGCGAACGGGATGCATGCTGTTCCGGCTCCGGAAGGGTGATGCGCTCGGGCCAACTGTAATGCCGCCGACGGGCGCTTTCCTAGCGGTTCGATTCAGAAATAGGGCCGACCGCGAAAGCGGGCATCCGGAGCAGCCGCTCCTCTGCTCCCGATCGCCTCGGACGCCGGCGGCGGCCATTGCCTGGAAACCGCCGGTTCGCTAGGCTGATCCGGTTCAACCTACCGGGAATCACGCACATGCGCACCTTGGCCGCGGCCGCCCTGATCGCCGTCGTCTGTCCCTTCGCCGCGCTGGCGCAATCAACGCCGCCGGCGTCCCCGCCTGCGGCCGCGGCCGCGCCGGCCGCCACCCATCCGACGACGCGCGGGCACGACGTCGCCCGCGATGCGTATATCGAACAGGCGAAGGAGCGGGCTGCGAAGCGTTTCGACCGAATGGATGCCGACCACAACGGCGTCTTGACCAGCGCGGAGCGGCACACCTATCGCGAGGCGCATCACCGGACGCGAAAACCCGCCGCGCACTGATCGGAGGAGGAACCGCAATGCCGAACGACGCCAGCGTGCAGACCCGACCCCGGGAACAGGACGAAGCGGCCCCGGCATTGCGGGTCATGGGCCTCGACCACGTGGTGCTGCGGGTCGCCGACATGGACCGCGCGATCGGGTTCTACGAACGGGTGCTGGGCCTCAATGTCGAGCGCCGGCTGCCGGAAATCGGCCTCGTCCAGTTGCGCGCCGGCGCCGCGATGATCGACCTCGTGCCGCGCAAGGACGATGCCGGCGGGCGCAACATGGACCATTTCGCGGTGCGCATCGAGCGGATCGACCTGCCGGCGCTCCAAGCCCATCTGCGGGCGCACGGCATCGATCCCGGCGAGGTTCGCCGCCGCTACGGCGC
>DASUKH010000045.1:0-17467 GCA_036278835.1 Allostellaceae bacterium
GTGCAGATGTTGAAAATATCGGCCGTCGCCTGGCCCGGCGCGGCGCAATCATCCATCGCTGCGAGCAACGCCTCGACGACATCGCCGACATAAACAAAATCGCGCGTCTGATGGCCATCGCCGTAGAGGGTGACGGCAAGCCCGGCGCGCAACCGGTCGCAGAAGATCGAGATTACCCCCGAATAGGGCGATGCCGGGTCCTGCCGCGGCCCGTACACATTGAAGAAGCGCAGGCCGCGGTTCGGCACGCCGTGGATGCGCGCAGCAACGCCGCCGTGCAATTCGCTGCCGAGCTTGTCGGCGGCATAGGCCGATAGCGGCCGCGGCGCCGCCGCTTCCGATAACGGGATTTCGGGGTTGTCGCCGTAGACCGCCGCTGATGAGGCGAAGACCACCGGAACCGGCACCCCGCCGCCGGCCGAACGCGCGGCGTCGAGCACGGCGACGGTGCCGCCGACATTGGTGCGATGGGCGCCGGCCCAGTCGGCATTGCTCCGTTCGACGGAGGCGATAGCCGCCAGATGGAAGCAGCCGGCGACCCCCTGCATCGCTTTGCGCACCGCCGCCGGGTCCGCGACATCGCCGGACACAAACTCGACCCTTCGCGGCTTATGCGCCAAGGTGCCCGATGACAGATCGTCGAGGATGCAGACCTCATCGCCGCGCGCGTCCAGCGCATCGACGAGGTGCGAGCCGATAAAGCCGCAGCCGCCGGTGACGAGATAACGGCCCATGCCGGGCAACCCGAAGCGCCTCTATGGATAGCCGTAATCGGACATCGGGGCGCAGGGCGATACACGCTCGCGCAGGATCGTGCTGAGCACGCGCAGCCCGTCGCGGACCGCGTGCAGGTTGCTGTCGCCGCTGATCCGCGGCGCCTCGAAGCTCGCCACCTCGACAATCTTCAGCCGGCTGCGCAAGGCCCGCACATTGATCAGCGTCTCGACCTCGAACCCGTCGCAATCGCAGCGCAGGCACTCGACGTGCTTGCGCCAGAACGCGACGTAGCCGTAGCAGAGATCGCTGAACGAGCAGCCGTACAGCATCCGCACCAGCACCGTCAGGCCCCAATTTCCGAGCATGCGGATGACCGAAATGTCATCGCTCCCGGCGCCCTGTACGAAACGCGACCCCTTGACGAGGTCGGCGCCGGACATCAAGGCGCCGACAAACAGGATCGCCTCTTCCGGCGCCATCGAGCCGTCGGCGTCGAGCATCACGATGATGTCGCCGAGGGCGGCATGGAATCCGGCCTGCAACGCCGCCCCCTTGCCCGGCCGCTTCTCCAAGATGATTCGCACGTCCTCGCGCAATCGCTTCGCGACCTCGACGGTGCCGTCGGTCGAACGACCGTCGACGATGACGACTTCGTAGGCCCAACCCGGGATGCGCGGCAGGAGGCTCGGCAGGTTCTTGGCTTCGTTCAGTGTCGGGATGACAAAGCTGACGCGCGGCAGCAGCAGGCTGCGGACGGCCGGATCGAGCGCGCCGGTGCGGAACGCAGGGTTGCGCCAACTCCTTTGCCGCTCGATGACCGGGGCGATGTCGATGACCGGGGCGACCTCGATTTCCGGGGCCGCCGCTTGCGGCGACAACTCTGCGATCGGAATGCTCATTGCAGCACCGCCGTATCAGTCTGACCGGTGACGATCGGGACCTCTTCGCCGCCCAGCACGGCCGGCAGATAGCGCGCGAGATGCTGGGCCGGGTGGCCGGTTCCGTAAACAAAGCGACAGACCGGGCCGAAGCTGTTCGCCGAGGAAGGGCCGATGAAATGCAGGCCCGGCACCGACGATTCGTAGTGGCCGGAGAGCGCCGGCGCCGCGCCGGTTCGGCGCATCCGGGCCGCCACCTCGGGCGCGAGGAACGGCAGCCGGTCGAGGTCGGTCCGGTAGCCCGTCGCGAAGATTACGTGATCGGCGCGCAGGGTTTCCTCCCGCCCGTCGGCGGTCGTCGTGCGCAGGTGCGCCCGGCCGTAACGCGCTGCCATCTCGGCGATCGTGCGGCCCAGCCGTATCGGGAATTTGCCGACCACCCGGTCGCGCATAAAGGCGCCGCCGAGCGGGCCGAGCGCCCGCGCATTGGCGAGGCGAACCCGCAAATCCTTCGGCAGAAACCGGACGAGCCACGGTGCGTCGGCGCAGACCTCCATGGTCCAGCCGTTGCCGATGCCGCTGGTCGGCCCGATAATCCGCTGGGCGAGGCCGCGCGGGCGCGGCGGGCTGGCGAAGGTGAGATTGTCGGCGCGCGCCAATATAGATACCGAAATGCCGCTTTCATGCAGCAGCGCCGACAGGTCGGTGGCCGACGATCCCGAGCCGACGATCACCACCTCCTTGCCGTCGAGTGCGTCGAACGCCCCGTAATCGCCGGCATGCGAGACCATCTCCGCCGGCAGCTGCGCCGCGTCAGGGGGCAGGTATTTGAACGGCGACATGCCGACCGCGAGCACCACCCGCCGGGCATGCACGATCTCGCCATCGTCGAACCGGAGGGACAGGCCCGAGGCATTCGGCTCCAACGCCGCCAGCGCCTTGCGCTCGACAAACGGCACGAACCGTTTTTGAAATACCTCTCCATAAGAGATGAAGGTTTCAATCGATAGCGGAGTAATACTGTCATTATAAAGGATGGCGTTCTCGACACAGAATTTCTTGAGGGTGAAATCGGAATTTGGGACAGCGAGGTTGGTTGCCCAGGGATATGACTTCAACAGCATCCCGGCCGGCATATTGTCTTTCCACGCACCCATAGGGGTTCCGAAAATCCGAAATTCGACGTCACGCGAACGTAAATGCGCGGCGAGCGAGAGACCATAGGGTCCAGCACCGATAATCGCGACATCAAGACACCGCATCGATTTCCACTTTCCAATAGTGGCCACAAAGGTAAGGGTTTAAATTCGCGTCAGTGCATCTGGTTACGTCTGAAATTTCATTCAAATCCTCTCTGTCGCCGTAAATCGGTTGAGGTAACCCGAATTGTCGGGTCGCGTATAAGTTCTCGAGATTTGTGCCGGGAAACGCACCGATGGCGAACACCGAACTTCGGCAAACATCTCATATCATTGAGGATTACCCATAAAGGACAGGCGCGGATCGTTCGCCGGATACTTATGTTGTGCAGGCTGCGCAACCGACGGGGTGGGGCGATGCGGACGGGAGATCTGTCGTTACCCGAGGCGATCGGGGTGAACCCGTGCGGATCGTAATGATCGCGGCGCGATACCTGCCGTTTGTCGGCGGGATCGAAACGCATATCCATGAGGTCGGCGCGCGAATGGCCGCGTTCGGTCATCAAATCACAGTATTGACGACCGATCCGACGGGAGATCTCCCCGCCGTGGAAGAGGTTCGCGGCATGCGCATCGCACGGGTGCCGGCGTGGCCGCGGCGACGCGATTACTATTTCAGCCCGGGGATATACCGTGAGCTGTCGCGGGGGTCGTGGGATATCGCCCACTTCCAAGGTTATAATACTTTCGTTGCGCCAATCGGGTTACTGGCGGCCGTGCGGCGCGGCCTGCCGTTCGTGCTGACCTTCCACAGCGGCGGGCATTCATCCGCGTGGCGCAATTCGGTGCGCCGTCTTCAACATTTCCTGTTGCGGCCGCTGGTCGCGCGCGCCGACCGGCTGATCGGCGTCTCGCGATTCGAGACGGATTTTTTCAGACAGCGCATGCGGATCGAGCGCAGGCGCTTCGAGACCGTCCCCAACGGCGCCGAACTGCCGGTTCCAAGCGAAACGAGGGCGCGGCAAGAGGGGAAGCTGGTCGTCTCGATCGGCCGACTGGAGCGTTATAAGGGCCACCACCGGGTCATTGAGGCCTTTCCCGAATTGTTGCGGCTCGTGCCGGATGCGCGGCTGCGGATCGTCGGTTCCGGCCCGTACGAGCCGGCGCTGCGCCGCCTCGTGCGGGACTTGCGGCTCGAGGAGCGGATCACGATCGGCGCCATTCCGTCAGCCGAGCGGCAGCGCCTCGCCGACCTCCTGGCCGAGGCCGCGCTGGTCGTGCTGTTGAGCGAATACGAGGCGCACCCGGTGGCGATCATGGAGGCGCTGGCGCTGCGCCGCCCGGCCTTGGTTGCCGATACCTCCGGGCTGCGCGAACTCGCGGGGCAGGGGCTGTGCCGGGCGATCCCGCTCGATGCGCCTGCCGGTGCCGTGGCCGAAGCGGTCGCCGAAGAATTGCAAGGGGGGAGGATGCTGCCGCAAGTCTCGCTGCCCGACTGGGATGTCTGCACCCGGCAGCTGCTCGGCATTTACGAGAATGTGCTGAGCGGCGCCGGACGCGGTTCGCCGGTGCGCGACAGAGGTCGCCCGATCGACGCCCGATCCGAGCCGGCGTGAGCGAGGACCTGGGGGTGACGCCTTCCATTCGCGCCGCGAACTGGCCCGGCCTGCGACCGATCAAGGGGGCGGTCTGGCGCGCCTTCGACTGCATCGGCCCGGAGCTGCACGGCCGGGCCGCCGGCATCGATCCGCCCGCCAATCCCAACTGGATCGTGCTGCTCTGCCTCAACGCCGCGGTCGCGCTGTTGCTGGTCGCGATCGGGCAGGCGTTGGGGCGGCGGGGTGCCGGCGGCGCCTCCATCTTCTTCTGGGCCGGGGTCGTCCTGCTGCTGCTGCCGACCGCCACCCGCGCCACCTGGCCGCAGCTGGCGCGCGGCGAGCGCATCTTTCTGCTGCTGTTGCTCGGCGAGGCCTTGTTCGTCTACCGGCTGCTCTATTCGCCGACCAGCTTCGTTCATTTCGATGCGATGCTGCATTGGATGTCGGCGCAGGACATCCTGTTCCGCCACCAGCTGTTTCTGCACAACCCGCTATTGCCGATCAGCCCGGCCTTCCCCGGGCTCGAGATCCTGACGACGGCATTCGCCAACCTTGCCGGGTTCGCCGTCTTCCCGGCCGCCGTGCTGGTCATTGCGACGCTGCGGGTGACGTTTGTCGCCGCGCTGTTCCTGTTTTTTGAAACGCTGACCCGCTCGCCGCGGATCGCGGCGCTGGCCTGTGTCGCTTATATGGGTTGCGATAATTTCGTCCAGTTCGACTCGCTGTTCGCCTACGAGACGCTGGGGCTGGTGTTCTGCGTCCTGGTGATGATGGCGGAGGCAAAGGCGGCGCGTCGGGCCGAGCACGACGATCTCCGCGTGCTGGCGCTGATTTTGATGCTGCTGGCCGCCCTCGCGATCACCCATCACGTCTCGGCCTTTGCCTGCGCCGGCTATCTGATCGGCGTCCTGATCCTGGAAGTGCTGCGCCGCGATCCGTCAGCGGCGCCCGGCCGGTTCGGTCTCCTGATGCCGCTGGCGGTGGCGGTGCTGGCGTTCCCGGCACTGTGGATCATGTCGCGGGGCGCGCCGCTGTCGAACTATCTGGGGCCGGTGCTCGAACGCGGTGTCGATGCGCTGATGGCCAGGCTGGATGGGGCGTCGAACGCCCGCAAGCTGTTCGTCAGCGCCAACGGGGTGGTGCAGCCGCTCGGTTACCGGGTGCTCGGCATCCTGTGGACGCTGCTGATCGTTATCGGCCTCTCCACCGGCTTTTTCCGCGCGTTGGCGCTGACCGCCGCGACCAGCGAGCGGCCAGGACTGGCGCGGCTGGCGGCGGTCCTAAGCCGGAAATGGCGGGACAGCCGGGTGATTTTGCTGACCCTCGGGGCGTTCGGGTTTCCCGTATCGGTTATGTTCCGGCTGACCGGGGCCGGCTGGGAAATCGGCAACCGGATGGGCGCGTTCGTATTCGTTTCAGTCGGCCTCGTCATTGCCGTCGCCATCGTCCATTTCTGGCAGCCGCGCAAGGCGCCCTGGCGCCTCGCCGCAACCAGCCTCGGATTGGGGACGATCCTGCTCGGCGGTCTCGCGATCGGCTCCGCCAACCAGGCGGTGCGCGGCCCCTACCAGCCGGGCGCCGATGCGGCATCGATCGAGCCGATGGGCATCGCCGCCGCGTCGTGGACCCGGGATTGGCTCGGCGAGGGCAACCGCTTCGCCTCCGACCGGGTCAACCGGCTGCTCCTCGCGACCTACGGGCAACAGAACATCATCTCGACCATCAACGCCCATATCGACGAGTCGCGCATCTTCCTGACGCGCAAGATCACCCCGGACGTCCTTTACTGGATCAAACGCGGCCGCATCGACTACCTGCTGGTCGATCTGCGGATCACCACCGCGCCGGCGCTGCTCGGGCGGTTTTACGAAGCCGGCGAACCCGGCCACGGCGCGCCGCCGCCGCCCAGCATGCTGCTCAAATTCGACAAGGCGCCGCATGTGGCGCGGATCTTCGACGACGGCTGGATCGTCATCTTCGACGTGAGGGCGCTGCATGCCGACAGCTAGAAACGGCGATCTGGCGCTGGCATGCGGCTGGGCGCTGGTGACGCTCGCGGTGGTCGGGCTGACCGACAGCGTGATCCTGCGGGTCATCGTCAGCCTGCCGCTCCTGCTGTTCCTGACCGGGCATACGATCCTGCGGGCGCTCGGGCCGATCGCCACCTCGTTGCTGGAGCACGTCGCCTACGCGGTCGGCGCCAGCATCGGCATCTGTCTGGCCGGCGGCTTCGTGCTCAACCGGCTCGGCGGCCTGACCCCGCTCGGCTGGGCGGCATGGCTGGCTGTCGTAACGATCGCGGCCGCCATAGTCGCGCGCATCCGTCACGGCGGGCCGCGGCCGGCGCTCGCACTCGGCGCGTTGCCGCCGCTGCGCCGCTGGCACGCGCTGACCCTGGTCGCCGCCGTGCTGATCACCGGCGGCGCCTACGGCATCGCGGTGCATGCCGCGGCCACGGTGCGGCCGTTCAAATATGTCGAGTTCTGGATGGTGCCGGGCGGCGTCGCGGCGCCCAACCGGGTGATCGTCGGCATCCATAACGCCGAGGCGAAGCCGCTGGTGCTCGACGTGGAGGTCAAGCTCGAGGGCCACATCATCGCCAGCTGGCGCGGCATCGCGGTGGCGCCAGGCGTTACCTGGGCCCGCGGGTTGGCGGTGGAGCTGCAGTCGGGGCAACTCGAAAAGGTGCGCGCCTCGCTCTACAGCCATGGCGGCAACATCCTCTACCGCCAAGTCTCAGCGATCATGCCCGCGGGCTGAACCCGGAGAAGAGGCATGCGCATTCTGTTGCTGACCCAGTTCTATCCGCCGATCGTCGGGGGCGAGGAGCGGCATGTCCGCAATCTCGGGGCGGCGCTGGCGTGGCGCGGCCATCAGGTCAGCGCTGCGACCCTATGGGTTCCCGGGGCGGATGCCGAGGAGATGGACGGCGAGGTTCGCGTGCACCGTATCCGCGGCACGCTGCAGCGTCTCCCTGGCCTGTTCGTCGAGAACGAGCGCCGCCACGCGCCGCCCTTTCCCGATCCGGAACTGGCGCTCGGGCTGCACCGCGTGATCGCCGCGGAACAGCCGGACATCGTGCATGCGCATAACTGGCTGCTCGCATCGTTTCTGCCGCTTGCCCCGTGGTGCCAGGCAAAGCTCGTCGTCACCCTGCACGACTACAGCCTCGTCTGCGCCAAGAAGAATTACATGCGCGACGGCGCGATCTGCGCTGGGCCGGCCCTGGCGCGCTGTCTGCCCTGCGCCGCCCGTCATTACGGCGCCGTCAAGGGCGTTGCGACCGCGACCGCAAATCTCGCGACCCGTTTCTTCGCGCTGCACGCCGTCGACCGGTTTATCGCGGTCAGCCATTCGGTCGCCCGGCACACCGGTCTCGCCGATCATGGCGCTGCGTTCGAGGTCATCCCGAATTTTGTGCCGGACGATGCCGGCCGCCTCGGCGGGCCGGACGATCCGTGCCTCGACGAGCTGCCGAACGGCCCGTTCATCCTGTTCGTCGGCGATCTGATGCACCTCAAAGGGGTCGATGTCCTGCTCGATGCGTACGCCGGGCTCGACGGGGCGCCGCCTTTGGTGCTGATCGGACGGCGTTGCCGCGATACCCCGGCGCTGCTGCCGCCGAACGTGCACCTGTTCAGCATGTGGCCGCATAGCGCGATCATGCAGGCGTGGCGGCGCTCTCTCTTTGCGGTGGCGCCGTCGGTCGGCCCCGAGGCGTGCGCGACGGTGGTGATGGAGGCGATGGCTTCGGGCAAGCCGGTCGTCGCCACGGACATCGGCGGCATGCCCGACCTGATCGAGGACGGCCGGACCGGCCTGCTTGTTGCCCCCGACGATGCGGCGGCGCTCGCCGGCGCGATGCGGCGGCTGCTCGACAGCCCGGCGCTGATCGCGGCGATGGGCGCGGCGAGCCTCGAACGGGTGGAGCAGTTGAAGGCGGGGGCCGTGGTCTCGCGGATCGAGCGGGTGTACCGGGAGGTGCAGCGCGAGCGACCTGTCGCGCGCCGCGCCGGCAGCGGCGAATTGTTCGGCGGCCGGCAGTAGCGGGGCGGTGGTGCGGGCATTTGCGTTGGCGCGTGCCGCGATCTCGCAGGTCCGGGCGACCTCGTCACAGCATGCCGTTCTTGTCAAGAATTCGGGCGCATTGGCGATCGGCACCGGCGCCACGGCGGTACTCGGCTTTGTCTATTGGTGGCTGGCGGCGCAGTATTTCCCGCCGGCCGCGATCGGCCGGGCCTCGGCGCTACTGTCGCTGATGGGCTTTGTCGGCCTGCTCGGCGACGCGGGGCTCGGCACCTTGCTGGCCGGCGAGATCATTCGCCGGCCGGGACAGGAAGCCGGTCTGATCTCCGCCGCCGCCCTGACGGTGCTGACCCTGTCGCTCGCCGCCGGCGGTGTCGGCCTCGTGATCTCCGATCTGACGTTCGACGCGTTCGGCCGCGGCGCCGGGTCGCACGGTCTCGCCGCGCTGTGGTTTCTCGCCGGCTGCGGTCTGACCGGGCTGTGCTTCATCTTCGACCAGGCGTTTCTCGGGATGCTGCGAACCGCGATACGCATGTGGCGGCTGCTGTTGTTCTCGATCTGCAAGCTCGTCCTGATCGCGGCGGCGGCGGTGTGGTCGGCCAGCGGCAGCGCAATCCTGGTGACCTGGGTCGCCGGGCTGATGGTCTCGCTGATCTTTGTCGAGCTGATCATGCGGCGGGGCGGCTCGTCGCTGATCCAGCGCCCGGATTTTCTGCTGCTGCATGCGCTGCGGCGCAAGGCGGCGGACCATTATCTGCTCGATCTGGCGAGCCAGACCCCGAGCATGATCCTGCCCTACATCGTGACGGTGATCCTGTCGCCCGCCACCAACGCGGCGTTTTACGCGTTGTGGATGGTATTTACGGTGGCGGCAGTCGGCCCGGCGGCAATCGCCACCGTGCTCTACCCGGTGGTCAGGGCCGAGCCAGCGCAATACCGCGACCGGATGCTGCTGTCGCTATCGGTGTCGCTGGTCTTCGCCGTCGCGTTCGGGTTTTTCGTGCTCGCCTGTTCGCAAGATGTGCTCCGGGTGTTCAACCCGGTTTATGCGCAAATCGCCGGCGATGATCTCCGGTTTCTCGGCTTCGGCATGATCGGCAGCGTCGTCAAGTTCCAGATTTGCACCGCGGCCCGCTTGACCAATACGATGCGCCGCACCTCCGCATGGTTCTGGGCCGGCGGCGTGCTCGAGATCGGGGGTGCGATTGGCGGATGCCAAGTGTACGGGTTCGAGGGTCTGGCGATCGGCTGGGTCGCGGCGATCTTGATCGAGGCGGCCCTTATGTCCCTGCTCGCCTTCCATGCCGGCCAATTGACCCTGGCCCAGCACGCTCTCGACGGCTCCTGATCGAGCCGATCGAAGCGGTATCAGATTTTGCCGGCGGCATCGACGAGGCGCGGCACGGTCAAGATCTGCGGCAGCACCACTGCCCGGCCGGTTCGGTCGTACAGCAGATAAAGCGGCACGCCGCTGCGACCGAATTTCTGCAGGAACGCCGTGATGTCGGCGTCGCGCCGCGTCCAGTCGCCCTTCAACGCGACGATGCCATGGCTGGCAAAGGCTTGGCGTACGGCTGCGCTGTCGAGCGTGGTACGTTCGTTGATCAGGCAGGTGATGCACCAGGCCGCCGTCAGATTGACGAAGACCGGCCGGTGCCCGGCCGTGAGCGCGGTCAGCCGCGCCGTGCTGAACGGCCGGTAGTCGAGACCGGAGCCCGCCGTTCCGGCCAGCGCCGGCAGCCCGGCCGGGGCGAGGATCGCCGCCGCGAACACCGCCGCCGCGACGGCGCCGCCGGCCACCCCCGCGCCGAGCCGCCGGCCCGGCCCGCCTGCCGCTCTCGTGCTGCCATACACCCAGACCGCCGCCGCGACAGCGGCAAGGCCGAGCAGCGCCGGCACCATGCCGCGCGGTCCCACCTCGCGGCTTAGCACCCAGAGGAGCCAAATCACCGTGCCATAAAGCGGCAGGGCGAGCAGCTTCTTGAACCAGCCCATCCACCGCCCCGGCCGCGGCATCCAGCGGGCCAGCCGCGGCACTGCGCCGAGCAGCACGACCGGCGCCGCGAGGCCGATCCCCAGCATGACAAAAATCGCCAGCGCCAGCGCAGTCGGCGCGACCAGCGCAAAGCCGAGCGCCGCACCCATAAACGGCGCGGTGCACGGGGTGGCGACAATTGTCGCGAGAACCCCGGTGGAGAATGCGCCGGCCATCCCGGAGCGCGCGGCGAAGCGGCCGCCGGTTCCGGCGAGGCTGAGGCCGAATTCGGCCGCCCCCGACAGGCTCAGCCCCATCGCCAGCATCAGATAGGCGAGCAGCGCGACGACGATCGGCGATTGCAGCTGAAAGCCCCAGCCGACCGCCGCGCCGGCGGCGCGCAGGCCGAGCAGCGCGCCGCCGAGCAAAGCGAAGCTGAGGACGACACCGGCGCCGTAGGCGTAGCCATGCCGCCGCTCCTCGGCGCGCTGCACCGCGGTCGCGAAACCGAGCACCTTCAGCGACAAAACCGGAAAGACGCACGGCATCAGGTTGAGCACGACACCGCCGAGAAACGCCAGTAGCAACGCCTGCCACGATGAGAGGGCGCGCGCGGCCAGGGCACGGTCGGCCGCTGCCGCCGGAGCGGCGGCAACGGGCGCGGCGACCGCGAAGACGCGCGCTGTGCCGCCGTCGCCGGTCAGCAGGAGGTCGCCGTGCAGGGTTGCCGGCAGGCTCGCGGTCGGCCCGCTCGCCCGGCGCAATGCCACGGCCAGGCCACCCGGCTGCGCTTCCGTTCGCGGCGCCGCGGCGACGTCGATCGTGTTGGCATCGAGCGGGAAGAACGCCGCGTGCGGCCGGTCGAGGCCGGCGAGCGCGGTCTTAGGGACAAGCACCCGCACCTCTCGGCCCGAAGCCGTGACGCGGACCGGGAACGCGGGTTTTTGCGGCAGCCGCGCGCGCGCCTGCGCGAACAGCGCCGCCTCCTTCGGATCGGGCGGCACGGCAGCCGCCGCGACCGGCAGGTCGAGCCGCAGATCGGCCGCTCCCGGAATGCAGATATCCGAACAGACGAGCCACGAGGCATGCGCGGCAAGATGCGCGGCGCTGCCCGGTGCGACCCCGGCAGGCGCGGTCACCGGCACCAGCAGGTCGGCGGCGCCGGCATAGCCGTAATTGCCGATATTGCCCTGGACGAAGCGCTCGGGAACCGGCCAGACGATGCCGCCGGCGCGAAACCCGGCCGGCATCTTCCAGTCGACCGTCGTCGGCAGGCCCGAATCGCCGGGGTTCTGCCAATAGGTATGCCAGCCCGGCGCCATCTCGAGATGCAGATCGACCCACAGGGTCTGGCCCGGCGCGATGGCGGTGGCTTCCGGGATCAGCCGCGCCGCCACCGGATCGACCGGCGCCGCCGGGCCACCGGCCTGCGCCGGAGGACCGCCTGGCAAGAGGATGGCGATCGCCATCAACCCGCCGAAGAATGCCGGTATGCGGTGCATTGCGATCGGTTTGATAGCACAAAACCACGGCGATTGCCGGCGGAAGCGGCGGGCCGCAGCGGACCGAACAACGCAGCCGGCGGACGCCATCCCGCAAGCGGCGCGGCGATGCGGCGCAAACAGCCTCTTCCAAAATCCGGCGCGACGGGCCAATTTCCCGCCGCTATACCGGACGACGCGGCCCGCGGGGGCGGCGCAATCCCTTGGGGGAAGGGTATCGTGATTGATTGGCGTCGCATCGGGGCGGCCGCCGTGCTCGCCGTGGCGCTGGCGGGGTGCGCGTCGTCGCCTGCCCCGACCGGGCGCCGGGCCCTGGTCGGCGACGACGCGCATATCCCGCCCTTCGCGCGGGTTCCTTATCAGGCGTTCTCGCGCGAGGCGGCGGTGCAGATCGCGCTGCGGGAATGGCGGGCGTTCGGCTCGCAGGTGCTCCAGCCCGACCAGGAGCTGCCCTATGATGCCGAGCGTTCCGCGGGGTTGTGGCAGCGGGTCGGCGAATACTGGTGGCTCGGCCTGCCGCTCGGCGATCCCGACCAGGGCTACACCGGCATGCACGACGCGAACGGGGTGGTGTTTCCGCCCGACCGCGACGGTGTTTATGCGTGGTCGGCGGCCTTTATCGATTACCTGATGCGGATGGCGGGGGCGGGGCATGCCTTCCCCTATTCGGCAAACCATTCCGACTACATCAACGCCGCCAAGGAGCACGCGCTGGGCCGCCGGCCCGACCTGCTGATCAATGCCGAGCGGCCGGAAGTCTATGCGCCGCAGCCCGGAGATCTGATCTGCACGTGGCGCGGCTCCCGCCCGATCCGCTACGACGACCTGCCGACCGGGCATTTTCCGGCGCATTGCCAGATCGTCGTGGCCTTGCGCCCCGGCGAGATCGATTCGATCGGCGGCAATGTGTCGAACACGGTCGGGATGTGGCGCACCCCGGCAACGGCCGACGGGCGCCTCGCCGGCCCGGATGGGCGCATCCTCGACCCGCTGGTGCCGTGGTTCGTGGTGATCCGGGTGCTTTATCCGAGCAACGGCATCGTGCCGACCGCGCCGGTAAGCTGACTGCGGACGGCGTAAATTCCGCGTTCTGGCCGGGCGAGCGGACAATCCTCAGGCGAGGATAAGATGAATTTCCCTTTACAGATGTTTAATCGGGCAGGAACGACTTGCGCCGCCGCGGCGTGATCTGCGGCGCTAAGCGGAGAAGGCCTGAATGCGGAACCGGTGGCAATCGAAGGAAACTAACAAGAAAGGGCTGGCAGCCCGGCTCGACCGGGCCACTCGCGATGTCAATGCGTTTCTGCTGGCGATGGCGATCGGACTGGCGGCGCTCGATTTCACCTGTTATTTCGCATTCAAGGTCAGCGAGGCGATGCCGGCGGACGGCTTCCCCGCCGCTGAAGCCTCGATCGCGGCGGCGCCGGCCACGGCACGCGCAGTTCCGCCGGCTTCGGGCGCGGATCACGCGCCCGCACCGCGGCAGGCAATCCCCGTTTTTCCGGCACGGCACGATTAGCGAAAGCCGGGCGCCGTGATCGTCGGCACCGCCGGGCATGTCGATCACGGCAAGACGGCGCTGGTGCGCGCCCTGACCGGGACGGATACCGACCGCCTGCCCGAGGAAAAGGCGCGCGGCCTGTCGATCGATCTCGGCTTTGCGTATCTGGCGCGTCCGGACGGCGGGGCAGGGGGCACGATCGGGTTTGTCGATGTGCCCGGCCACGAGCGATTTCTGCGCACGATGCTGGCCGGCGCCGCAGGGATCGACTTCGCGCTGGTGGTCGTCGCCGCCGATGACGGGGTGATGCCGCAGACAACCGAGCATCTCGGGATCATCGAACTCTTGGGTCTTGCGCGCGGGCTGGTGGCGCTGACCAAGATCGACGTCGTATCGCCGGACCGATGCCGCGCGGCGACAGCCGAAATCCGCGATGCGCTGCGGCCGACCCGGCTCGCCGGCGCCGATATATTGGCGGTGTCGTCGGTGACCGGCGCCGGTATCGCGGAATTGCGCGAGCGGCTGCGGCGCGAGGCGGCGGCGAATGCGGCGCCGCGAACTTCCGGCGGCCGGTTCCGGCTGGCGGTCGATCGCTCGTTTGCCCTGGCCGGCATTGGTACAGTGGTTACCGGCACCGTGCTGTCAGGCACGGTCTCAGTCGGCGAGCGTGTCATCGTCAGCCCTTCCGGGCTGGCGGCGCGGGTACGCTCGATCCATGCGCAGAACGAGGCCGTCGCGGTCGGTCGGGCCGGCGAGCGCTGTGCCCTCAACCTTGCCGGCGACGGTATCGGACGCGATGCGGTCCGCCGCGGCGACGCGGTGCTCGACCCCGGTTTGCATCGCCCGACCGCGCGTATCGATGCTGAATTGCGGCTGCTGCCCGAAACGGCGAAACCTCTCGGATCGCGGCTTGCGGTACGGCTCAACCATCGCGCCGCCGAAATCGGGGCCCATGTCGTGCCGCTGGCTGCGGCGATCGCGCCCGGCGGAAGCGGCTGGGTGCAGCTGGTCCTGGATGCGCCGGTTGCCGCGGTCGCCGGCGACCCGTTCATCCTGCGCGACGCGGCGGCTCGGCGGGTTCTTGGCGGCGGCCGTGTCGCCGACCCGCGCGCGCCGGCGCCCCGGCGGCGCAGCCCCGAGCGGCTGGCGCGGCTCGCGGCATTGGCGAAAGCTGACCCCGCCGCGGCGCTCGCCGGCATCGCCGCGGCCGCGCCCGGCCTCGTCGAACTCGCTGGCTTCGCGCGCGACCGCGCCCTCACCGATGACGAGGCGGTCGCGCTCGCCGACCGGCTGGGGCTGCTGCGGATCGGCGGGTTCGCCGTTACGGTAGAGCGCCGAATGGCGCTCGCCGAGACAACCCGCGTCGCTCTCGCGCGCTGCCATGCCGAAGACCCGGAACGGGCAGGTTGGGCGCCCGACCGGCTGCGGCTCGCGCTTTCCCCGATCCTGCCCGAGCGCGGGTTCGCCGCGCTGCTGGAAGAAATGATCCGCCGCGGCGAAATCGCGCAGGCCGGCGGCATGGTTCGGCTTCCCGGGCATCGGCCGCGCTTTGCGGCGGCGGCGGACGCTCTCTACCGCCGTATCGCGAGGCTGCTCGGCGGCGAGAGGCGGTTCCGGCCGCCGCGGGTGCGCGATCTCGCCACCATGCTGCAAGTGCCGGAGGCGGCGGTGAGCCGGGTCTTGCACTTGGCGGCATCGATGGGGCGGGTCGAGGAGGTCGCGCACGATCATTTCTTTCTGCCGCAAACCGTGGCCGAGATCGTCGCCATCGCGCGAATCCTGGGCGAGCGCGCGCCCGACGGCTCGTTCGCCGCCGCCGATCTGCGCGACCGGCTCGCCAACGGCCGCAAGGTCGCGATCCAGCTGCTCGAATTCCTAGACCTGCGCGGCATCACGCTGCGCGACGGCGACCGCCGGCGGATCGCGCCGCCGCCGGCCCGCACCCGCACCGGCTGACGCCCTCAGAGCAAACGCAGCCCGGCCGGCAGGCGGCACAGCACCTTGGTGCCCGATCCCGGAATCGGCTCTATCGCCACCGTGCCGCCGTGCAACTCGATCAGGCTGCGCACCAGCGACAGCCCGAGCCCGGCGCCGGGGTTGCGCGAGAGGGGGTCTGCGCGTTCCAAATCGGCCGATGCCGGCTGGTTGTCCGCCGGCGGCACGCGGATCCCGGTATCGCTGACTGCCAGGATCAGGTCGCCCCGGTCCGCTCCGGGCGGCGCCGCGTCGCGCGCTTCGAGGCGGATCGCGCCGCCCGGCGGGGTAAAGCGGATCGCGTTCGAGACGAGGTTGAACAAGGCCTGCTTCAGCCGACGCTCGTCGGCCTCGATCGCGCCGATCGCCGGCGGGCATTCGATGCCGAGGGTCAGGCTGCGGCTGCGCGCCCGCTCGCTGCCCAGCGCGACGACTGCATTGAGCAACGCGCAGACCTCGACCCGTGCGGGTTCGAGGGTCAGGTATCCGGCTTCGATCGTCGCCAGATCGATGGTGTCGCCGATCAGGGTCGACAGGCGCTGCGCACTGTCGAGGATGAAGCGGCTGTATTCGAGATGGCGCGGGGACAGTTCTCCGAAATACTGGTTGGCCAGCAGTTCGGCAAAACCGATGACCGTGTTGAGCGGGGTGCGCAATTCGTAGGAGACGCTGGCGATGAACTCGCTCTTGAGCCGGCCGGCGGTCTCCAGGGCTTCGTTGCGCTCGCGCAGCGCGCGCTCGACCCGCGCGGTATCGGTCACGTCGAGGCAGGTCAGCAGCACGTTGCCGTCCGGCAACGGCACGATCGCCAGCCGCAGCGAGGAGCCGTCGCGCCGGTGGAGCAGGCCGCTCCAGGCCTGGTGCGCCGTGACGCGTCCGACGATCCGTTCGCGCAAATGGGGCCAGTCGCCGCGATCGTCGAAAAAGCCGCGGGCCCGGTCCACGAGCGCCGCCGCATGCGGTTCTCCGGCCAGTACCGCCTCGCTCAAGCCCCACATGTTGCCGAAAGCGGCGTTGCGGAGCTTCAGCCGGCCGTCGCTGCCGAACACGGCGACCCCCTCGAACAGCTTGTCGAGCGTCGCGCGCTGCACCGCGATCAGCGTGTTGTAGGAGCGTTCGAGCGCCAGCCGGTCGCTCACATCCTCATAGACGAACATCAGCCCGCCAAGCGGGTACGGCGACACCGACATGCTCAAGGTGCGCTCGTCGGGCAAATGGAGAAGCAGGGTTTGCGGCTCGACCAGCGACTCGAACATCGCCGAGCGTTGGCCTTTGTAGGCCCTGAAATCGGCTACCTCGGGGATGCGCCGATACTCGCGCAGCCGGTCCACCACCTCGTCGAAAGTCGGTTCTCCGGCGAGCCATGCTTCCTCGAGACCCCAAAGCAGGGAGAAGGCGGAGTTGAAGAACTCGAGCCGGCGGTTGGCGCCGTAGATCGCGACCGCCGCCTGGACGTTTTCCAATGCCCGGCGATGGGCGTCGCGGTGCCGGGCCAGCTCGCGCTCGGCGGTTTCGAGGGCGCTCTCGTCGAGCGCGAGGCCGATCGTGCCGCCGTTGCCGTCGGGCAGCTCGATCAGGCGCATCAGGTGCCGAGTTCCGCCAACGACGACATGGCAGCGAAAGCTTTTGGGGGTGTTTTCCTCGCTGGCGGCGCGGGCAAGCTCGCGCATTCGGGGAGCATGGCTCGCGGGTGCGATTTCAACCGCCGTCGCGACAATTGCGGCCCGCGGGAGGTCGAGCGCGGTCGCATAGGCGGCGTTGCAATCAACAATCCCCTGAGCCGGGTCGCGGCGCCACACCGGCAGCGGCAGGGTGTCGATGACAGTCCGCAGCCGGGCCGCCTCCTCCACGGCAGCGGCGCGGGCCGCCTCGGCCGCGCGGAGCGCCGAGAGGTCGGTCAGCCAGGCCACGCTGTCGCCGGCGGCGGTGATGCGGCCCTCGATCTGACAGGTGGCGCCGTCGGCGGTGTCGATCGCGGCAGCAAACCCCGTGCCGCCGCGCCGCAACGCCGCGACGGCATCCTCGACGCGGGCCGCATCGCCCGGATCGAGGCGGGCCAGAAAGCCGGCGAAGGTGAGACCCGGCGGGCCGAGACCAAGCTCGTCGGCGCCGCTCTCCTCCGTGCCGCGACGCCAGCAGAGGCCGGCGACGGGGAGC
>DASUKH010000046.1:0-31848 GCA_036278835.1 Allostellaceae bacterium
CCGCGTCGCTGATGGATTACGCGATGCCGCGCGCCGACGATGTGCCGGACTTCGCGCTCACCTTCAACCCGACCCGCTGTACCACCAACCCCTTGGGGGTCAAGGGCTGCGGCGAGGCCGGGACGATCGCCGCCTTCCCGGCTGTCGGCAACGCGATCCGCGACGCGCTGGCCCAGTTGGGCGGCGATTTTGGCAGCGGCGATTTTGGCAGCGGCGATTTCGACGGCCCGGCGACCCCGGCCCGGGTGTGGCGGGCAATGCAGCAAAAGAGAGAGGCACGATGAGCTACGAGCATATCCTGGTCGAGATCGTCGACGGGGTCGGAATCATCACGCTGAACCGCCCCGACAAGCTCAACGCGATGAACCGGCGCCTGTCGCAGGAATTGCGCGACGCGGTTGCGGCGATGGATTCCGACGATGCGGTCGGCTGCATCGTCGTCACCGGCGCCGGCCGCGCCTTTTCGGCCGGCGGCGACATCCACGAGCAGCGCGAGCACGACCGCCGCTATACCCAGGACGAGCTCGACCGGATGCGGACTTATGGCCCGCTGTTCGATATCGGGACGTTTCCGAAGCCGACGATCGGCATGATGAACGGGCTGTGCTATGGCGGCGCCGCGGTGCTCGCCTCCTCGCTCGATATGCGGGTCGGCTGCGAGGACACGAAATTCCGCTTTCTCGCCGCCGCCTATGGCCGCATCAACGCCACCTGGACGCTGCCCAACCAGGTCGGCTGGCCGGTCGCCAAGGAGCTCTTGTTCACCGCCCGGATCGTCGAGGCCGACGAGGCGTGGCGGATCGGCCTTCTCAACCACCTGGTGCCGCGCGGTGAATTGCGCGCCAAAACGATGGACTTGGCGAAGACGATTGCCGGCAACAACCGCGACGCGGTGACCGGCATCAAGGCGCTCTTGGTGAAGCAGATGACGCAGAGCGTCGCCGACCAGTTCGCCGAGGAGCGCCATTTCACGACCCATGTCGTGCGCGGCGCCAAGGCCGAGGACGCCTTCCCCGAGTTTATCGCCCGCAAGGGCCGCCCGCTCGACTGACCTTCGCTGTGGGTCCGATGCGATAATCCGCCTGCGGCCCGGCTTTCTACTTTGCGGCCCCTGTGCTAGCAACCGCGATGCGGAGCGCGATCCGGTCGGCGGATCGGCCCGTGTTGCGGGGCTGGCGTGTCGCGTGGCATGAACGTTTTTCGATCCGCTGCGGTCGTTCTTGTCGCCGCGGCTGTGCTGATGCCGATGCCGCCAGGGAGCCGGGCGGCCCCGGCGCCGGCGAATGACGGCGTCGTGGTCGGGCGCGGACGCTTGGAGCCGCTCGACGGCTACCGGCATGTCAGCGCCTCCTTGACCTCCGGCCGGCCGGTCGTCGCCCGGCTGCTGGTCCATAAGGGAAGCCGGGTCAGGGCCGGCGAGGTCACCGCCGAACTCGATCAGACCGAGACCGACCGCGCGGCCGTCGCCGTGGACGAGGCCCAGTTGGCGCGTTCGCAGGCGGCCATCGCGCAGATGAAGGCGGGCGCCAAGCCGGCCGCGATCGCCGAGCAGCAGGCGCTGGTGCGGCAGCGCGAGGCCGACGTCAAACTCGCGGATATCGAGCGGCGGCGGGCCGAATTGCTGCGTACCAGGGGCGCCCAGTCGGAAGCGGCCTTCACCTTCCGCACCCTCGACGAGGCGAACAAGCAGGCATTGCTCGATCAGGCGAACAGCGGCCTTGCCGCGATGAGCGAACCTCGCCCCGTCGACGTGGCCGTCGCGGCCGGCGATGTTGCGGTCGCGCGGGCGCAGCTCGCCCAGGCGCGCGCCCAGCTCGAGGAAACGATCGTGCGCGCGCCGGAGGACGGCACCGTCACCGAGATTTTCGCCCGCGCGGGCGAGCGCATTGGCGAGAACGGCATCTACGAGTTGGCCGATCTCGACCACCTCTACGCCATCGCCGAAATCGACGAGGCGTTCGCCGCCGGTGTGCGGCTTGGCCAGCATGCGAACCTGTTCGACCGCCTCGGCCGTCCGCTCGGCGCCGGCACGGTGGTCCGGGTCGGACAGCGCGTGTTCGATGCGAGCCGGCCGAGCGAGGACGTAATGCTCGGCAAGAATTCGCGCTTCGTCGAGGTCGCGGTGAAGCCGGACGACCCGGCGCGGCTGCCGAGAATCCTCGGGCTCGAACTGGTGGTCAAGATCAGCACTGCCCGGCCAAAGGCGGGAGCAGGCCAATCCTGAGGTTATCGTATCGCGCGGGTACTCCGGCGGCGGCGCGGCGCGTCTCGACCGATCGCGACGCGGCGGTACGGCGCAGTCCCTCCGGTGTCCTCATCCGGCTGCATCGGTTGCGGCCGCTCGGCCCTTATGCCGCCCGGCAGTTGTTCCGCCAGCGCAGCGGCATCGTCACCTCGCTGATCGGGGTCGCGGCGGCGATCGTGCTGATCTTCATGGAGATCGGGTTCAAGCAGGGGCTGATGAACAGCGCCACCCGCCTGCATGCGGCATTGGCCGGGCAGGTCGTCCTGGTCAGCCGGTATTACCAGACACTCGACCGCGCGACCTGGATCCCCGGCCGGCTCTTGACCGCGGCGCGCGCAGACCCGCAGGTCGCCTCGGTCGACCCGCTGTTCGCCGCCAACCTGCCGGTACGAGACCGCACCACCGGCATGGTGCGGCTGATCGCCGCCTTCGCCTTCGACCCGGCGCGCCCGGTGCTCGACCTGCCCGGCCTCTCGGCGAACCTGCCGATGCTGGAGGTGCCGATGCGCGCCCTGTTCGATCGCCGCTCGCGCCCGGTCTATGGGCCGATCGCGGCGCTGCTCGACAAGCAAAAGGTGGTGCGGATGAGCCTGGCATTGCCCGGCCGCACCTTGCAGCCGGAAATCGATCTTGTCGGCACCATCGCGCTCGGGCCGAGCATCGCCAGCGACGGCGCCGTGGTGATGAGCGCGGAAACGCTGTCGCAGCTGATGGGGATCCCGCTCGACCGGCCCAATTTCGGGGTCATCCGGATCGCGCCCGGCGCCGATCCGGCGGCGGTCGCGCGGCGGTTGCAACGCCGGCTCGGCCCCGAGGTGCGCGTCCTGACCAAGCCGCAATTCATCGCCGCCGAACAGGATGCCTGGGCGCGGCTGACGCCGATCGGAAGCGTGCTCAGGCTCGGCGTGCTGGTCGGCGGCGCCATCGGTCTCGCCTTCATCTACCAAATCCTGCAGGTGAATATCCGCGGCAACCTGTCGTCCTACGCGGTGCTCAAATCGATGGGTTATCCCGGCAGATTTTTTGTCGCGCTGGTGGCCGAGATCGCGGCGATCGTCGGCCTCGCCAGCTTTGTCGTGTCGCTGCCGGTTGTGTGGCTGCTCTATTGGGGTACCGCTTCCTTGACCGGGCTCGACATGCACCTCGACCCGCTGACCGTGCTGTATGTGCTGGCGGTCGTGCTGATCATCAGCCTGGGATCGGCGTTGCTCGCGGTTCGCAAACTGCGCGCCGCGGATCCGGTGAGCCTGTTCTGATGGTGGCGGACGCGGGCGGCACGGACGATGCCGACCCGGTTATCCGCGTCGAGAACCTCTCCTATGCCTTCGGCAGCGAGGCTGGCCGGCGAGAGGTGCTGGCCGACGTGTCGATGTCGGTCGGCCTCTCCGAGGTCGTCCTGCTCGACGGGCCGTCCGGGTCGGGGAAGACCACCTTGCTGACCCTGATCGGCACGCTGCGGCGGGTGCAGCGTGGCAGCATCCGTATTCTCGGCCGGGAGCTGGCGTCGGCCAAACCGCGCGAACTGCTGGAGGCGCGGCGGCGCATCCGGTTCGTGTTTCAGCG
Organism: Allostellaceae bacterium; assembly: GCA_036278835.1. Taxonomy (GTDB): domain Bacteria; phylum Pseudomonadota; class Alphaproteobacteria; order ATCC43930; family CGMCC-115725; genus DATARH01. The sequence continues at coordinate 3,809 of DASUKH010000046.1, forward strand.
CCACAACCTGATCGCCTGCCTGACGGTGCTGGAGAACGTGCTGAGCGGGCTTGCACTGCTGCCCGGCTCGCAGCCCGAGTGGGACCGGATCAGGGCGAAGGCGGTGCTCGACGCGCTCGGCCTCGGCGACCGCCTCGACACCTATCCCGAAGAGTTGTCCGGCGGCCAGCAGCAGCGGGTCGCGGTGGCCCGCGCGCTGGCCGGGCTGCCCGACGTGCTAATCGCCGACGAGCCGACCGCCTCGCTCGACCGCAGCGCCGGCCGCATCGTCATGGAGCAGATGGTGGGCCTCAGCAAGACGCTCGGCTGTGCGACGCTGATCTCGACCCATGACGAGCGGATCATGGATATGGCCGACCGCCGCCTGCACATCGAGGACGGCCGCCTCACCGCGGGCTGACTGCGCCTCAATTTGCGTCACCCGCGTGAAAGCGCACCGCCGTCCGGGATTTTGGGGCGATTGACTCACCCCCAAAATCCCGGAAATTTGTGCGCCGTCGCCGGGACGTCGGGTGAGGAAGAATGCGATGGCAACTCGGGCGGAAGCGCAACAGCAGATCGATGGCGTGCTGGGCCACGCGGTTGAGGCGGGCGAGGTGCCGGGCGTGGTCGCCGTGGCGGCGACCGCGGCGGGGCCGGTTTACACGGGCGCGTTCGGGTTGCGCCATTTGGGCCGCGGCCCGGCGATGACCCTGGATACGGTGTTTCGCATCGCCTCGATGACCAAGGCCGTCACCTGCGTCGCGGCGATGCAGCTGGTCGAGGAGGGCAGGCTTGCGCTCGACGTGCCGGTGCCCGATATCGGCGAGCCGGCGCTCAGCGCGCCGCAGGTGCTCGACGGGTTCGACCCGGCCGGCGCGCCGGTCCTGCGCCCGGCAAAGCGGCCGATCACCCTGCGCCATCTGCTGACCCACACCGCCGGGTTCACCTATGAGGCGTGGAACGGCAACACTTTGCGCTACGTCAAGGCGACCGGCATGCCGTCCACCCAGACCGGCCGGGTTGCCGCGCTGCGCCTGCCGCTCGGCTTCGACCCCGGCGACAAGTGGGAGTACGGCATCAACATCGACTGGATCGGCCGCATCATCGAATCGGTGACCGGGCAGGGCATCGATGCCGTGCTGCGCGAGCGTATCCTGGCGCCGCTCGGCATGGCGGATACCGGGTTCGCCACCAGCCCAGAACAGCGCGCCCGCCAGGCCTCGGTGCACCAGCGGCAGACCGACGGCAGCCTCGTGCCGCAGCCATTGCCGGAACCGTTCGTTCCGGAATTCTACGCCGGCGGCGGCGGCCTCCATTCGACGGCGGGGGATTATCTCCGCTTCCTGCTGATGCTTCTCAACCGCGGCACCCTGGACGGCACGCGGATCCTCCGTTCTGAGACCGTGGCCATGATGAACGAGAACCAGATTGGCGATCTGCCGGCCGGGGTTCTGCGGAGCTATCAGCCGGAGCGGTCGAACCATGTCGATTTCTTCCCCGGCGCCCGCCTCCGGTGGGGGCTCGGCTACATGCTGAACCTCGATCCCGGCCCTAACGGGCGCAGCGCCGGCACGCTCAGCTGGGCCGGCATCTTCAACTCGTATTACTGGCTCGACCCGGCGCGCCGGATCGCCGGCGTCATCCTGACGCAAATTCTGCCGTTCGCCGACCCGACGGTGCTCCGGCTCTATGGCGGTTTCGAGCGCGGCGTCTATGCGCTCGTTGCGTCGGATTAGGTGATGGCGGTTCTGCACCTGCTGCGCCACGGCCAGCACGGCTTGCTCGGCGGGGTCTTGGCCGGGCGGATGCCGGGGGTCGGGCTGAGCGAACGCGGTTGCGCCGAGATCGCCGTCATCGCCGAGCGCCTTGCCGGGGAAAACGTCACGGCGCTTTATTCGAGCCCGTTGCAGCGCACCCGCGAGAGCGCCGAGATCATCGGCGAGCGGCTCGGGCTGCCGGTGACCTACGCCGACGGCCTGATCGAGCTCGATTTCGGCGAGTGGACCGGTGCCACCTTCGACTCGATCCGCGCCGATCCGCGCTGGCGCTCGTGGAGCAGCCACCGCAGCCTCGCGGCAATCCCCGGCGGCGAGACCATGCGGGCGGTGCAGCACCGTGCGGTCAACGCAATCATCGATATCTGCGAGCGCCACCCCGAAGAGACGGTTGTCGCGGTCAGCCATGGCGACGTGATCCGGGCCGCACTGGTCTTCGCGCTCGGCATGCCGCTCGATTTCTATCATCGCATCGAGATCGTGCAGGGGTCGCTCAGCACGATCCGCATCGACGACGGCGGCATCCGCGTCCTCCGGGTCAACGAAAAGCCGCCGCTTGAATGAGGAGCGCGGGCGTCCCGCCCGGTACCCCCCACCCGGCCTCCCCCGCTTGCGGGGGAGGGTTCCTGAAATTCCCTCCCCCGCGAGCGGGGGAGGGCTAGGGTGGGGGTGATCGCGATTGCGGCCGGGACGGAAGCAGTCCGCGATGCTACTTTGACGATAGATCGGATGCAGGAGGGACGGGCATGGCGTTAAACGGCAAGGTCGCGCTGGTCACCGGGGGCGGCAGCGGCATCGGCAAAGCGTCGGCGCTGGCGCTGGCGCGCGAGGGGTTCACGGCCGTGGTCGCCGGCCGCCGGGCGGAGCCGCTCGACGAGGTCGTCAAGGAGATCGAACGAGCGGGCGGCAAGGCGCTCGCCGTCGTCACCGACGTGACCCGGCCCGACCAGGTGAAGGCGCTGTTCGCCAAAACGAAACAGACTTACGGCCGGCTCGACGTGTTGTTCAACAACGCCGGGTTCGGCGCCGCTGCGCCGATCGAGGAACTTGATTACGAGCGCTGGCGCGCCGTCATTGACACAATACTCACCGGCTCCTTCCTGTGCACCCAGGAAGCCTTCAAGATTATGAAGGATCAAACACCGATGGGCGGCCGCATCATCAATAACGGCTCCATTTCGGCGCACGCGCCGCGGCCGTTCTCGGTGGCCTACACCTCGGCCAAGCACGCGGTCACCGGCCTCACCAAATCGACCTCGCTCGATGGGCGCCGCTTCGACATCTCATGCGGCCAGATCGATGTCGGCAACGCGTTGACCGAGATGACGCAGCGGATGACCCGCGGTGTGCCGCAGCCCAACGGCCAGACGATGATCGAGCCGACGATGAATGTCGAAAACGTCGCCCGCTCGGTCGTGCTGATGGCGACCGTCACCTCCGAGGCGAACATCCAGTTCCTGACCGTGATGGCCACCAAAATGCCGTTCGTCGGCCGCGGATAGGGGGCCGGGCCGGCGGCATCGCCCTGTCGGGGGATGCCGCCGGCCGGACCGTCAAACGGCGGCTTGCGCGGGTTCCGGCTGGCGCCGCGCGGGGCCAAGATCTTCGCCAGTCTGCTGATCGACCTGGCGCATGCTGAGCTTGACCTTGCCGCGATCGTCGAAGCCGAGCACCTTGACCTTGACCTGATCGCCGACCTTGACGATGTCGGCCACTTTGCCGACCCGCTGCTGCGCCAGTTCGCTGATGTGTACGAGGCCGTCGCGCGATCCCAGAAAGTTCACGAACGCCCCGAAATCGACGACCTTAACGACCTTGCCGGTATAGATGACCCCGAGTTCGGGTTCGGCGACGATGCCGCGGATCCATTCGAGCGCGGCATTCGCGGCGTTGGCGTCGACAGCCGCCACCTTGACCGTGCCGTCATCCTCGATGTCGATCTTGGCGCCGGTCGTCTCGGTGATCTCGCGGATCACCTTGCCGCCCGAGCCGATGACCTCGCGGATCTTGTCCTTGGGGATCGAAATCGTGGTGATGCGCGGCGCGTTCTCGCTGACTTCCTCGCGCGCCCCGGTCAGCGCCTTCGCCATCTCGCCGAGGATGTGGCGGCGGCCGTCCTTCGCCTGATCGAGCGCGACCCGCATGATCTCCTCGGTGATCGAGGTGATCTTGATATCCATCTGCAGCGCGGTGACCCCGCGCTCGGTGCCGGCCACCTTGAAATCCATGTCGCCGAGGTGATCCTCGTCGCCGAGGATGTCGGTCAGCACCGCGAAGCTTTCGGGTTCCTTGATCAGCCCCATCGCGATACCGGCGACCGGGCGGGCCAACGGCACCCCGGCATCCATCAGCGCCAGCGAGGCGCCGCAGACGCTGGCCATCGACGAGGAGCCGTTCGATTCGGTGATCTCGGAGACGACCCGGATCGTGTAGGGGAAGCTGTCCTTCGCCGGCAGCAGCGGTCGCACGGCCCGCCAAGCGAGTTTGCCGTGGCCGATTTCGCGCCGTCCGGGCGACCCCATGCGCTTCGCCTCGCCCGTCGAATAGGGCGGGAAATTGTAGTGCAGCATGAAATTTTCGCGGTATTCGCCTTCCAGCGCGTCGATGATCTGCTCGTCCTGACCGGTGCCGAGCGTCGCGACAACGAACGCTTGCGTCTCGCCGCGGGTGAACAGGACCGAACCGTGCGCGCGCGGCAGGATGCCGACCTGGCAGTCGATCGGCCGCACTGTTTTGGTGTCGCGTCCGTCGATGCGTGCCTCGCCGCGGATGATGGCGCCGCGCACGAACTCCTTCTCGATATCCTTGAAGAGCTTGAGCGCCAGGGCGCGCTCCTCCTCGCGCTCGAACAGGCCGCCGGCCGCCGTTTTGGCGGCTTCGAGCCGGTCGCTGCGCTCCTGCTTGCCGCGCTCCCGGTAGGCTTCTGCGATCTGCGGCCCAACGGTCTCGCGCAACCGCGCCTCGATCGCCGCCTTGTCGGCCGGCGCTGTGGGCAGGTTCCACGGCTCTTTCGCACAGGTCTCGGCCAGCTCGATGATCGCCTCGATGACCGGCTGGAAGTTCTTGTGGCCGAACATCACGGCGCCGAGCATCACGTCTTCCGACAGCTCCTTTGCTTCCGACTCGACCATCAGCACACCCTCGCCGGTGCCGGCGACGATCAGCTCAAGCTGCGAGCGCGGCAGCTGGTCAATTGTCGGGTTCAGCACGTACCCGCCATCGATATAGCCGACCCGGCAGCCGGCGATCGGGCCCATGAACGGGATGCCCGAAATCGTCAGCGCCGCCGACGCACCGACCATCGCAACGATGTCGGGGTCGTTTTCCAAATCGTGGCTCAAGACGGTGCACACGACTTGCGTCTCGTTGAGAAAGCCGGGGACGAAAAGCGGCCGGATCGGCCGGTCGATCAGCCGCGAGGTCAGCGTCTCCTTCTCCGAAGGCCGGCCTTCGCGCTTAAAGAAACCGCCGGGGATCTTGCCGGCGGCGAAGGTCTTTTCCTGGTAATTGACGGTCAGCGGGAAAAAATCCTGGCCGGGCTTTGCCGATTTCGTCGCAACCGCGGTGCATAGAACCGTCGTCTCGCCATAGGTTGCCAGCACCGCGCCGTCGGCCTGCCGCGCGATCTTGCCGGTCTCCAGCACGAGGCGGCGGCCACCCCACATCAGCTCCTTGCGAAAAACGTGAAACATCCTTCTTCATCCTTCCAAACGGACAAGCAGCGCCCGGGCCGTTTCCCGGAGCGCTGCCAATGGCGGACCGTGCCCGCCGTCGCCGCTATGCATTGGTGTCATGCGCCCCGCATATGGCAACTTTTCTGCCGGCCGCAATGCAGTCAGAACGACACGAACCGCGGTCGTTCCGACCGCAGGCCGGCGGGACGCCGGCGGTCCGGAACAGCCTGTTCAACGGCGCAGGCCGAGGCGGCCGATCAGGGTGGTGTAGCGCCCGGCGTCGGAACGCTTCAGGTAATCGAGCAGGCGCCGACGCTGTCCGACCATCACGAGAAGACCGCGCCGCGAGTGAAAATCCTTTTTGTGGGTGCCGAGGTGGTCGGTCAGGTTGCGGATTCGCTCCGACAGGATGGCCACCTGCACTTCGGGGGAGCCGGTATCGCCCGGCTTCATCGCGTACTCGCCGATCAGCGCCTGCTTGCGCTCCTGGGTGATCGACATCGGGATTTCCTTTCTAACGATTGATGACGCGCATCGGCCGAATGCCGCCCGCTTCGATCCGCGCCAAGGCAACAACGAGGCTGTCGCAGGTTGCGCCGACGATCGCACCATCCCCGATTGCGGCGAGGCGGCGGCGTTCGTGCGCGTCGTCCGGCAGGATCGTTTGGCCGTGGCGCAGGCGGGCGGCTTCGGCTGCCGTCACGGCGAGCGCCGGGATGTCGTCCAGCGCCGTCTCGATCGGCAGCAGATGCTCGGAAGCGGCGAGACTATGCCCAAGCGCCGCCGCGCTTTCCAGCGAAATCGCCCGGGATTCGTCAAAGCGGCCCACCCGGGTGCGGCGCAACGCGACGATGTGGCCGCAAGTGCCGAGACGAGCGGCGAGGTCGCGCGACAGCGCACGAATATAGGTGCCCTCACCGACCGTGGCGACGAACTCCGCATGGTCGGGATCGGCGGCATCCAGCAATTCGATAGAGACGATTTCGACTGTGCGTTCCGCGAGTTCGGGCTGCTGTCCGGCGCGGGCCAGCGCATAGGCGCGCCGCCCGGCGATTTTGATCGCCGAATAGGCGGGGGGTCGTTGGCGGATGCTGCCGGTGAAGGCGGGAAGTGCGGCCCGGATCGCGGCGGCATCGGGCCGTGCGGCGCTCTCCGCGATGACCGCGCCCTCGCTGTCCTCGGTGTCGGTCCCGATGCCCCAGCGCACCCGGAAGCGGTAGCATTTGAGGCCGGCGGTCGCGAACTGTACCGTTTTGGTCGCCTCGCCGAGCGCCAGCGGCAACACGCCGGTCGCCAGCGGGTCGAGCGTCCCGGCATGCCCGATTTTGGCGCCGGTTGCCCTTTTTACGACCGCTACCGCCCGCGCCGAGGTAACGCCCTGCGGTTTGTCGATGATGAGCCAGCCATGCAGGTCGGCCTCACGCTCCGTCGTCATCAGCCTCCGGCCCGAGGTCGCGCTGCACCGCGGGGCTGTGCAGCAGCACGTCAATGCGTGCGGCGTTGTCGAACGCGGTATCGAGGGCGAAGGCGAGGTTGGGCACTTGGCGCAACGCGACGTGACGCGCCAACCGGCCCTTCAAAAACGGCGCGCTCCGCTTCAGCCCCGCCAGGATTTCGCCGGCACTGGCGCCGGCGAGCGGCATCACGAAGGCCGTTGCGTTCTTCAGGTCCGGGCTGACCCGCACCTCGGTCACCGTGATGTTGGCCTGGCGCAAGACAGGATCGTGCAATTCGCCGGGACGGAGCATCGCGGCCAGAGCGTGGCGCAACTCCTCGCCAACCCGCAGCTGCCGCTGGCTCGGCGGGCGCGCGCCGGGCGCATGGTCGTAATCGGTTCGTCTGGGCATCTATCGGATGTTGGGACTCATATCTATTTTTCATCCCGGCGAAAGCCGGGATCCATTCATCCGCCCGGGAAAAGCCGAGAAATGGGTTCCGGCTTTCGCCGGGATGACAACGGCACCGTAGGATGGGCTGAGCGCAGCGAAGCCCATCAAAAACCCCAAGGTAATGAAAGATGGGCTTCGCTTACGCTCAGCCCATCCTACGGCTCCGTGCTTCAGGCATTACAGCGCGCGTGCGACTTCCTCGATCTCGAAGCACTCGATGACGTCGCCGACCTGGATGTTCTCGTAGTTCTCGAAAGCCATGCCGCATTCGTAGCCCTCGCGAACCTCGCGCACCTCGTCCTTGAAGCGCTTCAGCGTTTTCAGCGACCCCTCGTGGATGACGACGTTGTCGCGTAACAGGCGGACCTTGGCGCCGCGCCGGACCACTCCGTCAGTGATCATGCAGCCGGCGACCTTGCCGACCCGCGTGATGTTGAAAACCTCGCGGATCGCCGCGTTGCCGAGGAAGCGCTCGCGCAGGGTCGGCGACAGCATGCCCGAGAGCGCGTTCTTCACGTCCTCGATCAGGTCGTAAATGATCGCGTAGTAGCGGATCTCGACGCCGTCGCGCTGCGCCAAATCGCGGGCTTGCGGGTTGGCGCGGACGTTGAACCCGATGATCAGCGCACCGGTCGCCTTGGCGAGGATCACGTCGCTCTCGTTGATGCCGCCGACCGCCGAGTGCAGCACCCGCACCGCGACTTCGTCGGTCGAGAGCTTTTCGAGCGAGGCGACGATCGCCTCGAGCGACCCCTGCACGTCCGACTTGACGACCACCGCCAATTCCTTGGCGGCGCCGGCGGCGATCTTCGAGAACATCTGTTCGAGGGTGCTACGCCCGCCGGCTGCCGCGGCGGCGTCGCGCCGCCGGCGCTGGCGGAAATCGGTGACCTCGCGAGCCCGGCCTTCGTTGTCGACCGCGACGAAATCGTCGCCGGCCAACGGCAGCCCGTTGAGGCCCAGCACCTCGATCGGGGTCGAGGGGCCGGCCTCGCGCTGGCTCTGGCCGCGCTCATCGACCAGCGCGCGCACCCGGCCCCATTCGCTGCCGGCGACAAAGATGTCGCCGACATTGAGCGTGCCGCGCTGCACCAGCACGGTCGCGACCGGGCCGCGGCCGCGATCGAGCTTGGCCTCCAGCACGACGCCCTCGGCCGGGCGGTTCCGGTTGGCCTGCAGGTCGAGCAGTTCGGCCTGCAGGAGGATCGCCTCCTCGAGCTTGTCGAGATTGGTCTTCTTGATCGCCGAAACCTCGACGTCGAGCACCTCGCCGCCAAGCTCCTCGACCACCAGCTCGTGCTGCAACAATTCCTGGCGCACCCGCTCGGGGCGCGCATCGGGGCGGTCCATCTTGTTGATCGCGACGATGATCGGCACGTTAGCCGCCTTGGCGTGGCGGATCGCCTCGACCGTCTGCTCCATGATGCCGTCATCGGCGGCGACGACCAGCACGACGATATCGGTCACGTCGGCACCGCGCGCCCGCATCGCGGTGAAGGCCTGGTGGCCTGGCGTGTCGATGAAGGTGATCTGCTTGCCGCCTTTGAGGGTAACGCGGTAGGCGCCGATATGCTGGGTGATGCCGCCCGCTTCGCCGGCCGCGACATCGGTCTCGCGCAATGCGTCGAGCAGCGAGGTCTTGCCGTGATCGACATGCCCCATGATGGTAACGACCGGGGCGCGCTCCTCCAGCATCTCGGGTTCGTCGGCGTCGCCGCGCAACCCGATCTCGACATCCGATTCGGCGACCCGGCGCAGCCGATGGCCGAATTCGGAGACGATCAACTCGGCGGTATCGGCATCGATCGTCTGGTTGATGGTCGCCATCACCCCCATGCGCATCAGCGCCTTGATAACGTCCCCGGCGCGCTCGGCCATCCGGTTGGCAAGCTCCTGGATCGTGATCGATTCGGGAACGATTACCTCGCGCACGACCTTGGGCTGCTCCTGGCGGTGCATCCGCTGGCGCTCGCGCTCGCGGGCCCGGCGCACCGAGGCGAGACTGCGCATGCGCTCGCCGGCGTCGTCATTGAGCGCCCGGGTGACGGTCAGCTTGCCGGTGCGGCGGCGTTGCTCGTCGCGGCGCACCGGCGTGGCCGGCCGCTTCAAATCGGGCCGCCGGCCGGGCCGCGCAGCGGCGGGTTCCTCTTCCTCCTCGGCGGGGGCCGCGACCTTGCCGGCAGCGGCCAGCGCGGCGACCTTGGCGGCCGCCGCCTTGCCGGCGCGTTCGGCGACCTCGCGCCGCGACTCGTCCTCCTTGCGGCGGGTCTCTTCATCCTCGGCGCGCTTCTTGGCCTCCTCGGCGGAGCGCTTTTTTGCCTCCTCCTCATCGGCCCGGCGGCGCACCTCCTCCTCGGCGCGCAGCCGCGCCTCCTCGACGGCGCGCTCCTCTTCCTGGCGGCGGCGATCGGCCTCGGCGATCGCGGCGCGGCGGCGCGACTCTTCATCCGCCTTGCGCGCGTCCTGCAGAACGCGGACCCGGGTCGCGTGCTCTTCCGCCGTCAGCGTGCGCGGCGCCGCCGGGCGCGCGCGCGCCGGCTCGCGCCGCGGCGCATCGGCGGCCGGGGCCGCCGGCTGGGCGCGCGCCTCGCTCGGCGCGGGCTCGGGCTGGCTCGGCTCCGGTGCGGCGCCAGGGGCGATGACCCGCTTCTTGCGAACTTCGACCGTCACCGACTTCGAGCGCCCGTGCGAGAAGCTTTGCCGGACCTGGCCCGATTCGGCCGGCCTGCGCAGGCCCAGCGTGCCGCCGGTCCGCAGGGTCAGGGGTCGCTTCTGCTCTTGTTCGTTCGCTTCAGTCATGCGCTTCGATACCACCATCCTTGTGCGCCGCTTTGACCGGCGCAAATGACCACCCGCGATCGACCGCCGCCCATGTCACCGCCGCCAGGGGGCGCATTCCGGCCAGCCGCATCAGATCGAACAGCAGGCGCCGGCATAACGGGCCGCCAGCGACCGCCGCATGGACGATCCGTTCGCGGCCGAACGCTGCGCCCAGCTCGGCGGCGGTCAGGACGCCGGCCCATGCCGGCCGCCGTCCCTCAGGGTCCGGCCTGCCGCGCCCGGATCCGGCGCCGTCCAGCGCCATCAACAGAAGCGCGGCACGTCCGCCGCGGACCGCCTCGCCGACCCGGTCGAACCCGGCGACCGCGAGACCGGCCCGACGGGCAAGGCCCAGACCCTCGCCGCAGCGCCTTGCCAAAAGACTCTCGACGCGATCGGCCAAATCCGCCGGCACCGTGACCTGCCGGCGGGCCGCCCGCGAAAAAGCCCGCTTTACCAGCGCCCGCTCCACTATATCGCGGCGCGGTATCAACCACAAACCCCGTCCCGGCAGGCGGGCCTCGACATCGGGCACGATCGCCTCGCCGGGGCCGACGACAAACCGCAGCATGAGGGCGCGGTCGCGGCTCTCGCCGGTAACGATGCAACGCCTCTGTGGGTTGCGCACCTCGCCGGCCGTGGGGGCGCGGTCCGGCGAGCCTGCAACGGGCGTGGACATTGCCGTGGCGGCTACTCCTCTCCGCCCGGCGCGGCCGCTGGCGCCGCCCCGCCGCCCTCTTCCTCGAACCAGTGCGCGCGAGCCGTCATGATCAAGGCGTTGGCGTCATCGAGTTCGATCCCGACGCCGCCCTTGTCGGAGGCGGCCAGCATTTCGACCAACTCATCGCCGGCCAGCCCGGCAAAATCATCGAGCGTCTTGATGCCGTTCTCGCCAAGGGTCACCAGCATGCCGGGAGTCAGCCCATCGAGCATCGCCAGATCGTCTTCGATCCCGAGGGCTCGATAGCGCTCTTCGTATTCGCGGTCGCGCCGTTCGAGGGCGTTACGCGCCCGCTCCTGCAATTCGGTGGCGATGTCGGTATCGAACCCCTCGATGTCGGCCAAATCCTCGACGGCGACGAACGCAACCTCCTCGAGCGACGTGAAGCCCTCGGTAACCAGTAACGAGGCAATTACCTCGTCGATGTCGAGCGCCTCGATAAACAGCCGGCTCTTGGTGCGGAATTCCTCGGTGCGGCGCTCGGATTCCTCAGCCTCGGTCAGAATATCTATGTCCCACCCGGTCAGTTGCGAGGCGAGCCGCACGTTCTGGCCGCGCCGGCCAATTGCCAGCGAGAGCTGGTCGTCGGGGACGACGACCTCGATACGGCGCTGCTCCTCGTCCATCACGACCTTCGTCACCTCGGCCGGGGCGAGTGCGTTGACGACGAAGGTGGCGGGGTCGGACGACCACGGGATGATGTCGATCTTCTCGCCCTGCAATTCGCCGACCACCGCCTGGACGCGGCTCCCGCGCATGCCGACGCAGGCGCCCACGGGATCGATGCCGCTGTCGCGCGACACGACGGCGATCTTGGCGCGGCTGCCGGGGTCGCGCGCCACCGCCTTGATCTCGATGATGCCGTCATAGATTTCCGGCACCTCTTGGGCGAACAACTTGGCCATGAATTGCGGATGCGTGCGCGACAGAAAAATCTGCGGACCGCGCGTCTCCTGGCGGACGTCGAAAATATAGGCGCGCACGCGTTCACCCGTCCGGAAGCTTTCGCGCGGCAGGAGTTCGTCGCGGCGCAGCATCGCCTCGGCGCGCCCGAGGTCGACGACGACGTTGCCGAACTCGACCCGCTTGACGAGGCCGTTGACGATCTCGGCAATCCGGTCCTTGAACTCCAAATATTGCCGCTGGCGCTCGGCGTCGCGCACCTTCTGGACGATGACCTGCTTCGCGGTCTGCGCTGCGATGCGGCCGAAATCAATAGGCGGCAGCGGATCGGTGATGAAATCGCCGATTTCCGCTTCGGCATTGAGGTGCTGCGCCTGGGACAGCGGCATCTGCGTCGCGTCGTTCTCGACCGTCTCGACCACCTCGCGAAAGCGCAGCAGGCGAATCTCGCCGCTGCGCCGGTCGATCTCGGCGCGGATGTCATATTCCTGGCCGTATTTCGAGCGTCCGGCTTTCTGGATCGCCTGCTCCATCGCCTCCAGGACCTCATCCTTGTCGATGCCCTTGTCGCGCGCGACGGTATCGGCGACCTGCAACAATTCGGGGCGGGCATAGGTGGCAGTGGTTTCCATGGCGAATCTCTGCAAGGAACGCGGGTTGTCAGTGGGTCGGGGTGGGCGTGTGCCGCGCCTGGGCAATGAGGTCGTCGGTCAGCACCAATCTCGCGCGGGCGATCGCGGCCAGCGGCAGGCAAACCTCGCCGGCGTCGGCGACCAGCCTGACCCACTCGCCGTCGCGGCCCAGGAGGCGGCCCTTGAAGCGCTTGCGGCCGTCCTGCGGCTGGCTCAACTCGATGCGCGCCTCGAAGCCGGCGAAGCGGTCGTAATCCTCGGGCCGCACCAGCGGCCGGTCGAGGCCGGGCGAGCTGATTTCAAGCATGTAGGCGCCGACGATCGGGTCGGCCACGTCGAGCAGAGCCGATACCGAGCGGCTGATATCGGCGCAATCATCGACCGTCATCGGCCGGTCGTCGCGGCGCTCGGCCATGACCTGCAGGGTCGGCCGGCGCAGGCCGGTCAGCATGATCCGCACCAAGCGGTATCCCATTCCATCGAGCGACGGCTCGATGATGCGGGCTATCTGGTTCGTGTCGATCGTCGGCAACCGCTACCCGTCCCGTCATACGCAAACAAAAAGTGGGCCGCCGGGCCCACTCCAACAACCGGTTCGGCGATTGCCTTGTCGCGCCCGCCAAGCCTATGGGACTTTTGTCCCGAGATATATAGCGATGGCGCCGCCGCTGGCAAGGCGCTGTCGCCCCGGCCACGCCGCGTGCTTAAATGGCGGTGAGCGAGCAGGGGAGGGCGGCCATGGCCAAGACGCGCGGCACCGGGCTGTTGATGGACGAATTCGCCAACGCGACGGTTTCCGAAAGCGAACCGTGGGCCAGGGCGCGCGACGGCAATCCGTGGAGCAACCGGGTGCGCCGCTTCATGCGCCATGACGCCGGCTCGCCCGGCATCTACCGTCGCCTCTATCCGAAGTGAGCCCGCCGATGCCGAGCAATATCGATCTTGCCTACCAGCCCGTCACCCGCCTCGCCGCGGAGATTGCCGCGCGCCGCCTGTCGCCGGTCGATGTCGTCGAGGCGTTCCTCGCACGCATAGAGGCGCATGACGAGAAACTGCACGCCTATGTCGCGGTTTACGCCGACGACGCCCGCCTCGCCGCCGAGGCGGCCGACAAGGCAATCCGCGCCGGCCATGCGGTGGGGCCGCTGCATGGCGTGCCGATCGCCCTCAAGGACCTGATTGACGTCGAGGGGCGGGTCACCACCGGCGGCTCGATGGTGTGGCGCGAGCGCCGCTCGCCGGTCACCGCCACCCTGGCGCGGCGGTTTTTCGCGCAGGGCATGATCGTGCTCGGGAAGACCCACACGGTCGAGTTCGCGATGGGCGGCTGGGGCACCAACCAGCACATGGGGACGCCGTGGAACCCGTGGGATCTCGCGGAGCACCGCACCCCCGGCGGGTCGAGCAGCGGCACCGGGGTGGCGGTCGCGGCCGGCCTTGCGCCGTGGGGGATCGGTACCGATACCGGCGGCTCGGTGCGGCTGCCGTCGTCGTGGTGCGGATTGAGCGGCCTCAAGACGACGATCGGCCGGGTCAGCACCTACGGTATTCTGCCGCTTGCGCCATCGCTCGACACGCCGGGGCCGATGGCCCGCTCGGTTGAGGACGCGGCCTTGCTGTACGGCGCGATGCAAGGTCCCGACCCGCTCGACCCGCGCACCCTGATCGCGCCGCCGCCGGCCGATGTGACGACCGGCCTCAAGCGCGGCGTGCGCGGCCTCAGGCTGGCGCGCATGCCGCAGGCCGAGCGCGAGGGCTGCGCCGCCGAAGTCTTGGCGGCCTATGATGCGGCGCTCGATCTCCTGGCCGGGCAGGGCGCCGAGATCGTCGATGTCGCGCTGCCGTGCCGCTTCGAGGATGCGACGACGATGACCGGGCGGATCATCGGTTCGGAGGCGTATCAGCTGGTCGGCCACCTGGTCGATGACCGGGCATTGCCCATCGACGATGCCGTGCGTCCGCGCATCCAGCTCGGACGCGGCGTCAGCGCCCGTGACTATCTCGCCGCTTTCGTCGAGCGGGACGCCTTGAAGGCGCGGTTCCTGCAGGCGCTCAATGGGGCCGATGCGCTGCTGACCCCGACGACGCAGACCGCGGCGGTCCGCGTCTCTTCGGTCGATCAGACCACCACCCCGGCGCATTTCACCCGGCTCGGCAATTTGCTCGAACTGTGCGCGCTGGCCATTCCCAACGGGCTCACCGCAACCGGGCTGCCCTTGTCATTGCAGGTCGTCTGCCGTCCTTACGACGAGGCGCTGGCCCTGCGCATCGGCTGGGCCTACCAGGAGGCGACCGACTGGCACCGGCGTCACCCACCCGGCCTCGCGGATTGAGGCGCCGCTCCGCTCAGCGCGCGAAGAAGCGGGAGAGATTGGCTCGCACCCGGTCGAGCACCGGGCGGTCCGGCTCGACCGCCGCAAACGGCTCGCCGGTAATCCGCTCGCAGGCATCGATATAGACCCGCGCGGTTTCGGCGATCACCTCGCGCGGGATCGGCGGGATCGGCTCGCGATAGGGGTCGACCCGCGCCGCCACCCAGCGCCGCAGAAAATCCTTGTCGAAGCTGTCCGGCGGCTCGCCGGCGGTGAAGCGATGCGGGTAGCTCTCGGCGAACCAATAGCGGCTGCTGTCCGGCGTGTGAATCTCGTCGGCCAGCACGATGCGGCCGTCGCGGTCGCGCCCGAACTCGTATTTCGTATCGACCAGGATCAGGCCGCGTGCGGCGGCCAATTCGCGCCCACGGGCGAATAAAGCAAGGGCCTTGCCGCTCACCTCATGCCATTCGCGCTCGCTCAGCAGCCCGCCGGCGAGTATGTCGGCGGCGCTGATCGGCTCGTCATGCTCGCCGTCGCGCGCCTTGGTGGTCGGGGTGATGACGGTCTCCGGGAGGCGCTCGTTCTCGCGCAGCCCGTCGGGGAAGGCGATCCCGTACATCTGGCGCCGGCCTGCCTTGTACATCGACCACAGCGAAGTCGCGGTGGTGCCGGCGAGATAGTCGCGCACTACCACCTCGACCGGCAGGATGTCGAGCCGCCGGCACAACAGGACATTCGGGTCGGGATAGGCGATGACGTGGTTGGCGCAAAGATCGGCGGTGGCGTCGAACCAGTACCGCGCGGTCTGCGTCAGCACCTGGCCCTTGAACGGGATCGCCGCGATCGGCCGGTCGAAGGCGCTCAGCCGGTCGGTCGCGACGATCAGCCTTGTCCCGTCCGGCAGGTCGTAATTGTCGCGCACCTTGCCGCTGTAGTGGTTCGGCAGTTC
Organism: Allostellaceae bacterium; assembly: GCA_036278835.1. Lineage (GTDB taxonomy): Bacteria > Pseudomonadota > Alphaproteobacteria > ATCC43930 > CGMCC-115725 > DATARH01. Next base: position 19,469 of record DASUKH010000046.1, read on the forward strand.
GGGGATCGTCGCATCGGCGAGAACCCGGTCGATCTGGGCGTCAATCAATTCAGGATCGAGCATTGGGCGGTTCACGGCGGGAGGTTGGCCATCACGCAATATAGGCCGCGCAGCACGCCTCGGATACCGGACCGCCGGCCGTCGGCCGACATGCCTGTGGGACGCCGGCGGTCCATCCGGCGTTATAGCTCGCCACGGCCAGCCAGGGTCTTGATGCGGTCGGCGATGCGGTAGGCGAGGGCCTGGATCGTCAGCGACGGGTTGACACCGGCGACCGTCGGCATCAGCGAGCCATCGCAGATCCACAAATTCGGGATATCCCAGGTGCGCCCGTCTGCGTTGGTTACGCTGTCGCGCGGGTTGGCGCCCATCCGGCAGGTGCCGCCGAGATGCGCGGTATCCTCGATGGACCACAGCTCGCGGCCGCCGGCCGCCTGCAGCGCCTCGGTCATAAAGCGGATTGCGTGCTCGTAAAGCTTTTTGTCCTCCTCGCCGTAGGCGAAGGTCACGCGCGGGATGCGAAGGCCGAATTCGTCGGTCTCGTCGGCCAGTTCGACCCGGTTCTTCTCCTGCGGCAACACTTCGCCGACGATCTTGAGGCCGGCCTGGTGGTTGTACTTCGTCATCTCGTTGCGCAGCTCCATGCCCCACAACCCGCGGCCGGGCGCCACGGTCTGCGCCCATTCGACGGCGAGCGGCCCCTGGCTCATAAAGGCATAGCCGCCGGGGAAGTCCTTGCCGTGATCGGCGTAGTTCCAGTGCTCGCAGACCGCCAGCGACGGCGGCGCCCGGTACCAGCGAATCTCCTCCTCGAAGGTGCCGTAAACCCCATGGTTCGATTGCACCATGAAATTCCTGCCGACCAGCCCGCTCGAATTGGCTAGGCCGTTCGGAAAACGGCTGCATTCCGAATTGAGCAGCAGCCGCGGCGTCTCGATCGCGTAGCCGGCAACGACCACGTTTTTCGCGCGCTGCCGCCGCCACTGCCCCTCGCGATTGTAGACGAGGCCGGTGGCCTTGCCGTCGTCGCCGATCTCGATGCGGCCGACCATCGCCAGGTCGCGGATTTCGGCCCCGGCCTTGATGGCTCGCGGGATCCAGGTGACCAGCGCGCTCTGCTTCGCATTGGTCGAGCAGCCGAATTTGCAAAAGCCGCGATAGACGCAGGGATGCGCCTCGCCGCGCGGCGCCGATAGCGTCGCGATCGGCGTCATCGCCCATTTGACCCCGAGCGCCTCGCAGCCGCGCGCCAGCACTTGGCCGGCGGCGTTGAGCTCGTGCTGGCGATAGGGATAGCGCGGGCGCGGCGGCCCCCACGGGTAATTGACCGGACCCGCGATCTTCAGCGCGTCCTCGACCAGCGCGTAGTAATGCCACATCTCCGCCGGATCGACCGGCCAGTCGACCGCGTAGCCGAGCTGCGAGCGCGCTTTGAACCGCTCGGGGCGGAAGCGCAGCGACACCATCTGAAAATGCACGGTGCTGCCGCCGACGCTCTGGCCGCTGTTGTTGCTGCCGAACTGCACCGGGTTGTCGCCGCCGGTGATGCGCTCGCCGAGCCAGAACAGCTTTTCTTGCTCCTTCTCGTCCGAGGCGAAATCCTCGAGCGGCCGCCAGAACGGGCCGGCATCGAAGGCGACCACCGAGAACCCGGCTTCCGCCAGCCGGCAGGCGAGGGTGCCGCCGCCGGCGCCGGTGCCGATTATCGCAAAATCGACCTCGTCCTCGTCGCGTCGGCAGCGCATCGGGATCCAGCCGCCGCGGTGGAATACGTCGGGGGCGCGCCCGTCCCTGGCGCGCGGTGGTTCACTCATGCTCATACTGCTCGACCGCTTCCCAGGGATCGCGCCGGTTCACCTGCACCCGGACATAGCCGCGCGGCGAGGCGGGGCCGCCAAACCCGATCTCGCTCCACGCCGCCGGGTGCGCGTAATAGACGGTGACCGCCTCGTGCAGCAGCGCCGTCTTGAAGAACTGCTTCGGCGGCAGGCCCTGCCACGCCTGGCTCACGACATCGCCGTGCTGGATCGCGCGCAGCACGGCATCCTTCTGGTTGTCGGGCAACGCGCAAAGCCCGGCGCCCCATTTCGCGTGGGCCTCCTCGTCGATCGCCCGGAGACCCTGCCGCCACGCCTCGCGCATCGGCGGCATCGTCGCATAGCGATAGCCGTTGCCGCGGTTCTCAAAGAGCTTTTCGTCGATGAACGGCGCGATCGGCACCGGGTCGTTTGGCCGGTCGGGTTGCGGGATCAGCCGGTCGCAGGCGGCGTTCAGGATTTCCCATTCGCTCTCGGTGAAGAAGCGCCGCTCCGGGATTTCGGTCAGGCGCTTGCGGACGACCTCACGGGTCTGCTCGTTCCATGACGGCGAATCCCATTTGTCGAGGACGTTGTAGCCGGGGAACCGGTTGCGGAAGCGCTCGCTCATTGCGCCTCCAGCAGCCGCAGCGCCGCCAGCCCGGCGAGCGCCACCCCGGTGAAGGACGGCGGCGCCGGCAAGGGCGGCCCGTTCAGGATGTTCTGGCTCCAATTGTAGAACCCGCCCATGTTGCGGCTGATCCCGTAGGCGTGAAACCCGGCCCCGGCGATGCCGGCCGCCCCGGTCACCCACATCAGGACCCGCGCCGCCTTGCGCAGCGCGGGCGTGAATACCGCCGCCGCGAGCACCGCCGCGGCGACCGGCGGCACGGTCACCGGCACGTACATGAAGGGATCGTGAAAGGCGCCGCGGAAATGCAAGAGCGCGACCTCGGCAACCGTGCCGAGCATGACGACGGTGGTGGCGAGCCCGATCACCGTGCCGCCCGGGGTTCCGAGCAGCGTCGGCTTCGTCCCCACCTCGGCTTCGGAGACCAGCTGAACGGCGGCCAGCCCGGCCAGCCCGGAGGCGGCGATCGCCCCCGGCGCCCCGAGCGGCGCGCCGTAGAACAGGTTGAGCAGATCGATCCCGCCTTCGCGCTTCTGCACGTTATAGAGGTGGAACGCGAGGCCGGTTGCCCCGGTCGCGAAGCTGAGCCCCGACAAGGCAAGCCGGGCCGGCCCGGCGGTCTGCGGGGTCAACACCATGTGGATGTGGTGGGCGAGCGAGACGGCCGCCACGGTCGGCCCGACAAACATGGCCGGGTTGTGATAGGCGCCGCGGTAATGCTCGATCCCGCTATCGGCGAGCACGCTAAAGGCGAGGATTGCGGCGCCGCCGGCCAGCAGGCGCGCGCCCTTTGTTTCCTCGCTGTCGGGCGGCGGCTCGGCCTCCGGGCCGCGCCGTTCGACCAGGCGGAATATGGCGAGACCGGCGACTGCCGCCATGCCGACGGTCGCCGCAACCCAGCCGACGCGCCGCCCCGCCGAGCCCCGGCGCGCCAGAGGCTGCGCCGGCACCGTCCACGGGGCATAGCGTGGCGGCTGCTCGATCTGCTCCTGATGTCCCATCGCGGGCGGTCAGCTGCGGCCCGGCAGCAGGTCGGCCACCAGTTCCCTCGCCGTTTGCCGGATGATCGAGCCCTCGCGCGGATCGCCCTTGATCAGGGTCGAGGTGAACGCCTTCGCCTGCTTCAGCGTGATGTGCGGCGGCAGCGGCGGCACCTCCGGGTCGGTCTTGGCTTCGAGCACGACCGGCCGGTCGGCGGCGAGCGCCTCCTCCCAGGCCGGCCCGACCCGGTCCGGGTTGTCGACGAAAATCCCCCGGAGGCCGAGCTCCTTGGCGTATTCCGAATAGCGCACGTCCGGCAGGCTCTGCGAGGCGTTGAATTTCGGGTCGCCGGCCTGCGCCCGCATCTCCCAGGTGACCTGGTTCAGATCCTGGTTGTTCAAGGCAAGGACGATAAAGCGTGGGTCGCGCCACTGCTTCCAGTATTTGGAAACCGTGATCAGCCCGTTCATGCCGTTCATCTGCAATGCGCCGTCGCCGACCAGGGCAAAAACCGGCCGATCGGGATAGGCGAATTTGGCGGCGATCGCATAGGGCATGCCGGGCCCCATCGTCGCCAGCGTGCCCGACACCGAGGCCATCATGCCGCGCCGAATTTTGACGTCGCGGGCATACCAGTTGGTGCCCGACCCGGTGTCGCAGGCGATGATGCAGTTCTCCGGCAATCGCGGCGACAATTCCCAGAAGACGCGCTGCGGGTTCAGCGGGTTGGCGCTGACCATCGCGCGGTTCTCAAGCGTCTGCCACCATTCCTTGAGGTCCTTCTCGATCTTCTGGCGCCACGACCAGTCCTTCTTGTGCTCGATAAGCGGCATCAGCTTGCGCAGGGTCGCGGCGCTGTCGCCGATCAGGTTGACCTCCATCGGGTAGCGCATGCTGACCATCTTGGGGTCAAGGTCGATCTGCACGCCGCGCGCCTGGCCTTCCTTGGGCAGAAATTCGCAATACGGAAAGCGCGACCCGATCATCAACAGCGTGTCGCAGCCCATCATCATGTCGTAGCTGGGCTTGGTGCCGAGCAGACCGATCGAGCCCGTCACAAAAGGCAAATCGTCGGGCAATGCCGCCTTGCCCAGCAATGCCTTGGCGACCCCGGCGCCGAGCCTGTCGGCGACCTCGATGACCTCGTCGGTAGCTTTCAGTGCACCGGCGCCGACCAGGATCGCGACCTTCTTTCCCTCGTTCAGGACGCGCGCGGCGCGTTCGATCTCTCTCATGGCCGGCAAGACTTCCGGTGCCTCGTAACCGATGCCGGTAATGATGCTGCCGTGCTTGCGCGGCGGCGTCTCGACCGCGTCCATCTCCTGCAGATCGTTCGGCATGATGATGCAGGTGACGGTGCGTTCGGCTTTGGCGATGCGCACGGCGCGATCGACCAGTTGGCGAACTTGCGACGGGGTTGTCGCCATATGGACGTACTCGCCGGCAACATCCTTGTAGAGAGAGATCAGATCGACCTCCTGTTGATAATGGCCGCCGAGCGCGGTAAGGGCCTGCTGGCCGACGATCGCCAGCACCGGCTGATGATCCATCTTGGCATCATAAAGGCCGTTCAGCAGATGGATCGCGCCGGGACCCGAGGTCGCGAGGCAGACGCCGATCTCGCCGGTAAATTTGGCGTGCGCGCAGGCCATGAACGCCGCCAGCTCCTCATGCCGCGCCTGGACGAACTCGAACTTGTCGCCGGCCCGGTCAAGCGCCCCGATCAGCCCGTTGATGCCGTCACCGGGGTAGCCGAAGATGCGCTTGATCCCCCACGCCGACAGGCGCTCCCAGAAAAAATCGCTGACCGTTTGTGCCATTATAAAACTCCGTCGTCGGCTGGTTGCGCTGGTTTGCTGCCACCCGCGCGATCGCGGCATCCCGCATGCGAATTCCGCTATGTAAGGAGAAGGTTTTCGCGGCCTTTGTCGTTCCATATCAAATGATGAGTTGTCCGCGCACGCACGTAAATCACGGAGCGAGCGAATACGATGCCGCGGATGGGAAATAATGGTTGAGCTTGTGTCATGTTTTTTCTTAATGCTTTGCTTGAACCTCCGCGCGCCTCCTGTGTTGGGTAGGCAGCTTGACCGCGCCCGTTTCTTCGCGGCCCGGCCGAAGCTGTTGTGCAACTCATGTTAAGAGGAAGACGCTACGATGATGACGGCCTTGAAATATACCGCAATCGCCAGCGCGTTCCTGCTGACGGCCGGCTCGGCGGCGTTCGCCCAGAACTATAATCAGAATCCCAATCAGGGCCCCGAGTACAACCAAAGCTCGAACAGCGAGAACCAAGGTTTGAACGAAAACCAGGGCATGAACAATCAGGGCTTCACCGGTTACGGCAACCAAGCCTTCAACGAAGGCACCAATCAGCAGGGCTACAACCCGGGCATGGAGGGCAGCAGCGGCTGGAATCAGGGCACGCAGGGCAGCACCTGGAACGGCAATCAGCGGTTCAACAGCGCCGCCGGCTATGGCAACAACAACATGGGCATGCCCGAGCAGCAGGCAGTGCAAGAGCTGCGCCAGTATGGCTACGACAACGTACAGGATATCCGCCCGATGCAGGGCTGGTCGGCCGATGCGATGCGGAACGGCCAGCACGTCCACATCATCCTCGGCGACAACGGCGAAGTCGCGACGTTCCGCGGCCGCCGCTAATCTCGAATCCGCCGGCATCAAGGGGAGCCTCGGCTCCCCTCTTTTTTCGGACGGCCCTGGTTTTTGAATGGCCGACCCGATCCGTCGAGGCTTTCTTCATACCGGCGACGGCCGGTATCCACGCCTCAGCCGCCAACCCGGCGGACAGGCGGGTCCCGGCCTTCGCCGGAACGACGGCCCTGAAATGCTGCGAACTTCGGAATCGGGACACTGGCCGCGATACCTCGTCAGCCGCGTTTTGGCCCTTCGAGAAGGGCGGCCCCGCGGCTCTCGATGCGGCCGACGATGCTTCTGGCAGCGAGGTGCAGGAGCCGCGGCAGCATGAACTCGATCCGCACGACATCGTCCTCGACGTCGATATGCCCGGCGATCGTCTGGAACAGGATGGCGGCGCCGAAATCGAGCCGGTAGCCCTGCCACTGATAATCGAGCGAGCGGACATATTGCGCGACATCGCGGCGGATCGCGGCGAGGCCGTCATCGATCCGCCGCTTTGCTTCGTCGCGGCCGAGCCGGTGCGATATGCGGATCGAGATGGGTTCGCTGGGGCCGATCATGTCAGAGTGAACGCCGCGGTTGCCGGGGCCGCTCCGCCTGGCTTTGATGTGAGGCCCTTTTGCTTGCGCTGTCCAGGATCGAGCCGCGATGAAGCAGTTGTTTTGGATCGTCGTGCTGGTGATCGCCGGCGTCCTCGGCTGGTTCGCCGCCTCCAACCGGCAGGACGTGATTTTGGGGCTGTGGCCGTTCGTCTATTCCGCCGCCGTACCGTTGTATTTCGCCGTCCTGGTGTCGCTGCTGGTCGGCCTTGTGCTCGGCGCGCTGGCGGCGTGGCTGCGCGGCGGGCGCTGGCGGCGCTTGGCACGACGGCGAGGCCGCCGCATCCAGGCGCTCGAACGCGAACTGGCGGCCACCCAGGCGCAGCTGCCGCCGGCGGCGGGACCGGTCGCGGGGCCGCCGGCGCAAACCGAATTGCGCGGCTGAGGCCCGCGTCATGCGCACCATCGGTCCCGACGAGGTGCACCGGCTGCTCGATTATCCGAGCCTTGTCAAAGCCCTGCGCGAGATGTTCCGCGACGGCTGCGAGGTGCCGCCGCGGCATCATCACGTGATCCCCGCGGCGCCGCCGACGGCCGGTCCCGGAACCTTGCTGCTGATGCCGGCATGGCAGCCGGGGCGGGCGCTCGGGGTCAAGGCGGTCACCGTGTTCCCCGACAACGCGCGCCGGCGGGCAATGCCGGCGGTGCACGGCACCTATCTGCTGCTCGACCCGGCCACCGGCATGCCGGCCGCGCTGATCGACGGAACGGCATTGACGGCACGGCGCACCGCGGCGGCGTCGGCACTCGCCGCGGCTTTCCTCGCGCGCGAGGACAGTGCCGTGCATCTGGTGGTCGGCACCGGCGCGCTGGCGCCGCATCTCGCCGCCGCCCATCGCGCGGTCCGGCCGATCGGCCGGACGCTGGTTTGGGGGCGCGACCCGGCGAAGGCCGCGGCCTTGGCGGCACGGCTTTCCGAACAGGGAATCCCGTCGGCGCCGGCATCGGACCTCGCCGCCGCGGTCGCCGCCGCCGACATCGTGACCTGCGCGACCTTGGCCCGCACGCCGCTGATCCGCGGGGCGTGGCTCAAGCCCGGCACGCATCTCGATCTGGTCGGCGGCTTCACGCCGGAGATGCGCGAGGCCGATGACGAAGCGGTCCGCCGCGCCCGCGTTTATGTCGATACCGAGATGGCGATCCGCGAAGCCGGCGATATCGTGCGGCCGCTGCGCTCCGGCGCCTTGGCCCGCGAGCGCATCGCCGGCGACCTTTTCAGCCTGGTGCGTGGCGCGTGCCGCGGGCGGCAGGAGGTCGGCGAGATCACGCTGTTTAAGTCGGTCGGCAGCGCGCTTGAAGATCTTGCCGCGGCGCGGCTGGCCTTCGAGCGCGCGGGCGGATGACCGATGCGCCGGAAAGGGCCATATTCCCGCGATGAGCGTCGCGGTCAAAATCTGCGGGTTGTCGAGCGAGGCGGCGGTCGCCGCCGCGGTTGAGGGCGGCGCCGCCTGGGTCGGCTTCGTCTTCTACCCGCCAAGCCCGCGCGCGGTCAGCCCGGCGCGCGCTGCGGTGCTGTGCGCCGGAATTCCCGCTCCGGTGCAGCGGGTCGGTTTGTTTGTCGATCCTGACGACGCCGCGATCGGCGCGGCGCTCGATGCCACGCCGCTCGACATGCTGCAGTTGCACGGTGACGAGAGCCCGCGGCGGGTGGCGGATGTCAGAGCGCGTTTCGGTCTGCCGGTTATCAAGGCGGTCGCCGTCGCCGCGCCGGAGGACGCTCTTGTCGCGGCCGGCTACGAGACCGATGCCGACATGCTGCTGTTCGACGCGAAGCCGCCGCGCCGCGAGGCGGCGTTGCCCGGCGGCAACGGGCTTGCCTTCGACTGGCGCCTGATCGCCGGCCGGCAATGGCGGCTGCCATGGATGCTGTCGGGCGGGTTGCGCGCCGCTCTCCTGCCCGAGGCGGTGCGCGCTTCGGGCGCCGAGGCGGTCGATGTCTCGTCCGGGGTGGAGCGCGCGCCCGGCGACAAGGACCTGGACAAAATCGCCGAATTTCTGCGCGTCGCGCACAGCCTCTCCCACACGATGCCGCGATGACTCTGAAGGATCCCGTCGGCACTCGGATCGCCGGCTGGCTGCGCTATCCGCACGAAGCCGGCCGCAAGGTTCGGTTCGCCGTGACGATCGACGGGATTGCGGCGGGCGAGGGGGTCGCCGATCGTTTCCGCGGCGATCTTGCGGCCGAATTCGACGATGGCGGATATTGCGCCTTCGAAATGCCGGTGCCGGAGCGCTTTATCCACGGAAAGCGCCATCGCGTCTCCGATGCCGCCGATTGCGCCATCGACAACAACGATCTCGAGTGGATCATCGCTGGGAAGTAACGTGCAGACACCCAATACCTATCGCGGCGGTCCCGACCCGCGCGGCCATTTCGGGATTTATGGCGGGCGCTATGTCGCCGAGACCTTGATGCCGCTGATCCTCGCGGTCGAGGCAGCGTACAACGCGGCCAAGGACGATCCGGCCTTTCATGCCGAGCTGGCCTATTACCTCGACCATTACGTCGGCCGCCCGAGCCCGTTATATTTTGCGGAGCGGCTGACCCGGTACCTCGGCGGCGCAAAAATCTATTTCAAGCGAGACGAGCTCAACCACACCGGGGCGCACAAGATCAACAATGTGCTCGGGCAGATTCTGTTGGCGCGGCGCATGGGGCGGCGCCGCATCATCGCCGAGACCGGCGCCGGCCAGCACGGCGTCGCCACCGCCACGGCCTGCGCGCTGTTCGACCTGCCCTGCGTCGTCTATATGGGCGCCACCGATATCGAGCGGCAGAAGCCTAACGTCTTCCGCATGCGCCTTTTGGGCGCCGAGGTGGTCCCTGTACATTCCGGCACCGCCACGTTAAAGGACGCGATGAACGAGGCGCTGCGCGACTGGGTTGCGCATGTCGAGGACACGTTCTACGTGATCGGCACGGTAGCGGGGCCGCACCCCTACCCGGCGATGGTGCGCGATTTCCAGTCGGTGATCGGCCGAGAGACGCGCGAGCAGATCCTGAAGGCCGAAAGCCGGCTGCCGGATACGCTGGTCGCCTGCATCGGCGGCGGCTCCAACGCGATGGGGCTGTTTCATCCGTTTCTCGACGACCCGTCGGTGGCGATGATCGGGGTCGAGGCGGGTGGGCACGGCGTCGAAACCGGGCTGCATGCCGCCTCCTTGACCGGCGGCGAACCCGGCGTTCTGCACGGCAACCGCACCTATCTGTTGCAGGACGAGGACGGGCAGATCCGCGACGCGCATTCGATCTCGGCCGGCCTCGATTACCCCGGCATCGGCCCGGAGCACGCCTGGCTGCACGATCTCGGGCGCGTGCAGTACGTCGCAGTTACCGACCGGGAGGCGCTCGATGCGTTTCAGCTGTGCACAAGGCACGAGGGCATCATCCCGGCCTTGGAGCCGGCGCATGCGCTGGCGCATGTCGCGAAGATCGCTCCGACCCTGCCGCGCGATCATTTGATCGTCATGAATATGTGCGGCCGCGGCGACAAGGACATCTTCGCCGTCGCCGATCACCTCGGGGTGGCGTTGTGAGTCGCATCGCGCACCGCTTCGCGCAATTGCGCGCCGAGGGGCGGGCCGGTCTCGCCATTTACCTGACGGCCGGCGATCCCGACCCGGAAACCTCGTTCGAGTTACTCAGCGGTCTCGCCGGGGCCGGCGCCGATTTGATCGAGATCGGCATGCCGTTCTCCGATCCGATGGCAGACGGTCCGGCGATCCAGGCGGCCGGCCAGCGCGCATTGAAGGCTGGCATGACGTTGCGCAGGACGCTCGCCATGCTGCGCCGGCTGCGCGAGCACGACGCCGATACGCCCTACGTGGTGATGGGCTATTACAACCCAATCTACCGCTATGGCGCCGAAATGTTCGCGCGCGACGCGGTGGCGGCCGGGGTGGACGGCGCGATAATCGTCGATCTGCCGCCCGAGGAGGATGCCGAACTGGCGGGGCCGGCCCGCACCGCCGGTCTCGACATTGTCCGCCTTGCCACCCCGACCAGCGACAGCGCGCGCCTGCCGACGATCGTCGAGCACGCCAGCGGCTTCATCTATTACGTCGCGATTGCCGGCATCACCGGCACGAGGTCGGCCGCCGCGGATAGCGTACGGACGGCGGTGGCGCGGCTGCGCGGGGTGACCGCTCTGCCGGTCGCCGTCGGGTTCGGCATCAAGACCCCGGCGCAGGCCGCCGAGGTGGCGCGCGCCGCCGACGCGGCGGCGGTCGGCTCGGCCGTCGTCGAGCGCCTCGCCCTCAACCTCGATGCCGACAACCGCGCCAAACCCGGCCTCGTCGAAGCCGTCCTCGCCGAGGTCCGCGCCCTGGCGGAGGGGGTGCGCGGCGCGCGGCGAAGCTGACCGTTTGGAGCGCGATTTCTTTGCTCTTTCCGGCGACTGGATAAAAGTCGATCTTGTTGTTCGACTAAAAATAGATTAATCGCTAAAGGACGGCTGAACCGGCGGTTGGGGCGTCGGCGACGCTTGAATCTTGATGCCGGGGGGACAAATGACGATTCTCGGGGCGGGTCTGACCAACCTGAATGGGAAGGAGATCGGTACGGACGACACGTCGACGCTCACCAGCGGCGACACGGTTTACGGCGACGCGTTGAACATCTACCAGCAGGCGACCGGCGGCGACGACGTGATCACCGGCGCCGATAACGCGACGAACAACCTTTTCGGCGATGCCGAACAGATGTACGGCGCTGCGCAGGGCGGCGTCGACACCTTGACCGGCGGTTCCGGCGCAAGTGCCGTCAACAACCTCTATGGCGATGCCTATACTATGAGCCAGCGGGCCACCGGCGCCGGCAGCACGCTGCCCGGCGACACGCTGATCGGTGGCGCCGACGGCGCCACCAACACGCTTTATGGCGATGCGTACCAGATGTCCGACAGCGCGGATGGCGGGATCGATACGTTGATCGGCGGCGCCGACGCGAACAACACGCTTTATGGCGATGCCTACGAGATGTCCGACAGGACGACAGGCGGCAACGACATATTGACAGGCGGCCTCGGTGCGCCGGGCTACATCAACACGTTGTACGGCGATGCGTCGACGATGTCCGGATCGGCGGTCGGCGGGAACGACACCCTGACGGCGGGCGACGGCGGCGTGAATTTTCTCATTGGCGATGCAGACACCGTGTCCGATCGCGTCGTCTGCGGCAATGACACGCTGATCAGCGGCACCGGTTCCGATCGCATGTGGGGCGACGCGCCAAACATCACCGCCGGATCGAAAGTAACCACCGGTGCCGATAAGTTTGTTTTCGGGCCGAATTCGGGCGCCGATGTGATTGAGGATTTCCGCCAGAGCGACAGCGACAGGATCGACGTCAGCGCCTACGGGTTTACGGACTTCGCTTCCATCCAGGGGGACATAAGCGTTGTCGGCGGCGGCACCGCCACCCTTATTAATTTTGGTATTAATTTTGGCGGCAGCAACAACGTCGAGCTTGTAAACTTCACCGGCACACTCACCGGCGCCGATTTCATCTTCCAAACCTGAGGCGGCGGCGCCGCAGCGGCGGGCGATCGCGGCTCGGCCGTGCCGCCCGGCCCGCCGCTGGTCCGTGACTTTGCGTCCGGGGATTGGTAGTCAGGGTGGATGAGCTGGCTCAGCAATTACGTCCTGCCGAAGATTCGCGTGTTTCGGGGGCGGGATGTTCCCGACAATCTGTGGAAGAAGTGCCCGTCCTGC
>DASUKH010000047.1:0-5752 GCA_036278835.1 Allostellaceae bacterium
AAATCCTTGGCCTCGCGGAAATTGCGGTAGACCGAGGCGAAGCGGATGTAGGCGACCTGGTCGAGCGTCGAGAGCGCCTCCATGACCAGTTCGCCGATCATCTCGCTCGGGATCTCGATCTCGCCCGAGCTTTCGAGCTGACGCACCAGCGAGTTGATCACCCGCTCGACCCGCTCCGGTTCGTGCGGGCGCTTGCGCAGCGCGATGTACACCGAGCGGGCCAGCTTGTCGCGGTCGAACGGCTCGCGCTGGCCGTTCTTCTTGACCACGGTCAAATCGCGCAGCTGCACCCGCTCGAAGGTGGTGAAGCGTGCCGCGCAGTTCGGGCAGAAGCGGCGCCGGCGGATCGCGCCGCGGTCGTCGGTCGGCCGCGAATCCTTGACCTGGGTGTCGTCGGTTCCGCAGAACGGGCAGCGCATCTGGTCCTCCCTGCCGGCGGTTGGCGGCGGCGCTAGCGCGGATACACCGGGAAGCGGTCGCACAGCGCCCGCACCGCGCCGCGCACCTTGGTCTCGGTCAGCGAATTGTCGTCGGGGTGCTGGGCGAGGCCGCGCAGCACCTCGCCGATCCAGCGCCCGACCTGGGCAAACTCGGCGGTGCCGAAGCCGCGCGTCGTCGCCGCCGGCGAGCCGAGGCGAACCCCGGAGGTGACGGTCGGCCGCTGCGGGTCGAACGGGATGCCGTTCTTGTTGCAGGTGATGCCGGCGCGCTCCAAGGCCTGCTCGGCGGCGCGCCCGGTCAAACCGAGCGGGCGCAGATCGACCAGCATCAGGTGCGTATCGGTGCCGCCCGAGACGATCGCCAGCCCCGACTCCACGAGGGTCGCTGCGAGGGTCTGCGCATTGGCGACAACGGCACGCGCGTACTCGGCGAAATCCGGCCGCAACGCCTCGCCGAGCGCCACCGCCTTGGCGGCAATGACGTGCATCAAGGGACCGCCCTGCAGACCGGGAAACACCGCCGAATCGATGCGCTTCGCGATCTCGGGATCGTTGGTCAGGATCATGCCGCCGCGCGGGCCGCGCAGCGTCTTATGGGTCGTCGTCGTCACGACATGGGCGTGCGGCAGCGGGCTCGGATGCGCGCCGCCGGCGACGAGGCCGGCGAAATGCGCCATATCGACCATCAGATAGGCGCCGACCCGGTCGGCGATCGCGCGGAACCGCGCAAAATCGATGATCCTCGGATAGGCGCTGCCGCCGGCGATGATCAACCGCGGCCGGTGCGTCTCGGCCTGCCGCTCGACCTCATCGAAATCGATCCGCCCGTCCTCCGCGCGCACCCCGTAGGTGTGGGCGCGGAACCATTTGCCCGACAAATTGGGCGGCGCGCCGTGCGTCAGATGGCCGCCGGCGGCGAGCGACAGGCCGAGGATCGCATCGCCGGGCTTGAGCAGCGCCAGCAGCACCGCCTGGTTGGCCTGCGCTCCGGCATGCGGCTGGACATTGGCGAAGGCACAACCGAACAGTCGGGTTGCGCGCTCGATCGCCAACCGCTCGGCGATATCGACCGGGCCACAGCCGCCATAATAGCGCCGCCCGGGATAACCCTCGGCGTATTTGTTGGTCAGCAGCGATCCCTGCGCCTCGAGCACGGCACGCGAGACGATGTTCTCGCTGGCGATCAGCTCGATCTGGCTCTGCTCGCGCTCGCGCTCGGCATCGATGGCCGCCGCCACCTCGGGGTCAACGCTCGCCAAATTGTCGGAAAAGAACGGCTTTTCGCGCACGACCGGGCGCGGATGGACTGAGGAAATCGACAGGATCGGACCTCCGGGAAGACAGCGCGGCCGATAACGCCGGCCGGAGGCAAACTACCATATGTCGGGGAGCGTTGTCAGCCGCCTACCACATCGCGGCGACCCGCCATTCGGACCGGCCGCGTGTCAATCGCGTGGATTCTTGGGATAAACGGCGGCTCAATTCATCGGCAAGCGCGCCGATGCGGTGATCATACGACGCCGAGCCGGCTTCTCTAAGCCTTTGCAAGTCCTGGCCGGGCCTGCCAGCCGGTCATTACTTTTTCTCTCGTGGGTTTCGGTTGACAGCCGGAAATCGCTTTGCGATTATCCGATGAGGGCGAACCTTGCAGCGCATTGAGGAGCACATGGCGGAATCAGCGGCCCCGAAATCGGCGGAAGAGGAATTGTTGCGGATGACCGCCGAGGTCGTGTCCGCCTATGTGAGCAACAATACCTTGCCGACCGGTCAGCTGGCGGATGTGATCCAGGCCGTTTACAACTCGTTGCGCGCTCTGGAAGGCCAAGTCGCGGAACCGCCATCGGAGCCGCTGAAGCCGGCGGTGCCGATTCGCAAATCAATCAACCCGGAATACCTGGTCTGCCTCGAAGACGGCAAGAAGCTGAAGATGCTGAAGCGGCATCTTCGCTCGACCTATAACCTGACCCCCGACGAATACCGTACCAAATGGGGCCTGCCGCCCGATTACCCGATGGTCGCGCCCAAATACGCCGAGCAGCGCTCCGAATTCGCCAAAAAAATCGGCCTCGGCCGCGGCACCGGTCGCAACTCTGCGCGCGCCGCGAAGAAATAGCCCTACCTAGTATCCTGATTCCGAAGTTCGCAGCACTTCAGCGCCCGTCGTCCCGGCGAAGGCCGGGACTCACCTCTCGGTCGGGTTGGCGGCTGAAGCGCGGATACCGGCCTGCGCCGGTATGACGAAAACAAGCGACCTGACCCACCAAATTTTTGAGTTCAGGATACCAGCACGGTATTCGATCAAGTCCGATCATTCGATGCCCCGCCCGCGGACTGATCCGCGGGTCCACGTCTTCGGCCGCCTGAAAAGGCGTGGATGGCCGGGTCGTGCCCGGCCGTTCATTCCATTTGAACGGACCCTGCTCTAAATGGCGGGCCTGCTTTTTGCACTCTGGCTAAAGTGCGTGTGAGGGAACCCAGCGCCGGTCATTCCGGGGTGTGGGCACAGCCCGCGAACCCGGAATCCAGGAACACCGCGCGTTCGGGTTATCGGAAAAATCTGTGTTCCTGGATTCCGGGTCCGGCCCTTTGGGCCGTCCCGGAATGACGAGGTGATGTGATTTATTCACGCGCACTTTCCCGAAATGCGTATCTTTCGAGCGTGGTGGCGCTCCCTCTTTGCTACACCGGGGTCAGCAGCGGGCGGCCGGAGAAATGCGCCAGCAGGTTCTCGACGACCAGATCACCCATAGCGCCGCGAGTGTCGTCAGTGGCGCTGCCGGTGTGCGGCGACAGGACGACATTGCCGAGGCCGAGCAGCGCCGCCGGCACGTGCGGCTCGTTCTGATAGACGTCGAGACCGGCGGCGCCGAGCCGGCCGGCCTGCAGCGCCGCGATGAGCGCCGCCTCATCGACGACCGAGCCGCGCGCGATGTTGATCAGGGTGCCGCGCGGGCCGAGCGCGTCGAGAACGGTCTGGTTGACGAGATGCCGGGTCGCCTCGCCGCCGGGGCAGGCAACTGCCAGCACCTCGCTCCACTCGGCAAGCGCCACCGGGTCGGCAAAATAGCGGTAGGGAACATCGGGTTTGCGCCGCGGCCCCTGATACGCGATCTCCATCCCGAATCCGGCGGCGCGGGTGGCGATCGCCCGGCCGATGCGCCCCAATCCGAGAATCCCGAGCCGCCGCCCGCGCAGCGCGCGGCCGAACGGCATCTCGCCGCGCGGCCAGTTCCCCTCGCGCACAAACCGGTCGCCCGCGACGATGCGCCGCTCGACCGCCAGCATCAGCCCGAGCGCCGTGTCGGCGGTGTCGTCGGTTACGACGTCGGGGGTTGCGGTGACGGCAATGCCGCGAGCCCGCGCGCAGGCGGTGTCGATGCGATCGACCCCGATCCCCATGCAGGCGATGATTTCGAGCCGCGGCAGCGCCTCGATGACGGCGGCCGGGCAGCCGTGCAGGGCATAGACCGCGATGCCGCGTACCCGGTCGGCAAGGCCTGCCAGAAAGGCCGCCTTGTCTTCCGCTTCCCACAGACGGTGCGCGGCAAATTCGGTTTCGAGCCGCGCCTGGGTCGGCGGGTACATCGGGCCGACGATGACGATTTCCGGCTTCACGGCCGCCTCACCGGCCCCTCCCGCAACGACGGCGCCCGTTAACGCCGCCTGTCAGGATGCGGTTTTCCGCAATGCGGTCAAGGCTGTCCGTCGGCAGCGACACCGCGGCGCACCGCGTCCGAGACGCGATGCGACCGCGGCGGCTCTCGATCAGTGGTGCGGCGCGGGGGCCGGCATCGGGTGCGGCTCCGGGGCAGCCCCCCTGATGCGCGCGAGTTCCTGCAGGTTAAGTTCCCGGGTCGCCGCGTCGCCGCTGCGGCTGGCAGTGTGCATATGGCCGGACCGGGCGTGATGCATCGCGCGATGCGGGCGCGCCTTCGCGGCCATATGGTGCGCTGTCGCGGCCGCGGGGTGCCCGGAGGGCGACATCGGGGCGGCCTCAACCGATAATGGCGCGGCGATCGCCAGTGCCGCAGCGATCGCAACACCAGTCAACAGATGCTTCATGATGCGTGCTCCCCCCGTCGAACGGCAGCCGGCCGCGACAGTGACAATGATGCAGCCAAAGTTGGCCGTGCGATGCTAAGAGAAAGCCCCTCCCTTGACAAGTACCGCTGCGCGCTTTGCCGGCGGCCAACCATCGTGTTGCGCGCATTGCGGATGGCAGCGCTCGCCCTCCTGGTGCTGCGGGCGATGCCGGCGGCGGCGGCCGGGCACGACGCGCTGACGATCGGCATCACCCAGTTCCCGGCGACCCTCAACCCGAACCTCGATGCCATGGCGGCGAAGAGCTATGTGCTGGGCTTGGCGCTGCGCCCCTTCACGGTTTACGACGCCGACTGGAAGCTCGTGTGCCTGTTGTGCACGACGCTGCCGACGATCGCCAACGGCCTCGCGGTGCCGGTCGATCTCGGCCACGGCAGGAAGGGGATCGACATCACCTATACGATCCGCCCGGACGCCAAGTGGGGCGACGGGGTGCCGGTCACCACCAAAGATGTCCTGTTCACCTACGAGGTCGGCAAAAACAAACAGAGCGGCGTCGCCGACGCCGAACTCTATCGCCGCATCACCAAAATCGACGTGAAGGACGACAAGACCTTTACCCTGCACCTCGACAAGCTGACCTTCGACTACGCCGCGATCAACGATTTCGTGCTGCTGCCGGCGCATCTGGAGCGCGCCGCCTTCGCCGATCCGGCGCAGTACCGGCTGCGCACCCGCTACAACACCAACCCGATCAACCCCGGCCTTTATAACGGGCCGTACCGGATCAGCGCGGTCGCGCGCGGCGCCTCGGTGACGCTGGTGCCGAATCGCTATTGGGCGGGGCCGCCGCCGCCATTCCGGAGAATCAACGTGCGCACGATCGAGAACACGGCGGCGCTCGAAGCGAACCTGCTGTCCGGCACAATCGACATGGTGGCGGGCGAACTCGGGCTGCCGCTCGGCGAGGCCTTGGCGTTCGACAAGCAGCACGGCGGCGCATATCAGGTGATCTACAAGCCGGGCCTCATCTTCGAGCACGTCGATGTCAACCTGGCGCGGCCGGCCCTCGCAGACCCGCGCGTGCGTCGGGCGCTGCTCCTCGGCATCGACCGGCAGGCGATCAGCCGATACCTGTTCGCCGGCAAGCAGCCGGTCGCCGACAGCTTCGTCAACCCGCTCGACCCCGCCTACAGCGCCGCGATCCCGCGCTACCCTTACGACCCGGCGAAGGCGGCACACCTCCTCGACGCCGCCGGGTGGCGCGCCGG
>DASUKH010000048.1:0-2983 GCA_036278835.1 Allostellaceae bacterium
AGATGGACAGCCTCTACCAGGGCGGCGCCGATCCGCTGCTGGTCATGCAGGATTTGCTCGAGCTCGCGCATTTCGTGACCCGGCTGAAGCTCGCGCCGGAAGCCGGCAGCGACGACCCGCTCGAAGCCGGCGAGCGCGAGCGCGCCCGGCCGCTCGCCGCGGCGCTCGCCATGCCGGTCCTGGCGCGTGCCTGGCAGATGCTGTTGAAGGGGCTGGAAGAGGTGCAGGCGGCGCCGATGCCGGCGCAGGCGGCGGCGATGGTGCTGGTGCGCCTCGCCTATGTTGCCGATCTGCCGGCTCCGGCCGAACTGGTGCGGGCGCTGGCTTCGGATGGCGGTTCGGTACCCGTCGGAGCGCGGCCGTCCCGGCCGCACCCTAACTCTAACCCTAACCCTAACCCTAACCCTCCCCCGCTTGCGGGGGAGGGAATTCGAGGAAACCCTTCCCCGCAGGCGAGGGACTGGAATCTGAAAAACCCTCCCCCGCAAACGGGGGAGGGCAGGGTGGGGGCCGATGCCGCACCATCGCCGCCGACCGCCTTGGCGGCGGCGCTGCAACTTGCGCCCGAGCCGGACACCCCGCCGGCCCCTGATTCGGCGCCCGACCCGATGCCGCAGAGTTTGGTCGAGGCGGTGATGCTGTTCGACGCGCACCGCGAGGCGCTGCTGCGGGCGCATCTGTGGTCGCACGTGCACCTCGTCAGCTTTCAGCCCGGCCGCATCGAATTCCGCAAGGAAGCAGGGGCGCCCGACAATCTTGCGAACCGCGTCAGCCAATTGCTTGGCGAGTGGACCGGCCGGCGCTGGCTGGTGGCCTATTCCGACCAGCCGGGACAGCCGACCCTCGCCGAGGAGGAGGCGCGGCGGCAGAGCGCGCTGCGGAACGAGGTTGCCGGGCACCCGTTGGTGCGGGCGGTCATCGAAACCTTCCCCGGCGCGACGATCGCGGCGGTGCGCGAGCGCGCCGGCATGATCGATGGCGCCGGCGACACGACCGGCGAGGATGCCGACAGCGGAGAGGATTCATGAAAAATCTCGGCCAGTTGATGAAGCAGGCCCAGGAGATGCAGGAGAAGATGGCCGAGGTGCAGGCGCAGATCGAAGCCGTCGAGCTGACCGGGGTGGCCGGCGGCGGCATGGTGGAGGTGACGCTCAACGGCAAAGGCGACGTGCGCGCCATCAAGATCGACAAGGCGGCGATCGACCCGGAGGAGGGCGAGGTGCTGGAAGATTTGCTCGTCGCTGCCTTCAGCGACGCGCGCGCCAAGGTCAACGCCCACGCCGAATCGGAGATGCAGAAGCTGACCGGCGGCCTTGCCTTGCCAGGCGGCATGAAACTGCCGTTTTGACGTGATCTGACGAGCCCGGGCGTCCCGCCTGCCTGCGGGTCGGAGGCCAGCGACCCAATGCTGATCTAATGTCCGAGCTCGACACCCTGATCCAGTTGCTCGCCAAATTGCCGGGCCTCGGTCCGCGCTCGGCGCGCCGCGCCGCGCTGTTTCTGCTGAAGCGGCGGGAGGCGGTGATGCAGCCGTTGGCGGCGGCGCTCGACGCGGCGGCGCGGGCGGTGCGGCCGTGCTCGCGCTGCGGCAATCTCGATACCGCCGACCCGTGCGCGATCTGCCGCGACCCTGAGCGCGATCCCAATGCGATCTGCGTTGTCGAGGATCTCGCGGACCTATGGGCGCTGGAGCGCACCGGTGCCTTTCGCGGCCGCTACCATGTGCTCGGCGGCACCCTGTCGGCACTCGACGGGATCGGCCCCGACGAGCTTAATCTCGGCCGGCTGCTCGCACGGCTCGGCCCCGGCACCGAGCTGATCCTGGCGTTGAACGCCACCGTCGAGGGCCAGACAACGGCGCATTACATCGCCGACCGGGCCGCCGCCACCGGCGCCCGCCTGTCGCGTCTCGCGCAAGGCGTGCCGATCGGCGGCGAACTCGACTATCTCGACGAAGGCACCCTGACCGCCGCCCTGAAGGCGCGCCGCACCCTGTAGTTTAGCGCGGCGCCACCACCATCGTCATCTGGCGGCCCTCCATGCGCGGCATCTGCTCGATCTTGGCGATCCCGTCGAGGTCGTCGCGCACCCGCATCAGCACGTTCATGCCGAGTTCCTGGTGCGCCAGTTCGCGGCCGCGGAAGCGCATGGTCACCTTGACCTTGTCGCCTTCCTCGATGAACTTGTTCATGCTGCGCATCTTGACGTCATAGTCGTGGTCATCGATGCTGGGCCGCAGTTTTATTTCCTTGACCTCGATAATCTTCTGTTTTTTGCGCGCTTCGTTCTTCTTTTTCTGTTCTTCGTATTTGAATTTGCCGAAATCGAGGATTTTGCACACCGGCGGATCGGCGTTGGGGGCGATCTCGACGAGATCGAGGCCGGAATCGGCGGCCATGGCGAGCGCTTCGTTGCGCCCGACCACCCCGACCATGTTGCCGCGCTCATCAACGAGTCGGACGCGCATGACGCCGATTTCCTGGTTGATGCGGGGGCCCTCGCGGGTCGGGGCGATGTTGAAGGGTGGTCTGGGTATGTAGGCTCTCCTTTCAAACGTTGAACACTGCCGCTCCGGCAACCGCCAAACGGTTACGCGTCGTCGGGTGCGACCGCTTCCGCTTTCAATCTAGCAACGGCATCGTCGAGCGCAAGAGCTTCCTGCGCGGGGCTGCCGAGGCGGCGCAGCGAGACACCGCGGCGCTCGGCCTCGCGGCGGCCGACCGCCAGGATCAGCGGCACCTTGGCCAGGCTGTGCTCACGCACCTTATAGCCGATCTTGTCGTTGCCCGTATCCGCGAAAGCCCGCAACCCGGCATTCCGCAGCACAAGCGCGACCTCCTCGGCATAAGACGCCGCCTCGTCGGTGATCGAGGCGACGACCGCCTGCACCGGCGCCAGCCATAGCGGGAAATGCCCCGCATAATGCTCGATCAGGATGCCGATAAAGCGCTCCATCGAACCGAGAATGGCGCGGTGCAGCATG
>DASUKH010000049.1:0-12010 GCA_036278835.1 Allostellaceae bacterium
GAGCACGCGGCGGCGCAGGCGGTGGAGCGCGCGATCGCCGAGGTGCTGGCGGAAGGCGGCACCCGCACCCCCGATCTCGGCGGCAACGCCGGCACCAAAGATCTCGGCGCCGCGGTGACCGCCGCGATCCGGTGATCCGGCCGACGCCGCCATGCGGCTGGCGCTGTCGCAATCCCCGCTGGTATCCCGCCGGCTGACTTTCGCCCTGGCAGGCGTGGTGGCCGCTGTCGCACTCGCCTCGCTCGCCGCCTGGGATGGGTTCGGCCAGCGCAGCGAGGCCGCCCTCGAAGCCGCACCGGTCCGGCCGGCCGCGCCGTCGCAACCCGCCGCGGCAACCGGCGAACCGACGATCACCCTCGGCCCATCGGCGCAGCGCGCCGCCGGGATCGTGGCCCAGCGCTTGACCAACGCCCCGCAGCGCAAAGAGCTGAGTGCCTACGGCACGGTCATCGATCTGCAACCGTTGACCGACCTCGACAATCGCTATGAGAACGCCACGGCGCAGCTCGCCATCGCCAAGGCGAAGCTCGCCGCTTCGGAGACCGCGTATCAGCGCGCCCGCCGGCTCTACGGCGCCAACAAGGTGATCTCGGCGGCGCAATACCAGACTGCCGAGGCGGCCTATCTGGTCGATCGGGCAACGGTCGCGGCGGCGCAGTCGCAGCTGCACACCCTGGCGGTTACCGCACAGCAGGATTGGGGGCCGGTGCTCGGGCGCGCGGTGGTCGGCGATGCGCCCTTGATGCAGCACCTTATTGCGCGGCGGCTGGTATTGGTGCAGGCGACCCTGCCGGCCGGTCGGCGCCTGTCCGCCGCGCCGAACGGGGCCACGGCGCAGGCCGCCGACGGAACGCTTGTGCCGCTCGATTTCGTCTCGGATGCGCCGAAAACCGACCCGCGGCTGCAAGGGCTGAGCTTTTATTTCACCGCGCCGGCCGACAGCGGTCTTTTGCCCGGCATGAATGCAGTCGTCGTGGTGCCGAGCGGGAAGGCGGTCGAGGGAGCGCTGCTGCCGCAGACCGCGGTGGTGTGGCAGGGCGGCCAGGCCTGGGCCTATTTCAGGACCGGCGCGGACACCTTTGCGCGCCGCCCGATCGCCACCGGCTGGCGGGCGCCCGGCGGCTACATCGTCACCGGGGTGCCGGATGGCGCCGCGGTGGTGACCGCGGGCGCGCAGATGCTGCTCTCTGCCGAATTCAGCTCGCAGGTCAAGGGCGCCCGCGACGCCGGCGGGCGCGACTAGGCATGTTTCGTTCGCGTTGGATCACCCTTTTACCGTCATGGCCGGCCTTGTTCCGGCCATCCACGCGGATGCCTGGCACAAGGCCGGGCATGACGAGATCAATGCCGATCCAACAGGATAGGGGCAGACTTTAGCGATGGCGGGCGGCCCGGGACTTCAGGCTGCCCTGGTTCGTTTCTCGATCCGCTTCCGCGGCATCGTCATCGCGCTCGCCTGCGTATTGCTCGGCTACGGTATCTACACGGCGCTCGGCGCCAGCTATGACGTCTTTCCCGAGTTCGCGCCGCCGCAGGTGCAGGTCCGCACCGATGCGCCGGGGCTGGCGCCGGACCAGGTCGAAATCCTGGTAACGCAGCCGCTCGAGAACGCGATCAACGGCGTTCCCGGCCTGCGCACCCTGGAATCGAGCTCCATACAGGGCCTGTCGGTCATCACCGCGACGTTCCAGCCGTCGAGCGACGTTTATCGCGACCGTCAGCTGCTGAGCGAGCGGCTTGGCCAGGCCACGGGGCAGCTGCCGGCCGGCACCGAGCCGATGATGACGCCGCTGACCTCCTCGACCAACCTTGTCCTGGTGGCCGGCCTGACCTCGCGGCGCGTCTCGCTGATGGACCTGCAAGCGTTCGCCGAGTGGACGGTGCGGCCGCGCCTGCTGGCCGAGCCGGGGGTGGCGAGCGTCGCGATTTTCGCTCGCGATCGACGCTCGATCGAAATCCAGATTCATCCCGCCGCGCTGATCCGCTTCGGCGTCGGCCTCAACGATGTCGTCAATGCCGCAAGGCGCGCTACCGGAGTGCGCGGCGGCGGCTTCGTCGACACCTCGAACCAGCGGATCACCGTGCGCAGCGAGGGCCAGTCGCTGACCCCGGCCGAAATAGCCCGCACCGTGCTCGTCAGCACCACGAACGGCCGGGTCAGACTCGGCGACGTCGCGAGCGTGCGGGTCGCCCCCGAGCCGCCGGTCGGCGCCGCCGCGATCGACGGCCGGCCGGCGATCGTGTTCAACATCTACGAGCAATACGGCGCCAACACACTGCGTGTGACACAGCGGCTCGATGGCGCTCTCGCCGCTCTGCGCCCTGGCCTCGAACAGGCGGGGATCGAGTTGCATCCCCGCCTGTTCCGGCCGGCCGACTTCATCGCCACGGCGACCGGCAACGTCGATAGCTCGCTGCTACTCGGCGGCCTGCTGGTTTCCGTTGTGCTGTTCCTGTTCCTGTTCGACCTGCGCAGCGCGGCGATCTCGTGCGTCGCGATCCCGCTGTCGCTGCTGGCCGCGCTGATTGTCGTGCAGCGCCTCGGCCTGACCCTCAACACGATGACCCTGGGCGGCCTCGCGATCGCGATCGGCGTCGTCGTCGATGACGCGGTGGTCGATCTCGAAAACATCCTGCGCCGGTTGCGCGAGAACGGGCAGGCCGCGATGCCGCTTCCGACGGCGAAGGTCGTGCTCGATGCCTGCCTCGAAGTGCGCGGCGCCGTCGTTTACGCGACCTTCGCCGTCATCCTGGTCGTGCTGCCGATCCTCGCCCTGTCGGGGCTTGCCGGGCGCCTCTTCGCCCCGCTCGGCATCGCCTACGCCTTGGCGGTATTGGCATCGCTTCTGGTGGCGCTGACCGCGGTCCCGGCCTTGGCGATGGTGCTGCTGGCCGGCGGCAAATCGAACGAGCGCGAGCCGCCGCTGATGCGCTGGTCGAAGGCGGGCTACCGGGCGCTGCTGCGCCCGATCCTGCGCCACCCGCGCAGCGCCGCGGCGGCAGCCGGCGTGCTGACGATCGCCGGTTTTGCGGTATTGCCGCTGCTCGGCGGCAGCTACATCCCGGAACTCAAGGAAGACCACTTCATCGTTCACATGGCGACCGTGCCGGGCACCTCGATCGCGGAATCGCTGCGCCTCGGCGGCGTCGTGACGCGCGCGCTGCGGCAGCTGCCGGCGGTGCGCTGGGTGGCGCAGCGGGTCGGCCGCGCCACCTTCGCCGACGACACTTACGGTACGAATTACAGCGAGTTCGAGGTCGAATTGAAACCGCTCGACGGCGCCGGCATCGAGCGGGCAAAAGCGCAAATCCGCCGAACCGTCGCGGCGATCCCAGGCGGCAATTTCACGATCAACACCTTTCTGACCGAGCGCATCGAGGAAGTCTCC
The DNA here is from genome assembly GCA_036278835.1 of Allostellaceae bacterium. GTDB lineage: Bacteria > Pseudomonadota > Alphaproteobacteria > ATCC43930 > CGMCC-115725 > DATARH01. The sequence goes on from DASUKH010000049.1 coordinate 3,390, forward strand.
TCGGGCTACACCGCGCCGGTGGTCGTCAACATCTTCGGCCGCGATCTCGACCTGCTGGATCAGAAGGCGCAGCAGGTCGCGCGGGTGCTGGCCGGGGTGCCTGGGGCGGCCGACGTGCAGGTCCGCTCGCCCCCCGGCATGCCGCAGGTGGCCGTCCGCCTGCGGGCGGCCGATCTCGATCGCTGGGGCCTCGACCCGGTCGATGTGCTCGATGCGCTGCGCACCGCCTACCAGGGCGATACGGTCGGCGAGGTGTACGATGGCAACCGCGTCTTTCCGGTCGTCGCCATCCTCGACCCGGCAGACCGCACAGGGATCGGCCGGATCGCCGATCTGCCCTTGCGGACGCCGACCGGCAGCTTCGTGCCATTGCACGAAATCGCGGACGTGACCCCCGGATCGGGCCGCTACGAGATCACGCATCTCGCGGCGCAGCGAGTGGAAACGGTTACTTCCGACGTCGCCGGGCGCGATCTCGCCTCGTTCGTGCAAGCGGCCGAGGCGCGAGTCGCGCACGAGGTCAGCCTGCCGACCGGCACCTATCTCGAATTCGCGGGCCAAGCCCAGGCGCAATCGCGCGCGCAACGCGACCTGATCGTCAACAGCCTCGTCGCCGGCATCGGGATCGTGCTGCTGCTGTCGGTGGTCTGCCGGCGCGCCAACAACCTGCTGCTGGTGCTCGCCAACCTGCCGTTCGCGTTTGTCGGCGGCGTATTCGCGGTCCTGGCCTCGAACGGCATCCTGTCATTGGGATCGATGGTCGGGTTTGTCGCACTGTTCGGCATCGCCTTGCGCAACGCCATCCTGGTGATCGCGCATTACGACCACCTGGTGGTGATCGAAGGCCGGGAGTGGACCATTGCGACTGCCCTTGACGGAGCCGCCGACCGGCTGATTCCGATCCTGATGACCTCGCTGGTGACCGCGCTTGGCGTCTTGCCGCTGGCAGTCGGCATGAACGAGCCGGGGCGCGAGATCGAAGGGCCGATGGCGGTGGTGATCCTCGGCGGGCTGGTAAGCGCCCTGGCGCTCAATCTCCTGGTGTTGCCGGCCCTCGCGTACCGCTACGGACGGTTCGCGCCGGTGCGGCGCGACCGCTTTGTAGAACCGCCCGCGGCGCCGCCGGCGCATCGCCCCTCGCCCGCCGAATAGTGACCCCGCTCTTCTGCTGCGCTGCGCAATCCCGTTGACGCCGTTATTGTTGCGGTGCAGCATAAGCCTGCGGCGAAATGAAGCAGCTGCAGCACTGCCGGAGGGCTCTCATGATCACATCGTCTTATGTCCGCACGATGGCGGCGTACAATGCCGAGATGAACCGGCGGCTCTATGAGGCCGCCGGCCGGTTGTCCGAGGGCGAGCGGCGCGCCGGGCGCGGCGCCTTCTGGGGGACGATCCACGGCACCCTGGTCCACATCCTGTGGGGCGACAACCAGTGGATGAGCCGGTTCGACAGCTGGCCGCGCCCCGCCGTTCCAATCAAGGAGAGCGACCGTTTTATCGAGGGCTGGGACGAGTTGTGCGCGGCGCGCGGCAAGGCCGATGCCGACATCGAGCGCTGGGCCGGGAATATTGACGAGGGGTGGCTCGGCGAGGACCTGGTCTGGTGGAGCGGCGCCGCTCGGCGCGAGATCCGCGCCCCGAAGCGGCTGCTCGTCGCGCATTTCTTCAACCACCAGACACATCACCGCGGCCAGGCGCACGCGCTCTTGACCGCCGCCGGGGAACAGACCGGCGACACCGACCTGTTTCTGCTGATCCCACAGATCGTCGAATAAGGCGGGAGCGGCCGGACATCGACGGCTTTTTTGCCATGGGCGGCAATGCGGATGAGGCGGCGCCGCTCCTGACCGCGGCGCCGCCTCAAAGGATATCTTGACTTCCGTCGATACGGCCTGAAAATGCGGCCTCGATTGTTGGTTATGACCGATATAGCGCCACAGCAATCGGCTCCCCCGCTGCATTAATCACTGTTCCAGATTCATTTTCGAGCGGGGGTACTCTCCGAATTCCTGAGGCCAAAAATCAAAATGCCCGATGAACCCTTGACGACTGCGGGACAACTCGGCGAGCAAGCCGAGCGCTGCCGACGGCTGGCGCGTCAGACCTCGGACCGCCAGGTCGCCGGAAGGCTCCTCGAGATCGCCGAGGAATTCGACAAAAAAGCCGCGTCGTACCGGGTCGCCCGCGGAGATCGGGAATCGTGCCTCGGCGGGCGATGACCGGCGGGCCGGAGCGCTGTGCCAGGTTGTTGTCAGCCCGCCGCGTTGACGGCATCGGGTTCGATTTCGTAAATGACGCGCACCTCGCCCGGCCGGGCGAACGGGTACTTGTCCTTGCCGAGGTATTTCTTGGCCAGTGTGTCGATATGGCGATCGGCCCCTTGCTCGACGGCGCGCCGCACCCGGCCGCGGATCTGGATGTGACGGTAGGGATCGTCAGGGTCCATGATTGATAGCGCGACCGGCGATCCCGCCTTCATGTTGCGTGCCTTGACCCGCCCTTTGGCGGTGTTGATCAACACCAGCCCGTCTTTGTAATCGACCCATACCGGCGTCACCTGCGGCGAGCCGTCCGGCATAAGCGTGGCGAGATTGGCAAAGGCTTTCTTCTTGGTCAGCAAATCGCGGGCCGAATCGGGCATGGCGGCCATGACGCGCTCCTTCACTCGGGGTTCCGTCCAACCAACACCGCCGCCGACGCGCTCACTCCAGCCCGATCGCCATCGCGATCTGCCGGCGGATCGCCTCAACCGATTCCGGAAGGATGCGGGACGACGTGGGGCGAACGCGCTGCTTCGATGCAGTCGCGAGATAGCAGGAGAGGGCGTAACACCGCTTGGTACAGCCGTTCTCTGGCGTCGGGTCGGACTAAAGTCCCTCCTGGCGTGGCGTACCCCAGAATTCACAAAACTCTTTGGCCTCGGGGTTGCTCGCCACGTAGCGGCCGACCGCTTCGCTTTCCTCCCGGATGCGCTTGCGCTTGGCCTGGCGTGCCGCTTCGGTCGCGATCTCCCGCAACAGGGCGGACAGGCCGATAGTGCGCGCGCGCCTGGGTTTCGAGTTCCTCGCGAACCTTGTCGTCCAGCCTGACGGAAACCGGACTGGACATCGCAACCTCGTCGCACATCATTGTATTACGCAAGCGTACTCGCGGCCAGGTGCAAGCGCGGCAGCGGCTTATACGTTGAACCGGAAGTGCATGATGTCGCCGTCCTGGACGATGTAATCGGCGCCTTCCAATCGCATCCGGCCGGCATCCTTGGCGCCCATCTCGCCGCCATAAGCGACGAAATCGTCATACGCGATCGTTTCGGCGCGGATAAAGCCCTTCTCGAAATCGCTGTGGATGACCCCGGCGGCCTGAGGCGCCCTGGCGCCGCGCGGGATCGTCCAGGCGCGCGCCTCCTTGGGGCCGGCGGTGAAGAAGGTGACGAGATCGAGCAGCCGGTAGCCTGCGTGGACAATGCGGTCGAGGCCGGTCTCGCCGAGCCCCAGCGCGGCGAGGAACTCGCGCTTTTCCTCGGCATCGCCGAGATGCGCGATCTCCGCCTCGATCGCCGCCGAGATGACGACTGCCGGCGCGCCCTGCGCGGCGGCGTACTCGGCGACGAGCCGGCTCGCGGCGTTACCCGCGGCGGCATCCGCCTCATCGACATTGGAGACGTAGAGAACCGGCTTCGCGGTCAGCAGTTGCAGCGTCTTCAGCTCGCGCTGCCGTTCGGCCGGGATCGCGGCGACGCGTGCCGGCCGGCCGTCGCGCAAGGCGGCGAGGGCCGGCTCGATCGCCTCGAGCTGTGCCTTTGCCTCCTTGTCGCCGCCGCGGGCGCGTTTCTGCGCCGCCAGGGCGCGCCGTTCGAGGCTGTCGAGATCGGCCAGCATCAACTCGGTCTCGACCGTCTCGGCGTCGCGGATCGGATCGACCGAGCCTTCGACGTGCACGACGTTGTCATCGGCGAAGCAGCGCAATACCTGAGCGATCGCATCGACCTCGCGGATGTGTCCCAGAAACTGATTGCCGAGGCCCTGGCCCTGCGAGGCGCCGCGCACGAGGCCGGCGATATCGACGAATTCGAGCTGGGTCGGCACGATCTTCGCCGATTTGGCAAGGCGCGCGCAGACCTCAAGCCGCTCGTCCGGCACCGCGACCCGCCCGATATTGGGCTCGATCGTGCAGAACGGATAGTTCGCCGCCTCGGCCGCCGCGGTCGCGGTCAGCGCGTTGAACAGGGTCGACTTGCCGACATTGGGCAGGCCGACGATGCCGCAATTGAAACCCATCTTATGTCACCGCAAACAAGATCGTCATGACCGGGCTTCTTCCGGTCATCCACGCAACCGCCCCGGCTCGCAAACGTGGATGGCCGGGACAAGCCCGGCCATGACGCTCTTATCTAAGCCGCGGGAAGATGAAATCCAGAACCCGGTGCGTTGCATCAGTTCGGCTCTCGGCCAGGCTCCGGCACCGGACAGAGGCGGGCGACCTCGCTCATGAAGGCGTCGGGGGCGCCGCCGAGCAGTAGCGGCAGGCTCTCGGCTACCGCGCCGACCAGTGGCTCAACCCACAGCCGCACCTCCTCGGGCGGGAAATTCTGCAGCACATAGGGCTGCACCAGCTCCTTGACCCCCGGATGGCCGACGCCGATGCGGATGCGCCAGTAATCGGCGCCGATCATCGCGTCGATCGAGCGCAGCCCGTTGTGGCCGGCGGCGCCGCCGCCGCGTTTGACTCGAACCTTGCCGGGCTTGAGGTCGATCTCGTCGTGGATCACGACGATATCGCGCGGAGCGATCTTGTAAAAGCTCATCGCCGCCAGCACTGCCTCGCCCGAGGCGTTCATGAAGGTCTGCGGGCATAAGAGCAGGCGCTTTTCGCCGGAGATCGTGCCCTCGGCGAGCGCGCCCTTGAAGCGGCTGCGGAACGGCCCGAAGCCGTAGCGGCCGGCGATCGCCGCCGCCGCCATGAAGCCGATATTGTGCCGGTTTCGGGCATGCCGGGTGCCCGGATTGCCGAGCCCGACGATCAGGCGCATCGCGGCTTACGGCAGCCCGAGCCCCGGTTGGCAACGGACCGCCGGCGTCCCGCCGGCATGCCGGCCCCCGGCTTTCGCCGGGGCAGGCTCGGCCGGCGGTCCAGGATTGCCTCGTCGCTGCGCTCGCCGCGATGACAGCGCGTTCGCCGGAGAGCACGCACCTTAGGCTAACCCGCGGCCGGCGTTTCCTCGGTCGGGGCGGTGGCGGCGGTGGTGGCGGCTGCGGCGGCTTCCTCGCGCACCGCCGAGGAAGCGGCGATGCTGGCGATCGTAAAATCGCGCTCGTGGACCGCCGGGCGCGCGCCTTCCGGCATCTCGACCGCGCCGATATGCACGCTGTCGCCGATGTCGAGGCCGGCGAGACTGACCACGACCCGCTCCGGGATGTTGTCGACCGAGCAAACCATCTCGATCCCGTGGCGCACGATGTTGAGGATGCCGCCGCGGCGCAATCCCGGCGAGCGCTCGTGATCGACGAAGGCGACCGGAACCGTCACGTTCACCTGCGCACCGGCGCCGACCCTCATGAAATCGGCGTGCAGCGGCTTGTCGGTCACCGGGTGGTACTGCACGTCGCGCGGCAGCGTGCGGTGGGTCGCGCCGTCGAGGGTGATCTCGACGAGATGGTTGAAAAAGCCGGGGCGGGCGAGGGCGCGGGCCAGTTCGCGCGTTTCGAGGCTGATCGGCATCGGCTCCTTGTCGCCGCCATAGACGATCGCCGGCACGCGCCCGGCGCGCCGGGTGGCGCGCGCCGGGCCTTTGCCCGCGCGCGCCCGCTCTTCGGCGCTGAGGCTGATGATCTCGGGCATTTGCTCTTGCACTCCTTTGGAAGACGGACTTTCGCGGCGGATGCTGCCGCGGTCAATTGAACAGGCTGGAGACTGAGCGCTCCTCGCTGATGCGCAGGATCGCCTCGGCCATCAACGGCGCGATCGTCAGCTGGCTGACGTTGCGCGACACTCGCACCGCCTCGGTCGCGACGATGCTGTCGGTCAACACCAGCTTCTCTATCGGCGAGGCCGCGACCCGCGCCACCGCGCCGCCCGACAGCACGCCGTGCGTGACATAGGCATAGACGGCTTCGGCGCCGCTGTCGGTCAAGGCTTCGGCCGCATTGCACAACGTGCCGGCGCTGTCCACGATGTCATCGACGAGGATCGCGCGTTTTCCGGCGACGTCGCCGATGATGTTCATGACCTCGGACACGCCGGCGCGCTCGCGCCGCTTGTCGATGATCGCGAGATCGGCATCGAGCCGGCGCGCGATCTGCCGCGCCCGAACCACCCCGCCGACATCGGGCGACACCATCACGAGGTCGTGGCCGGGGTGGTTTTTCTTAATGTCGCTCACCAGCACCGGCGCGGCATAGAGATTGTCGGTCGGGATGTCAAAAAAACCCTGGATCTGCCCGGCGTGCAGATCGAGGGTCAGCACCCGGTCGGCGCCGGCGGTGGTGATCAAATTGGCGACCAGCTTCGCCGAGATCGGGGTGCGCGATCCCGATTTGCGGTCCTGGCGGGCATAGCCGTAATAGGGGATGACCGCCGTGACCCGCCGCGCCGAAGCCCGCCTCAGCGCGTCGAGCGTCACCAGCAATTCCATCAAATGGTCGTTGGCCGGGTAAGAGGTCGATTGGATGACAAAAACGTCCTCGCCGCGCACGTTCTCCTGGATCTCGACAAACACCTCCATATCGGAGAAGCGGCGCACGCTGGCCCTGGTCAGCGGCAGCCCGAGATAGGCCGACATGGCTTCGGCGAGCGGCCGGTTGCTGTTGCAGGTGAGGATTTTCATCGCCGGGTTGCGGGGGGGGGGCGGCGCTGCGGGGCAGGTCCCGCGGCTTCACGCGCGGGCGCGTTCTAACAAAGACCGCGCGGCCAAACAAGGGATCGTCCCCCTTTTCCCGCTTGCGGCGAGAGGCCCGCCTTCACCAGCGGCTGCTCACGATCCCGCCAACGGCGGCGCGTTGCTATAGAGTTTCCCTGCCGGCGGGGAATTCCCCCCCGCCGACAAGGAAGGAGAAGGACGCGATGCACCGCTGCCCGCTCCTCCCTACCTTTCGCTGGGGCCGGATCAAGCTGGTTCCGGTTTTAGGGAGGGCCAGGGCGGCCGGGGGAGACATCACGCCTCCCCCGGCCGCCCTAATCTAATCGGTCGGAGAGAGGATGTCATCGCAACAGGTCCGTAAAACCCGCCTTAATGCCTTCGTCGTCGCGATCGACGGGCCGGCCGCGTCGGGAAAGGGCACCCTGGCGCGGCGACTCGCCGAACATTTCGGCTTCGCCCATCTCGACACCGGCAAGCTCTACCGCGCCGCCGGCCTGCTGGCGCTCGATACCGGCGGCAATCCGGCCGACCCGGAGGTGGCGGCCGCGGCGGCGCGGCGGGTCGCGCCGGCGATGCTGGCCGACCCGCGCCTCGCCGGCGAGGCGGCGGCGCGCGCCGCCTCGCTGGTGGCGGCGATCCCGGCGGTGCGCGCCGCCCTCCTCGACCTGCAGCGCTCGTTTGCGGCCAACCCGCCGGGCGGCGCGCGCGGCGCGGTGCTCGACGGGCGCGATATCGGCACCGCGGTCTGCCCGGGGGCCGCAGTCAAGCTCTTCGTTACCGCCAGCGCCGAGGTCAGGGCGCGGCGCCGGGTCATGGAGTTGCGGCAGGGAGCTGCGCCGGCTATATACCGAGATGTCCTGCAGGACATGAAGGAACGCGACGCGCGCGACAGCTTGCGTCGGGTTGCCCCGCTAGCCGCGGCGCCCGACGCTGTGATCCTCGATACGACCCGGCTCGACGCCGATCAGGCTTTCGAGCAGGCCTGCCGCATCGTTGCGCGCGCGTTGGCCGATGGCGGCCGACAGCGGCCGTCGTAAGCTTTCCCTTGCAGGACCGGGTCCATGCGGTCGCGCCCGTTTTCCGCCGGCCGCCCGCCCCGCGCCGATCCCGGCGGGGCGCCTCTTTTCCCCTCGCGGCCCTCGCCGGCCGGCAGGGGCGGGATCAAGGAGAATGAATGGCCGTCGCTACAGAAACTGCCGAAATCGCCCACAAAGAGGATTTCGCCGCGCTGCTCGATCAGTCGCTGGGCATCGCCAACGGGCTGGAGGGAACCGTCGTCAAGGGCCGGGTCATCGCCATCGAGAACGATGCCGCGCTGATCGATGTCGGCCTCAAATCGGAAGGACGGGTGCCGCTAAAGGAATTCGCCGCCGGCGGCCCCGCGCCGGAACTCCAGGTCGGCGATACCGTCGAAGTCTTCCTCGAACGGCTGGAGGACAAGAACGGCGAAGCCTCATTGTCGCGCGAAAAGGCGCGGCGCGAGGAGGCATGGACCCAGCTGGAAAAGAGCTTCCAGGCCAACGAGCGGGTGACCGGCGCGATTTTCGGGCGGGTCAAGGGCGGCTTCACCGTCGATTTGAACGGCGCCGTCGCGTTCCTGCCGGGCAGCCAGGTCGATATCCGCCCGGTGCGCGACATCACCCCGCTATTGGGGTCGCCGCAGCCGTTCCAGATCCTGAAGATGGACCGCTCGCGCGGCAACATCGTCGTGTCGCGCCGCGCGGTTCTTGAAGAAAGCCGCGCCGAGCAGCGTTCCGAACTGGTC
>DASUKH010000050.1:0-8175 GCA_036278835.1 Allostellaceae bacterium
CGCCAAGTCCGCCGTGACCTCCTCGGGAACGCGGCCTTCGATGTTGAGCCGGCCGGGATAATAATCATAGGGCGCGAACGACGAGGGATAGCTGTAGCTGGCGAAGCGCGGCGCCTCGATCGCGCTCTGCACGTCCTGGCCATGCACGTAGATGTTGAGCAGCACCTGCAGCATCGCCTGCGTCTGCACGTCGCCGCCTGGGGTGCCGAACGGCAGGAACTCGGCGCCGTTGCCGCGCACCGCCAGCGCCGGGTTGGGGGTCAGGCGCGGCCGCTTGCCGGGCATGGCACCGGCCGGGTGCTTCGGGTCGGGCCGCGACTGCGAGCCGCGGTTCGACGGGATGAGGCCGACACCCGGCACGACCGGCGAGCCGTAGGAGCCGTCGCTCGGGGTCGCCGAAAACACGTTACCCCAGCGGTCGGCGGCGCAGACATAGGAGGTGTCGGGTTCGGGGGACGGGTTGGGAGCGCTCGCCTGCAACCGCGGCACGCTCGCCCCTAATTCGCCGGGCGGCGGCATTTCCGGCCACGCGGTATCGGGGCGGATCAGCTTGCGCCGTTCGGCCGCGTATTCCGCCGAGATCAGGGTCGGCAGCGGCACCTGCCCCACGGCCGGGTCGGTGTAATAGGCTTCGCGGTCGGCAAAGGCGAGCTTCAGCGCCTCGGCGAGCGTGTGCACGTAATCGGCGCTGTTGTGGCCGAGCGCCTTGAGATCGGTGCCTTCGAGCAACGCCAGGGTCTGCAACAGCACCGGTCCCTGGCACCAGGCGCCGCAGGTATAGACGTCGAGGTCGCCAAACCGCCGGCGCTCGGCCGGACCGACCGGCGAGCGGTAGAGGGCGAGGTCCTCGGCCGCGAGCAGCCCGCCCTGTTCCTTCATGAAGGCGACGATCCGGCGCGCGATGTCGCCGCGGTAGAAGGCGTCGCGCGCCGCGTCGAGGCCGGTTTCGCGGCCGCGGCCGGCGGCCGCCTTTTCCTCGTCCGCCATGTATTGCAGCGAGGCGGCAAGCTCGGTCTGGCGGAAGATGTCGCCGGCTTTCGGTGGCCGTCCGCCCGGCAGGTACACGGCGGCCGAGGACGGCCACATCGCATGCCGCTCGGCGTGCCGTTCGAGGCTCGCCGCCATCAGCGGGTACATCGGAAAACCGTCCCGGGCAAGACGGATCGCCGCCGCCGCGACATCGCCAAACCGCATCGTGCCGTATCGCCGGAGCGCGGTGATCCAGGCGTCGGGAGCGGCGGGGATGACCGTGCGCAACACCCCGATCGGGATTTTGCCGCCGTGCTCGCGCATGAAGAACCCGGGTTCGAGGGCGCGCGGCCAGGTGCCGAGGCCGGCGATCGTCACCACCTCGCGCGTTTCGGCATGGTAGATCAGGATCGGCGCCACCCCGGCGACATTGACGAGATCGCTCTGCACCACCCCGAGCGCGATCCCGGCGGCGACCCCGGCATCGATCGCGTTGCCCCCCGCCTGCAGGATGTCGAACCCGGCGATCGTCGCGAGATAGTGCCCGGCGGCGATGGCGTGGCGGGTGACGGCAATCGTTGGGCGATGGGCGGCGGCAGTCATGGCGATCCTCCACCTGATCTTGTCGCCCGAGCTTAACGCCGCCACCAACTCCGGCGAAGCGCCATTATCCCGCTCGCAAACCGCCCCCCGGTGTACCGACTCCCAACTCCGCAGCATCTCAACACGTCATCCCGGCGAAGGCCGGGACCCATCTGTCCGCCGGGTTGACGGTTGAGGCGTGGATACCGGCCTTCGCCGGTATGACGAAAATGGCTGCTCGAACTTCTGGTTCAGGCCTAGCTAAGAGCCGCCGTTTTCGGCCGGCCTCGTCGCGATCCTTATCCCTGCGGCCAGTTCTTACGGATCGGGTCGGATCCGTCCCAGTTGCGGGCGGCTTCGCGGACCTGGTCGAAGATGCGCATGCGGGTCGGGGTCGCTTCGGCCATCTCGACGATCGTGCCGGGGTGGCCCTCGTTCAAAAAATAAATAAAGGGGCCGCGCGGCGTGTCGCCCTCCTGCCCGATCTCCCAGCCGCTCTTGAGCGCCCGCTCGCGGATTTCATGGTAGTTTTCGGGCCAGCTCGACCAGTGCTGCATGCCCTCATGCCCGGCCGCGAGAAAATCGCGGTAGAGGCTCGGCACGTCGTTGCGCTGCTGGATCAGCTCGAGCTGAACGTCGCCCGAATTGGCGAGTGCGATCGATACCTTCAGATCGTACCGCTTGCCGCGGTAGCGAAACTCGTCCATCGGCAGCTGCTCGGCATAGAACCACGGGCCGACCCCGCACACCTCGACCCAGTGGCGCATCGCCTTGTCGATATCGCGCACGACGATGCCAACCTGCCGCATCGGTCCGAACAAGCGGCTCATCCTCGCCTCCTCTGTTAAACTGGTCAGGAACTCGCGGCGCCCCACGGCGATAAACCATGCCAGGGGTACCGATCATGACAGGTGTTGTTTGAGCATGAAAAGCCGGGTTCGCGTGCGCCACCAGCGGCGCATCCTGTGCGTGTTTCCGCGCTATGCCCCGTCTTTCGGGACGTTTCAGCACGCCTATCCGCTGACCGACGGGGTGCGCGCCTTTATGCCGCCGCAAGGCATTCTCGTCGTTGCCGCCTACCTGCCGGCCGAATGGGAGGTGCGGCTCGTCGACGAGAACATCCGGCCGGCGACGACGGACGAATTCGCCTGGGCCGACGCGGTGTTCGTCAGCGGCATGCACGTCCAGAAGGCGGAGATCGTCGGCATCGCGCGGCGCGCCCGCGAAGCCGGAGTGCCCAGCGTCCTCGGCGGCCCGTCGGTGTCGGCCTGCCCCGAAGACTATCCGCAATTCGACTATCTGCACCTGGGCGAGATCGGCGACGCGACCGACGCGTTGATCCGGGTGCTCGATGCCGACCCGCTGCCGCCGGCCGGGCAGCGCCGCTTTGCCACGGCCGAGCGCCTGCCGCTCGCCCATTTCCCGATCCCGGCCTACGAGCTGATCGCCGGGCGCCGTTATTTCCTCGGCAGCGTGCAGTTCTCGAGCGGCTGCCCCTATCGCTGCGAGTTCTGCGACATCCCGGTGCTCTACGGCCGTCAGCCGCGGCTCAAGGAACCGGCGCAAATCCTCGCCGAGCTCGACGCGATGCTCGCCGCCGGCATAAGCGGCGCGGTCTATTTCGTCGATGACAATTTCATCGGCAACAAGAAGGCGGCGCGCCTGCTGCTGCCGCACCTGATCCTGTGGCAGCAGCGGCGCGGTTATCCGCTGCAATTCTGCTGCGAGGCGACGCTCAACATCGCGCAGTGCCCGGACATTCTGGAGATGATGCGCGAGGCGTGTTTCCACACGGTATTCTGCGGCATCGAAACGCCCGAACTCGGCGCCCTCGCGGCGATGCGCAAATCGCACAATCAGGTGATGCCGATCCTCGACGCGGTGGCGACGCTCAACCGCTACGGCCTCGAAGTGGTTTCGGGGATCATCCTCGGCCTCGATACCGATACAGCGGCGACCGCCGGCCACCTGATCGATTTCATCGACCGCTCGAACATTCCGGTCCTGACGATCAACCTGTTGCAGGCGTTGCCGAAGACGCCGCTGTGGGAGCGCCTCGCGGCGGCCGGCCGGCTCGACCTCGGCGGCGCGCGCGAGTCGAACGTCGTCTTCGCCCGGCCGTACGGCGAGGTGCTCGACAGCTGGCAGCGCGCGGTATGCCATGCCTACACGCCGCCGGCGCTCTATCGCCGCTTCGCCTGGAACCTGCGCCACACCTACCCCAACCGCCTCAGGCCGCCGGTTACCCGGGCCCGCCTCAACCCCGCCAATCTGCGGCGGATGGTCGTGCTGCTCGCCAAAATCTTCGCCGTGGTCGGCGTCCGCGGCGATTACCGGCGCGAATTCTGGCGCTTCGCGGCGAGGGCGTTGCGTGCCGGCCGCATCGAGGAACTGATCGCGGTGGCGCTGGTCGCGCATCACATGATCCGCTTCGCCCGCGACTGCACCGAAGGCCGCCAGAAGGCGTCGTTCTACGTGGACCGGCCGGAAGCGGCCAACGAGCCGGCTGCGGCCTGAACCGGCGTCGGCCGGCCCGGAACTCCCTCCGGCCGGCCCCGTTTCCGGGGCAGCGTGGAGGAGGTGACGATGACCGAGGCGATGTCACGCAACGAGCGGCTGGAACGCTGGGCAACGCTCCTCGAACATTCCGAAACCGCCCATTTGACGCCGTTCCGCGACGTCGAGTTCATGACCGAGGCCGCGCGCGGCAGCTTGCAGGTTGCGCATTCGCCGCTAGAGGTGGCGTCGAGCGACCCGGTATTGCGCCGCGCCGGGCTGGAGAGCGACCGGTTCGGCGACGGCTCGGCGTTTTTCGGCCTGTCGCGCTATCAGGCGCACCGTATCCTGTGCAGCTGCGGCTATTTCGGGCGGATGCGCGCGGTCGAGGTGGCGCGGCGGGTGCGCGGTCTGGCGCGCCGCGAGCGGCTGCTGCGCTGGCGCCCCAGCAATCCGCTGCCGGCCCTGGCACGCCTCGTCACCGCCTCCTGGCGGCCGCTCGCCGGCCAGCGCGGCTAATTGCGATTCAGGTTCCGGTGAAACGGGCCGCGCGCTTTTCGAGAAAGGCGGCGGCGCCCTCGCGGTAATCCGCGCTGTCGAGCGCCTGCTGGATCAGGCCCTCGATATCGGGACGGCGGCGCTCGACCTCTCCCTCGGCAAGCGATTGCAGGATCACCTTGCTGCCGGCAATCGCCAGCGGCGCGTTGGCGCGCATCGCCGAAGCGAATTCGACAGCGGCGGCGACCGCTTCGCCCTCGACCACCGCGTCGGCGAAGCCCATCCTTTCAGCCGCAGCGGTATCGAACAACCCGCTGCCGTAGAGAATGCGCTTGGCATTGGCGAGGCCGACCGCGGAATAGAGAAACCGGCATTCCTCGATCGTGTAGATCGTGCCGAGCTTGGTGGCCGGGATGCCGAACCGGGCGCCGCGGCGCATGACCCGAAAGTCGCAGCATAAGGCGATCGCGCAGCCGCCGCCCACGCAGGACCCCTCGATCGCCGCGATGCTGGGCTGCGGCAGCGCGCGGATCGCCGCGTAGCAGGCGCCGACCTCGCCTGTGTAAGCCGCGCCGCTGTCGCTGTCAGCGCGCACCCGGCCGAACTCGCTGATATCGGCGCCGGCGCAAAAATGGCCACCGGCCCCGGTCAGGATCACGAGCCGCACCGCGCGCCGTTCGGCGAGTTCGTGGAAGGCCTCGGCAAGCGCCCGCCAGGCCCGCAGGTTGAGCGCGTTGCGCCGCGCCGGCCGGTCGATCGTGACGATTGCGACGCCGTCCGCCGCCTCGCTGACGGATACCCCCGAAGCCGGATCGGTCACTTCTGGGTCTTCCCCAGTTCCTCGTCGAGTTCCGGCAATACCTTGAACAGGTCGCCGACGAGGCCGTAATCGGCGATCTGGAAGATCGGCGCCTCTTCGTCCTTGTTGATCGCGACGATGACCTTCGAATCCTTCATGCCGGCGAGGTGCTGGATGGCCCCCGAGATGCCGACCGCGATGTAAAGCTCGGGGGCGACGATCTTGCCGGTCTGGCCAACCTGGTAGTCGTTCGGCACGAAGCCGGCATCGACCGCGGCGCGCGAGGCGCCGACCGCCGCCCCGAGCTTGTCGGCGACCGTCTCCAGCAGGTGGAAATTATCGCCCGACTGCATGCCGCGGCCGCCCGATATGATGACCCGCGCGCTGGTCAGTTCCGGCCGCTCGGATTTCGACAGTTCGGCGCCCTTGAACTCGCTGATCCCGGCCGAGCCGGTGGTCGCGACCGCCTCGATCGGGGCATTGCCGCCCGACGCCTCGGCCGGGGCGAAGGCGGTGCCGCGCACCGTGATAACCTTTATGGGGTCCTTCGACTGGACCGTCGCCAGCGCGTTTCCGGCATAGATCGGGCGCACGAAGGTGTCGGCCGACACCACCGCGCTGATGTCCGAAATCTGCATCACGTCGAGCAAGGCGGCGACCCGCGGCATCAGGTTCTTGCCGGACGTCGTCGCCGGCGCCAGTACATGGCTGTAGCCTCCCTCTTGCGCCAGCCTGACGATCAGCGGTGCCCAGTTCTCCGCGAGGTCGTGGTCGTAGGCGGCATCGTCGGCCAGCAGGATTTTGGCGATCCCGGCGATCTGCGCCGCCGCCTCGGCCGCCTCGCGGCAATCCTGGCCGGCGACCAGGATTTGCACGTCGCTGCCGGCCGCTTTCGCGACCTCGAACGCGGCGGCCGCCGCGTTCAGGGTGGCGGGCTTCAAGGCCCGGTTGTCGTGTTCGGCGATGACGAGAACCGACATCAGATCACCCGCGCTTCGTTCTTGAGCTTATCGACCAGTTCCGCCACCGAGCCGACCTTGACGCCGCCCTGCCGCTTCGCCGGCTCCTCGACCTTCAAGGTGACGAGGCGGGGGGCAACATCGACCCCGAGCTCGTCGGGGGTCACGGTCGCGATCGGCTTTTTCTTCGCCTTCATGATGTTGGGCAGCGAGGCGTAGCGAGGCTCGTTGAGGCGCAGATCGGTGGTGACGACCGCCGGCAGGTTGAAGGCGACGGTCTCGAGCCCGCCATCGACCTCGCGCGTCACCTCGGCATGGCCGTCGGCGATCCTGATCTTCGAGGCGAAGGTGGCCTGCGGCCAGCCCAGGAGCGCCGCCAGCATCTGCCCGGTCTGGTTGCAATCGTCGTCGATCGCCTGCTTGCCGACGATGACGAGTTCCGGCCCCTCGCGCTCGATGACCGCCTTCAAGAGCTTGGCGACGGCGAGCGGCTGCAGTTCGGCGTCGGTCTGCACGAGGACGCCGCGATCGGCACCCATCGCCAGCGCGGTGCGGATCGTCTCCTGACATTGCTGGATTCCGGCCGAGACCGCGATGACCTCGCTGACGATGCCGGCTTCGCGCAGGCGCAGCGCCTCTTCGACGGCGATCTCGTCGAACGGGTTCATCGACATCTTGACGTTGGCGGTCTCGACCCCGGTCTTGTCCGCCTTGACGCGGACCTTGACGTTGTAGTCGACGACCCGCTTGACCGCGACCAGCGCTTTCATCTCGGCCTCGTTGTGGCGGGCGGGAACATCCGGGCGGAATAGTGCAGCCGCCCGGCGAACGCAAGAGGGCGCCCGTTTGCGGGCGGGACGCCCGCCGTCCGCGTTTGCCGCGTCGCCCCGCGTCGGACCGCTTGCGTCCCGCCCGCATTTTTTTGCACGTGCGATATTGCATTGCAATATCCGAACGGCGTTTGATAATCGGGCCGGTGCGGCCTATTCTCGCGCCAGACCGGCAATCGCCCAGGCTCCCGGAGCGGGCGTCATGAACGAGGTGCAGCAATGGACGGGAACAACACCACTGTCGGTGCCGTGAACGGAACGGTCACGCTGACCGACGACGCCAGCGGCAAATCGGTCAAATTGCCGGTCATGGAGGGCTCGATCGGGCCGAAGGTTATCGACGTGCGCAAATTGTACGCGCAGACCGGCTATTTCACCTATGACCCCGGTTTCATGGCGACCGCCGCCTGCCGGTCGAGCATCACCTATATCGACGGCGACCAGGGCGTGCTGCTCTATCGCGGCTATCCGATCGAGGAGCTGGCCTCCAAAAGCGACTTCATGGAAGTCTCCTATCTCCTGCTCTACGGGCAATTGCCGACGGCCCGCGAGAAGGAGCAGTTCGTCTATGACATCACGCACCACACGATGGTGCACGAGCAGCTGATCTCGTTCTTCCGCGGCTTCCGGCGCGACGCCCATCCGATGGCGGTGTTGTGCGGGGTGACCGGCGCCTTGTCGGCGTTCTACCACGATTCGACCGACATTTACGACCCGCACCAGCGGATGGTGGCATCCTACCGGCTGATCGCCAAGATGCCGACGATCGCGGCGATGGCCTTCAAGTATTCCCTCGGCCAGCCGTTCATGTATCCGAAAAATTCGCTGGGCTATGCCGAGAACTTCCTGCACATGGCGTTCGGCGTGCCGACCGAGAATTTGAAGGTCAGCCCGACCCTGGCGCGGGCGATGGACCGCATCTTCATCCTGCACGCCGACCACGAGCAGAACGCCTCGACCGCGACAGTGCGCAACGCCGGCTCCTCGGGCGCCAACCCGTTCGCCTGCATCGCCGCCGGCATCGCCTCGCTGTGGGGCCCGG
>DASUKH010000051.1:0-4446 GCA_036278835.1 Allostellaceae bacterium
GCGCTGGCGCAGGTGCTGACCGAGGAATACTCGGAACACGGCGTGCATGTCGCCAATATCGTGATCGACGGCACGATCGACTCGCCGGGCACCAGGGCGATGCCCCGCAACCAGAACCGCCCCGACCTGATCATCAACCCGATGAAGATCGCCGAGGCGTTCTGGTATCTGCATACCCAGGACCGCTCCTGCTGGACGCACGAGCTTCAACTCACCCCGGCCGCCTCCAAGCCGAGCTATTAAAGCCTTCCCGCAATCCGAAGATTTCTCATCTCTAAAAACTGCATTCCCGGCGAAAGCCGGGACCCATGGTGCCACATCTCCGTTGCGGAACGGTGGGCCCCGGCTTTCCCCGGGAATGCGGGATTATTGAGAGTGCCGGGGATGGCGGAGAACCTGATGGCCGCTGAATCAGATGACCCCCTCCTCGGCGAGGCTCTCGACCTCGGCTGGGGTGCGGCCGAGGAGTTCGGTCAGGATCCACATATTGTCTTCGCCGTAGCAGGGCGCGCCGCGGTTGGTGATGCCGCCGATATGGGCCGGGGTCCGGCTCATTTTCATCGGTAGCTCGTAGATCGGCCACGTGCCGATCTTGGTGCCGGTGACCTCGGTCAGCCAGTTGAGGTGGCGCAATTGCGGGTCGTCATCGACCCGGTCCTCCGCGTTCTGGCACACCCCGGCCGGCACCCCGGCGTTCTGCAACCGCATCATGCAGTCGTAGCGGTCCTCGGTCCGGGTCCACGCCTCGATCGCGGCGTCGAGCGCGTCCTGATGCAGGAGGCGCTGCTCCAAGGTCGCGAACCGGCCATCGTCGAGCCACTCGCCGTGTCCGGCGGCGCGCGCCAATGAGCGCCATTCTTCGTCAGTGAAGCAGGCGATCGCGATCCAGCGGTCCTTGCCCTGGCAGCGATAGGCGCCGTGCGGCGCAGCCGGTTTGTACGGCGAGCGGTTGCCATAGCGGCGGAAAGCGCGGCCATTGGCCGACCAGTCGAGAATCGTCGCGCCGGTCAGGAAGATGCCGCTCTCGCATTGCGAGGCGTCGATCCACTGGCCCTCGCCGGTGCGCTCGCGGTTAAAGATGGCGCCGAGCAGGGCCAGCGCATAGCCGTAGGCGCCCATCCAGTCGAGATAGGAATAGCCCCAGCTGACCGGCATCGCCGGCTCCGGCAGGCCGGACATCTCGGCCTGGCCGCCGAATGCGCCGGCGACCGGGCCGACCGTGCGCATGCGGCCATAGGTGCCGTGCGCGCCCATGCCGGATTGCTGGATGTAGATGACGTCGGGCCGAATCGACTTCAGCACGTCGTAGCCGAGCCCCAGCCGCGGCAAGACACCGGGCGAGAAGCCCTCGGCGACGACATCGGAGATGCGCACAAGGTCCTTGGCGATCTGCAGCCCCTTGGGGTGGCGGATGTTGAGCGAGATGCCGCGCTTGCCGGCGTTCTTGTTGTTGAACTGGCCGCCCATGTCGGAATCCTTGACCCCAGCGAGCGGCCCGGTTGCGGCGTCGCGCGCGGCGCGGCCGCCGACCGGCGCCATCGCCGCGAGTCGGGTGTCGGGGTTGTCCTTCCACTCGACCTTGAGGCTTTCCGCGCCCATCGCGGCGAGAAACCTTGTGCCGCCGGCCGAGGCGAGAAACCACGCGAAATCGAGGATACGGACGCCCTGGAGCGGGAACGGCTTGTCGTGGAGTGCCGACACCCGCGGCGTCTCGACCCGCCGCGGCGCCGCTGGAACGCTCGGCCGCCGCGCCGCCTCCGTGAGCACCGAAGCGGTATCCTCGCCCAACAGCGGCGCGCGCCGCCCGACCTGCCAGCTGGTCTTGTTGCTGAGCCATTTGCTGGTCGGATAGCAAAAGCTGCGGCCGAGCTCGGGATGCTCGATCTCGGCAAAAGTCTTGCGGGCGAGCCAGTGCTCGTCGAGCGCGTTCTCGTGCGGCTTGCGCAATGGCGCCCACAGAAGGCCCGCCTCCTGCGCTTCCAGCCACGGCATGTCCTTGTAGGTCCAGGCGCGAACGAAGCGCTGCACAATGTCGAGCATGTGCGCCCGCGTCTCGTCGCTGGCGGCGCTGCCGGGGACTTGCCGCGCCTTCAGGTCGGCGTCGGGGGGCGGTGGCTGCAAATCCGCCTGCGCATCATATTTGCCCAGCAGCGGCACGAGGTTTTTCAGGTCGCGCGCACCCATGCCGTGGCTGATGAACCAGCGCCCGTCCTTGGTGTGGCAGATGCTGGGGCTGTGGTTCGGGAATTCAGACGAGTGCCGGCAGGTAAGGCGCCACAGCGGCACACGCCGCATGACCCAGAACATCACGTCCTGCTCGGTGTTCTTCGACACCGCCTCGTGGATCGCCACCGACACGTCCTGCCCCTCGCCGCTTCTCTCGCGGTGGATCAGCGCGGCGAGGATGCCGGTCGCCAGCTGTTCGCCGGCGATGTGGTAGGCATGCCAGATCTGCGGTGCGATCGGCGGCGTGTCGTACTCGAGGTTGGGGTCGGGGTCGTATCCGCAATTCATCATTACGCCGCCGAGCGCGAGATGGATAAGGTCGGAGGCCTTGAAATCGGCCCACGGACCGTCATCGCCGAACGGCGTCATCCGCGCCGTGACGAGCGCCGGAAAGCGCGTATTGAGCGCGGCGCGTTCGAGACCCAGCGCCCGGTTGAGCGCGCCGCAGCTCGCGTCGAGAAGCACGTCGGCGCCGCCGAGGAGGCGCTGCAGATGTTCCCGCCCGGCCGGCTCTCGTAGGTCGAGCACGACTGATCTCTTGTTGCGGTTGTAGTTCCAGAAGAACAGCGAGCGCTCGATTCCGGGTTCGTCATCGAGAAACGGCCCGATCCGCCGGGTCGCATTGCCCTCGGGCGGCTCGACCTTGATTACCTCGGCGCCAAGGCCGGCGAGCAGCAGCCCGGTATATTCGGCGCGCTCATCGGCGATCTCGACGACCCTGAGCCCGGCCAGCATGCTTGGCCCCGCATTGCCCGTCATCTCGCCCGGCCCGGCCGACAGGCCCGGCGCAATCGTCGCTTGCGTCGCCAACGGGTTCTCCCTCAAATGCCCGGGAAGCCGAGCGAGGATAATCCCGCCGATGAGCGACTGGAGCAAGGTGGTCCGGCCGATCCCGGTGCCGAACGAATGGACGAAGCCGTTCTGGGAGGCGGCGAAGCGCGGCGTCGTCGAATTGCAGCGCTGCCAGAATTGCGGGCATTTCCAGCACCCGCCCTACGCCACCTGCACGCAATGCGTCTCGACCGACCTCAAATTCGAGCCGGTGCCCGGGCAGGGCACGATCTACGCCTACACGATCATGTACCACACCGGCGACAAGCGATTCGCCCCGGCGGTGCCCTATGCCAGCATCATCGTCGAACTCGACGACGCGCCGGGCGCGCTGATGGCCGGCAACCTGCTCGGCGCGGGGTATACCGAGGCCAAGGTCGGCCGGCGGGTCGAGGTGGTGTTCGAGAAGCTGAACGAAGAGATCACCCTGCCGCAGTTCCGGTTGGCGTCCGGATAAGCAACCAGTTCAAACGATCCCGTTCCTCAATGCCGTCTCGGCGCGCCACATTCGGCTGAGATTGTCCATCAGGATATCGATGACGTTGTCCTCGTACCGCCGGGTCTCGCCGGCGGTGTGCGGGGTCAGCAGCACGTTCGGCATGTCCCACAGCGGCGAGGAGGACGGCAGCGGCTCCTTGATGGTTACGTCGAGCGCGGCGCCGGCGATCCGGCCGGCCTGCAACGCCGCGATCAGCGCTGCCTCATCGACCACCCGGCCGCGCGCGACGTTGACGAGAACGACGCCGGGCTTCATCCGCGCCAGCGCCGCCGCGTCGATCAGGTTTTCGGTTTCCGGGGTCAGCGGGCAGGTGAGCGCGACGAAATCGGCTTCCGGCAGCACCGCGCCGAGCGCACCGATGCCGAGCACCCGGTCGGCGGCACCGGCGCCCGATTGCGGGTTGCGGCGCAGCGCAACGACCCGCATGTCGAACGCCTTGGCCAGTTGCGCGAGCCTGCCGCCGATCGCGCCGAGCCCGACGACGATCAGCGTCTTGCCGCCGAACTCGTCCTCGCGCTGCGCGAGATCGCCGATCATGTCGCGCCAGAGGTGCCGCTGCTGGTTGTCGCGCGCCTCGGGCAGGCGGCGGGCCATCGCCAGGATCAGCGCCATCGCATGCTCGGCGACGGCGCGGGCATTGACCCCGCCGGCGCTGGCGAGGCGGATGCCGCGCGCCCGCAGCGCCTCGCGGGGAAACTGGTCGGTGCCGGCGCCGATCGACTGGATAAAGCGCAACCGGCCCGCCCGGTCGAGCAGCTCGTTCTGCCACAGGCCGGAGACCACCAGCACGTCCGCCTCGCCGATCCGGCGGCGCAGCTCCTTGGCCGTGCGCACCTCAAAATGCGCGACCCCCGACCGGCGCAGCGCGAACCGCGCGGCCAGTTGATAGG
>DASUKH010000052.1:0-16433 GCA_036278835.1 Allostellaceae bacterium
CGCCGCGGTCTTGAATTCCTTTTCGATGATCACGTCGGCCTCGGCAAACCCCTTGTCGAGATCGCCGATCGCGAATTCGAGCCGCTTCGAGACGTTTGACGGCCTCTTCGGCGTCGGGTCGACGCCGCGGGTGATCATGTCTTCGAACAGCAGCGGGGCGTCTTCCTCCATCGCCTCGTCGACGTCGATGACGTGCGGCAGAATCTCGTAGTCGATCGCCAGCAGAGCTTCCGCCTCCTCGGCGACCTCCTTGGTCGTTGCGGCGATGGCGGCGACCGGGTGGCCCTCGTAAAGCGCCTTTTCCCTGGCCATGATATTGCGCGTGACGTGCCAGAAATTCACCGCGACGCGCTCGGGGCCGATGTATTCGAATTTGTGGTCCGGGAAGTCGGTGCCGGTAATGATCGCCTTGACACCGGGCAGCGCCGCCGCCTTTGACGTGTCGATCGAGCGGATGCGGGCGTGGGCGTGCGGCGAGCGGACCATCTTGCCGTATAACGTGCCGGGCATCGTCAGGTCGGCGCCGTACATTGCGCGGCCGGTCACCTTTGGCACGCCGTCCGGACGGATCGGACGCGTACCCACCCACTTGAACCGCCCTACGACATCGTTCACGGCTGATCTCCTCGCTCGAGCAGGAATCGACTGGCTGATTTCTAGAGTCGCGCGGGCGGACGGCAAAAACAAGCCCCAATCCGCCGGTCGCCCGCCGCCGAGGTTGCACCGGCCATGGCAGCGATCGCGCGGCGCGGCGGGCAAAAGACATGCGATCTCAGTTCACGCCGGCGGCGGAATTGTGGCATGATGGCGCAGCCCGGGGTGAGACATCAGGAAACTCAGTTGGAAAAGGACAGGAATTTCCGGCAGCAACGACGCCGCCGCAGTTTTGACGACCAGGATTTCGAACCGCCGCCACGCGATTTCGGCGCGGCGCCCCGTTTCCGGACGCCGCGCTTCGAGGAACCGTCGGGACCGCCGGTCAACGCCGTCGTCAAATGGTTCAAACCGGATAAGGGGTTCGGCTTCGTCGAGCTGTCGGACGGCTCGGGCGACGCATTCCTGCACGCGACGGTGCTGGGGCGCAGCGGGGTCACTGCGGTCCAGCCCGGCGATACGCTGGAGGTGCGCGTCGCCCAGGGCCAGCGCGGCCCGCAGGTCACTGAGGTGCTGAACGTCGATACCAGCACCGCGCTGCCGCCGCGGCCGCCGCGCAGCGGCCCGCGGCTCGAAGGCGGCCCGCCGCCGGGACCGACCGTGCAGGAGACCGGCACCGTCAAGTGGTACAACGCCACCAAGGGGTTCGGCTTTATCGTGCGCGACGGCGGCGGCAAGGACGTGTTCATCCACGCCTCGGCCCTGCAGCGCGCCGGCCTCGTCAGCCTCAACGAGGGGCAGCGGGTGGTCGTCGATATCGCCGACGGCCGCAAGGGCCCGGAAGCCGCCGGCATCCACCTCGCCTGACCGTGGGCGGTTGCCGCCCGTGATCGTGGCGAAGAACAGTTGTTGCCGTCATGGCCGGGCTTGTCCCGGCCATCGACGTGGATGCCCGGCGCAGGGCCGGGCATAAGGGGCAGACTGTGTGCAAAGGACGCTTAAGGTCCCGCTCTACCCCTTCGCGACCTCGTGCTGCGCCAGGTGCTCGAGGACGCGCACCAGCCCGGAATGATCCCAGCCCTTGCCGCCGAGCGCTGCCGCAGCGTTGAACAATTCCTGTGTCGTCGCGGTATTGGGCAATGACAGGCTGAGCGCGCGTGCTCCGGAAAGGGCGAGGCTCAGATCCTTCTGGTGCAGCTCGATGCGGAAGCCTGGATCGAAGGTGCGCTTGATCATGCGCTCGCCGTGCAATTCGAGGATGCGCGAGGAGGCGAAGCCGCCCATCAGCGCCTGTCGCACCCGCGCGGGATCAGCGCCGGCCTTGGAGGCGAACAGCAGCGCCTCGCCGACCGCCTCGATCGTCAACGCGACGATGATCTGGTTGGCGACCTTGGTGGTCTGACCGGCGCCGACATCGCCGACCAGCGTGATGTTCTTGCCCATCAGCTCGAACAGCGGCTTCATCCGGTCGAACGCGCTCTCGGAGCCGCCGATCATGATCGTCAGGGATGCCGCCTTGGCGCCGACCTCGCCGCCCGATACCGGCGCGTCAAGATAATCGCACCCCTTCTCCGCCACCGCGGCGGCGAACTTCTTGGTCTCGATCGGCGAGATCGAGCTCATGTCGATAACGGTTTTGCCCCGGCTCAGCCCGGCAACGACGCCGTCGGGGCTGAGCAGCACATCGGCCACGTCGGGCGTGTCGGGAACCATAACGATCACGACCTCGGCCTGCTCCGCCACCGCCTTCAGCGTGTCGAGCACCCGCGCGCCCTCGCGGATTTCCGGCGGCACGGTACGTTTGCCGTAGACGAACAGCTGGTGCCCGGCCTTCATCAAATTGTGGGCCATCGGCCGGCCCATGATCCCGAGGCCGACGAATCCGATCTGCATGGGGCTCCTCCGCTCTTCCGAATTTCCGGTGTCGGCCGCACAGTGCACAGCTCGCCGGCCCGGCTCAAGCTCCGGGTGCAAGACCGCGGTGCGAGGGTGTTAGATTACCGTGATCCGCTCTGGAGGACTGGCGATGCCGCGCAATAGTGTCGCTTATGACAAGGACTTTTATGCCTGGACAACCGAGCAGGCGCGGTTGCTCCGGCAGGGCGCCCTATCCGATCTCGATATCGAGAATATCGCGGAGGAACTTGAGAGCATGGGCCGCAGCGATAAGCGCGAGATCGGCAGCAGGCTCGAAGTGCTCTTGATGCATCTGTTGAAATGGCAGGTGCAGGTTCTCCATCGATCGCCAGTTTGGTCGGGTACCGTTCGTGAGCAGCGGCGACGAATAATCAAACTGTTGCAGGAGTCGCCAAGCCTGCGTCCGGTTCTCCCGGAGTCGATCACAGAAGCGTATCCGGAAGCCCACGACAAGGCTGCCCGAGAAACAGGTCTCCCGGAAACCGCCTTCCCGGCCGAGTGCCCGTTCACCCCGGAGCAGATCCTGGCGGAGGATTTTCTGCCGCAGGACTGAATTCGTATGGCGGCCTGGTCAGGCCCTTTGGCGACAGCGTGAAGATTTCGTGGCCGTCCGCCGTCACGCCGATCGTGTGCTCGAACTGCGCCGATAGGGAGCGGTCCTTTGTCACCGCGGTCCAGCCGTCGCTCAGTACCTTCACCTCGTAGCGCCCGGCGTTGATCATCGGCTCGACCGTAAAGATCATCCCCTCGCGCAAAACCGGCCCGTCCTCCGGCTTTCCGTAATGAAGCACCGAGGGCGGCTCGTGGAACACCCGCCCGACCCCGTGGCCGCAGAAATCGCGCACCACCGAATAGCGGTGCCCTTCCGCGTAGCGCTGGATCGCCGCTCCGATCGCGCCGAGATGCACTCCCGGGCTGATCACGGCGATGCCGCGCATCATCGCCTCATAGGTCACCTCGACAAGCTTCTTCGCTTTCACCCCGACCTTGTCGCCAACCAGGAACATGCGGCTCGAATCGCCGTGCCAGCCGTCGAGGATCGGGGTCACATCGATGTTGAGGATGTCGCCCTCCATCAGCCGCCGGTCGCCCGGTATGCCGTGGCAGACGACGTGGTTGATCGAGGTGCAGATCGATTTCGGAAAGCCGCGGTAGTTGAGCGGCGCCGAAATGGCGCCGTGCCCGGCCACGAAATCGTGGCACAGCCGGTCAAGTTCGCCGGTATTCACGCCGGGGCGGACATGGGGGGTAATGAAATCGAGCGTCATCGCGGCGAGTTGCCCGGCCCGGCGCATGCCCTCGAACGCCTCCGGGCCATGAATCCTGATTTCGGCGCTGCGCGGCGTGCTGCGCGCGAGACCGAGGCCTGCCTTCAAATCATGCCGCATGATGAGCCCCGAACCCTCCTTCCGGCGCCAGCAGGCGCGCGCTTTCCCGCCTGCAAAAATGGGGTTGCCGGCCGGCGCGCACAATCCTGACTGGCACCGGCCCCCTGTTGTACCGGATAGGGCCTTTGCCTATGAAGAGTGCTCGCGACGAGGCGAGGTGAGGCGATGCAACAGGCCGGCCCGGTTTCCCCAGCACCGGCATCCGCGACGGTGAGCGCCTGCGTGCTGATCATCGGCAACGAAATCCTGTCGGGCCGCACCCAGGACGCCAACCTCGCCTTTCTCGCCCGCGGCCTCAATGAGGCCGGCATCCGGGTGCGCGAGGCGCGGGTCGTCGCCGACGACCGTGACGCGATCGTCGCCGCCGTCAACGAGACCCGCCGGCTCTACGATTACGTGTTCACCACCGGCGGCATCGGCCCGACCCATGACGATATCACCGCACAATGCATCGCCGATGCGTTCGGGGTTGCGCTGATCCTCCATCCCGAGGCGAAGCGACTGCTCGAGGGTCACTATCCGCCGGGCGCCCTCAACGAGGCGCGGCTGCGCATGGCGATGATGCCGGAAGGCGCCGCGCTGCTGCCCAACCCGATCTCGCGGGCGCCGGGGTTCCGCATCGGCAACGTCTTCGTGCTGGCCGGGGTGCCGCAGGTCATGCAGGCGACCTTCAACGAATTGCGCCATCGCCTCCACGGCGGCGCCCGGTTCTACAGCCGCAACGTCAGCTGCGGCCTTGGCGAGGGCACGATCGCCGCGGACCTCGCCGCTCTGCAGCAGCGCTACGGCGATCTTGAGATCGGCTCTTATCCGTACTTCCGGCGCAGCGATTTCGGGGTCACCCTGGTCGTCCGCGGCACCGATCGCGCGCGCATCGCCGACGCAATCGAGGAGTTAAAAGGGATCATCCGCCGCCTCGGCGGCGACCCGCAGGAGGGGATGGCGGAAGAGTAAGCGCCGTTCCGGAGCGTGGGCGTCCCGCCCGCATTGCGGCCGGGACGGCCGCGGTTCGAGGCGATGGTCCGGCGCAACCCTGTCGCGGCGAATTGCCGGGTGGTTTCAACCGCCGCTACCCCCTACTTAGGTCGCCATGAACGAGTTTTCCGACGAGCTTTCTCTGGGTCACGGACTCGGCTTTGCCGATCTTTACGAGCGCGACGGGCTGATCCGGATCGATCGCGCTTTTGTCGCGCATCTCGCAGCCGGCGACCGCGACCTGCATGACCGATTGATGGCAGCGCGCGCCACACCGGATTCGCTCGACCGCAAGGCCGAATCCGACCTGCTGGTCGATCTCGCGCCATATCTCGAAGATTTCGTTGGCGAATTGTTCGGCATCGCTCCAACGGTGCGCGAGCTGCAGGCGCGGCACGACCGGCTGGCGCCGCTCTATTCGGTGAAGCGCCTCTTTGTCCAGCGCCGCGCCGTCAAGGAGATCAAGGAGGACGCGGCGGCGGAGCTGAATGGCCACAAGCTCGGCCAGGAACTCGATGCGCTGATCGGCGGTCCGCCAACCGATTTTTCGACCCGGCAGGGCATCCGCGCCTGGGAGCTGCGCTATGCCGATGCGGTGGCGCGCTGGCTCGACGACGAGGCGGCGCACAAGCTGCCGCTCAAGGCGGCGCTCGAATATGCGGCGTGGGCGACGCTGTCGCCGCCCGGCCAGGCCCGCCACGAGCACGGCCTCCTTTTCAAGGTGCCGCACCGGCTCGACATGCACCATCTCGTGCCGGTCGAGACGGTCGAGCGCGACGGGGTCGCGATGCTGCGCCTGCCGGAAGACGAATGGCGGGCGCGCGATGGTTTTGGCCTGACCGATCCCGGCACCGATCTCGCCGGCGCGCTCGACGAAGCGAATTATTGCATCTGGTGCCACAACCAGCAGAAGGACAGCTGCCGCTCCGGGCTGCGCGACAAGGATGGCGCCTTCCGCCGCAGCGTGTTCGGGGTGACCCTCGCCGGCTGCCCGCTCGACGAGAAAATTTCCGAGATGAACCTCGTCAAGTCGCGCGGCAACTCGATCGGCGCGCTGGCGGTCGTCGCGGTCGACAACCCGCTCTGCGCCGCCACCGGGCACCGCATCTGCAACGACTGCATGAAGGCGTGCATCTATCAGCGGCAGGACCCGGTCGACATCCCGCAGATCGAGACCCGCACCCTGAAGGACGTGCTGGGCCTGCCATGGGGTTTCGAGATTTACGGCCTGTTGACCCGCTGGAACCCGCTCGACCTGCGCCGGCCGCTGCCGAAACCGGCGAGCGGTTATAAGGTGCTGGTCGTCGGCCTCGGCCCGGCCGGGTTCAACCTCGCGCACCACCTGATCAATGACGGGCATTTCGTCGCGGCAATCGACGGCCTGAAGGTCGAGCCGCTGCCGCCCGAGGTATCGGGGGTGACGCTCGTCGGCGAGCGGGTGCCGTTCCGCCCGATCCGCGACATCGCCGAGCTTCGCGAGGGCCTCGACGACCGGCTGATGGCCGGGTTCGGCGGCGTCGCCGAATACGGCATCACGGTGCGCTGGGACAAGAATTTCCTGAAGATCATCCGCCTCTTGCTCGAACGCCGGACGCAGTTCGCGATGTATGGCGGGGTGCGCTTCGGCGGTACGATGACGATCGACAGCGCCTTCGCGCTCGGTTTCGACCATATCGCGATGTGCGCCGGCGCCGGGCGCCCGACCGTCATTCCGATGCAGAACGGCCTCGTGCCGGGGGTGCGGCAGGCTTCGGACTTCCTGATGGCGCTGCAGCTGACCGGCGCCGCCAAGACCGACAGCATCGCCAATCTCCAGGTGCGGCTGCCGGTCGTGGTGATCGGCGGCGGCCTGACCGCGATCGATACCGCCACCGAGGCGCTCGCCTACTACCCGGTGCAGGTCGAGAAGTTCCTCGCTCGCTATGAGACCCTGGTCGCCGAGCGCGGCGTCGCGGCGGTGCGCGCCGAATGGACCGGGGCCGAGCGCGAGGTCGCCGACGAGTTCATCGCCCACGCCAAGGCGCTCAGGGCCGAGCGCGAGGCGGCGACACGAGAAGGCCGCAAGCCGCGCTTCGCGCCGCTGATCGACGCCTGGGGCGGCGTCACGATCGCCTACCGTCGGCGCCTGATCGACGCGCCGAGCTACACCCTCAACCACGAGGAGGTGGCGAAGGCGATGGAGGAGGGCATCCGCTTCGCCGAGATGCTGACCCCCGAGGCGGTCGAGGTCGATCTGTTCGATCAGGCGACGGCCTTGCGCCTGACCCGCCATGCCCCGCCCGAAGTGGGCGGCCACCGCCCGATACCCGACCAGGGGCCGGGCGAGGAGGTGGTCTTACCGGCGCGCACGATCCTGGTCGCGGCCGGGACCCAGCCGAACACCGTGCTGGCGCGCGAGGAGCCCGAGCATGTCGCGCTTGACGGCCGCTATTTCCGCGCCCTTGACGAAGCGGGCAACCCGGCCACGCCGGAGCGGGTCGCCAAGCCCGAAGAGGTGCGGGTGCTGATGAGTCTGATGGACGACGGCCGCGCGGTCAGCTTCTGGGGCGACCTGCACCCGAGCTTCGCCGGCAACGTCGTCAAGGCGATGGGCGGCACCAAGCAGGGCTATCCCGTCATCAGCCGCATGCTGGCGGGGCGGCCGCCGGCGGCGCCGGAGCCGGCGGTTTTGCAAGCGCGGCTCGATGACGAGTTGCGGGCGCGGGTCGAGCGGGTCGAGCGGCTGACGCCGAAAATCGTCGAGGTCGTCGTCCGTGCGCCGATGGCGGCCCGCGCCTTCCAGCCGGGGCAGTTCTACCGCTTGCAGAATTACGCGAGCCAGGCGCCGCAGGTTGACGGCACGACGTTGGCGATGGAAGGGCTCGCCCTGACCGGGGCGTGGATTGACCGCGACGAGGGTCTGCTCTCGACGATCGTCCTCGAAATGGGCGGCTCGTCCGATCTGTGCGCCTTATTGCAACCGGGCGAACCGGTCATCCTGATGGGGCCGACCGGCACGCCCACCGAGACACCCGCGGGCGAAACCGTCTTGCTGGTCGGCGGCGGCCTCGGCAACGCGGTCCTGTTCTCGATTGGCGCGGCGCTCCGGGCGCACGGCTCGCGCGTCCTCTATTTCGCCGGCTACAAGACGCTGGACGCCCGCTACAAGATTGCCGACATCGAGCGCGCCGCCGATACGGTCGTGTGGTGCTGCGACGAGGCGCCCGGCTTCACGCCCGGCCGACCGCAGGATTTCGCGTTTGTCGGCAACATCGTGCAGGCGATTGAGGCGTATGGCGCCGGCGCCCTCGGGCCAGTCGAAATCCCGCTCGGCGAAGTCGACCGCATCGTCGCGATCGGCTCCGACGGCATGATGGCGGCGGTCGCCGAGGCCCGCAACGCCAGCCTCAAGCGCTTTCTCCGCCCCGACCACCGCGCCATCGGTTCGATCAACTCGCCGATGCAGTGCATGATGAAGGAAATCTGCGCGCAGTGCCTGCAGCGCCATTTCGACCCCGTCACCGGCACCGAGACCGTGGTGTTCTCCTGCGCCAACCAGGACCAGGAACTGGACCAGGTCGATTTCCCGACCCTGCGCCGCCGCCTGTCGCAGAACGGCGTCCAGGAAAAGCTGACCAAACTGTGGATCGACCGCTGCCTGCGCCACCTCGGCCAGCGCACCGAGGTCGCGGCGGCGGATTAATGACCAACCCTCTCCCGCACCGCGGGAGAGGGGGTAGTGGGTGAGGGCAGGGGCGCCCCCGCCCTCTCCCCGGTGGGGGAGAGGGGTACTTCCGCAAGGTTCTCGCATTCCCGGCGAAAGCCGGGACCCACGCATCCACACCCGGGATGTTGCGTTATGGGTCCCGCCTTTCGCCGGGATAGCGAGTATTTGTTGAAATCAAACGGGCAATCGCGCAACCGCCTGCTCTATCGCAGCGGATTGCGGCATGGCGCTCTGCGCGCCGGCAGCGAGGCAGGCGATCCCGGCGGCAACGCTGGCGCGGCGCAGCGCCGCCGGGAGTGTATGACCCTGTTCGAGCGCCGCCGCCAAGACGCCGACGAAAGTGTCGCCGGCGCCGGTCGTGTCCACCGGCGTGATCGGCGGGGCCGGTACCGCGATCCGGCCGCCATCGGCGAGAAAGGCGGTCGCGCCGGCCGCGCCCCGCGTGACGATCAAGGCTTGGCGCAAAGACCGCGCCAAAGCGGCCGGCTCGGGGCCAAGCGTCGCCGCCTCGCCCTCATTGGTGACGAGATAATCGATGTCGCCGAGGAGTGCCGGGTCAAGCGGCATCGCCGGGGCGAGGTTCAGGATTGTCCGGCTACCGCGTGCGGCGCCGCGGCGGATCAGCGCGGACGTTTCCGTCGCCGGCACTTCCATCTGGCATACGAGGATCGTGCCGGGTCGGAATGCCGCATCGGGCACGTCGGCCGCAGCCGCTGCGCGGTTGGCGCCCGAGGCCACCGCGATCAAATTGTCGCCGCCCCCGACCATGATCGCCGCGAGCCCGGTCGGTAGCGAACTGCGCCGCACCAGACCGAGATCGACCCCGGCCGCACGCAGGTTGGCGAGCGCGGTTTCGGCAAAGCCGTCCTCGCCGACCGCGCCGGCCATCGCCACGGCCGAACCGGCGCGGCGGGCGGCGAGCGCCTGGTTCGCGCCCTTGCCGCCGGGCAGCAGCGCATAGTCGCCGCCGAGCACGGTCTCGCCGGGCTTCGGCAATCCCGGCAGCGGCACGACGACATCGATGTTGATCGACCCGAATACCAGGATCATCGCCGCGCCGCCTTCGCCCGCATCGCCGGCCGGTGATAGCATGGCGGCGCAGCGTGGAGGATGGCGCGGATGCCGGATACGGAAAGGCTCGGGCGGTTCATCGACCAATGTTGGGGCGATGCAATCGTTCCGGCCCTGGTCGAATACATAAAAATCCCCAACAAATCGCCGTCCTTCGACCCGGACTGGGCGGCGCACGGCTACATGGACGAGGCCGTCCGGCTGTTCGAGGGCTGGGCACGCCAGCATATCGCCGCCCTTCCCGGCGCCACGCTCGACATTGTGCGCCTGCCCGGCCGCACCCCGGTCATGCTGATCGAGGTGCCGGGGGAGGGGAGGGACACGGTGCTTCTCTACGGCCATCTCGACAAGCAGCCGGAGATGGCGGGCTGGGCCGAGGGCTACGGGCCGTGGACGCCGCGGCTCGACGGCGACCGGCTCTACGGCCGCGGTGGCGCCGATGACGGCTACGCGATGTTCGGCGCCTTCACCGCACTGGCGGGGTTGCGCGACCAGGGCGTGCCGCATGCCCGCTGCCTCGTGCTGATCGAGGCGTGCGAGGAATCCGGCAGCTACGACCTGCCGTTCTACATCGACCATCTCGCCGCCCGGATCGGCAGCCCGTCCTTGGTCGTCTGCCTCGATTCGGGCTGCGGCAACTACGACCAGCTGTGGATGACCACCTCGCTGCGCGGCATCGCCGCCGGCATTTTGACCGTATCGGTGCTCGACGAGGGGGTGCATTCGGGCGATGCCTCCGGGGTCGTGCCGTCGAGCTTCCGCATCCTGCGGCAACTGCTGTCCCGTCTCGAAGACGAGGCGACCGGCGCGATCCGCCCGGCCGCGCTTTACGCCCAGGTGCCGGCCGAGCGGCTCGACCAAGCGAAGCGTGCGGCGGCGGCGCTCGGTGCCGAGACCTACCGCAAATTCCCGTTCGCGGCCGGCACCGGGCCGATGGCGGACGACCCAACCGAACTGGTGCTGAACCGAACGTGGCGGCCGCAGCTCGCGGTGACCGGGATCGACGGCCTGCCGCAGCCGGGCGACGCCGGCAACGTGCTCTTGCCGTACACGACGGCGAAACTGAGCCTGCGCCTGCCGCCGACGATCGATGCCGACGCCGCCGGCGGTTTCCTGAAAAACCTGTTCGAAAAAGACCCGCCCTATGGCGCGCGGGTCGCCTACGAGCCGCAGGCCGCCTCGCCTGGGTGGAACGCGCCGGCGCTAGCGCCCTGGCTCGAGGAATCGCTGGCGCACGCCAGCGAGTCGGCGTTCGGGGCGCCGCCGGCCTATATGGGCGAGGGCGGCTCGATCCCGTTCATGGCGATGCTCGGCGCGCGCTTCCCCAAGGCGCAATTCGTCGTGACCGGGGTGCTCGGGCCGCACTCCAACGCGCACGGCCCCAACGAATTCCTGCACATCCCGACCGGCAAACGCATCACCCGGGTGATCGCGCAGGTGCTCGCCGACCATCACGCCCGCGAGGCGTAAGACGATGCCGGAACCCGCGACGACCCTCGACGAAATCCGCGCCCTGATGGCGCATCTGCCCGGCCCCGACCCGGAGGCAGGCCGGGCCGCCGCTGAACGCGAAGCCCAGCTGACCAAGCCGGCAGGCTCGCTCGGCCGGCTCGAGGAACTGGCGGCGTGGCTTGCGGCATGGCAGGGCCGCCATCCGCCACGCCTCGACCATCCGCGCACCGTCGTTTTCGCCGGCAATCATGGGGTCGCGGCACGCGGCGTCTCGGCCTATCCGGCATCCGTCACGGCGCAGATGGTCCAGAACTTCATTGCCGGCGGCGCTGCGGTCAACCAGCTGTGCCGGACGATCGACGCCGACCTGCGGGTCTATGAGATGAACCTCGACCAGCCGACCGGCGATATCGTCGAGGCGCCGGCGATGAGCGAGGAGGAATGCGCCCGCGCGATCGCCTACGGCATGATCACGGTCGAACCGGGGATCGACGCATTGGCGGTCGGCGAGATGGGGATCGCCAACACCACGATCGCGGCGGCCTTGTGCCTCGCCCTCTTCGGCGGCGATGCGGCCGACTGGACCGGCCCCGGCACCGGCGTTGCCGGCGATGCGCTTGACCGAAAACGGGCGGCAGTCGCCGCCGCGGTGGCGCGCCACCGCCCGCTTGCCGGCCATCCGTTCGATGTCCTGCGCCGTTTGGGCGGCCTCGAATTCGCCGCGATGGCCGGCGCCATCCTGGCGGCGCGGATGGGCCGGGTGCCGGTCGTGCTCGACGGGTTCTGCTCGTGCGCCGCCGCCGCGGTGCTGTTCGCCGCAGACCGCCGCACCCTCGATCATTGCGTCGCAGGCCATGTTTCGGCGGAGCCGGGCCACCGGCTGTTGCTCGACAAACTCGGGAAGGCGCCTCTGCTCGATCTCGGCATGCGGCTGGGCGAAGCTTCAGGGGCCACCCTCGCGGTCGCGATCCTGAAAGCCGCCGCCGCCTGCCATGGCGGGATGGCGACCTTTGCCGAGGCCGGGGTCAGCGGCCCGGCCTGAGCCGGCGGGCAACGCGCCCCGCTTCCCATGATTTCCGGCCGGCGATAGATTGGCGCGAGTCAGCGCGCCGGCGGCTGCCCGGCGCGGCAGCAACCGAGAGAACGGCCGTGGACACGACCGAAACACCGCCCGGCGAGCCGCCGGCGCCGAGCGAAATGCCGCCGGTCAGCGAGGCGCTGTCCGCCGAGCCGCACTCCGAACCGGGCAGCGGCGAGGGCGTCCCGCGCCCTCGCCGGCGTCGCCGTCGCCGTCGCCGGCCGCCGCAACCCGGAGCGCCGGCCGCGGCGGCGGCGGCTGACGAGGCCGGCGGCCCTCCGCCTGAAGCCTCGGAAGCGGGACCCGGTACCGGCTCGGAGCCGGCGGCCGAAGGCGACGAAACCGCGGCGGCTGCGGGAACCGAGCGGCCAGTTCTGCGGCTGCGCGGGCCGCGTAAGCGGCGCCGTCGCACGCATGCGCCCGGGCTGCTGCCGGGTCCGGCCGATGCCGCTGCGGCAGGCGAAGGCGGGGCAGCGGACAAAGGGGGCGAGGGGGCGGCCGCGGCCCGCTTCCGGGCGCCGCGACGGCGGCGGCGCCATGCTCCGCTCGGAGCGGCCGTATCAGCATCGCCCGTAGAGGAAGGCGGCATCGATCCCGCTGCCAGGGCGGGCGCTGCTGTCGCCGGCGAGCCCGGCAGCCGCCCGGCGCGGCGCCGGCGTCGGCGGCGCCCGGCGGCTGCCGGTGAGGAGGGAACCGTAATCGCACAACCGGGCGGTGCCGGGCAGCCCTCCGCGCGCCCGCGCCGCGACGGCGGGCAGCGCGGCGAGGGTGAGCGCGTGCCGCGCCAACCCGGCGGCGAGCGGCGCCGCGATGAACGGCACGGCCGGCCGCGCCCCGGCGCCGACAACCGGCGCGGCCGTGGCGATCGCCCCGGACCGCGGCCGGTCGAGCGCAAGCTCTATTCGATGGATTCGGTGGTCGATCGCGGCTTCGACGATGTCGAGGAGGAAGGCGCCGAGCCACGCCGCGTGTTCTGGACGATCGTCAAGCGCACCACCGCCGACCAGGTGAGCAGCAAGCCGGTGTCGGCGGTCTATGTCCTGCAGCGCGACGGTGCCGACAGCGAGTTCCCGAACCTGGGCGCCGCCCGCGCCGCGGTCAACAAAACCATCGTGCACCCCGAAAAGCTGACCCGCTCGAAGGCCGAGCACGCGGCCGAGAGAGGCGGGGGCGGCGGAAAGAAATAATGGAAGAGATCTGCCCTTTCGCCGGCAACCCGCTCGACCGGGTCAGCGAGCGCCGGCGCGACGCAGCCTGGATCGCCGGGCTGCTCGCCGATCCGGCGGCGTGTGTGTTGCCGATGTGCGATTTGCGGCCGCTGGTCGCGGGCGACGCGGCGACGCTCGACTGGCAGCCTGTCGAGCCGTGGCGCGGCCGCATCGCTGAGGGCGCGATGCTGATCTTTCTCGGACTCGACGACAACGGCCGCCCGCATTTCGCGATCGATGCGGGTTCCGTGCCGTCCGACCGCGATCTGCCGGACGTCCGCACCCTGGCAACGCAGTTGCCGCAGGGCGAGGCCGCGATCCTCGCCGAGGCGCGCTCGCTGCTCGACTGGCACGCCCGTCACGGCTTCTGCGCGCAATGCGGCAAGCCGACAAAAGTTGAGGCGGCCGGCTGGGTGCGCCGCTGCCCGGAATGCCGCGTCTCGCACTTTCCGCGCACCGACCCGGTCGTCATCATGCTGGCGGTCAGGGGCGAATACGGGCTGCTCGGCCGCAACAAGCGCCGGCCGGGCAGCCGGTTTTCCTGCCTCGCGGGTTTTATGGAGCCGGGTGAGACCCTCGAAGATGCGGTGCGCCGCGAGGTGCGCGAGGAAAGCAACATCCGGGTCGGCCGGGTCAAATATCTCGCCTGCCAGCCCTGGCCGTTCCCGTCGAGCCTGATGACCGGCTTTTTGTGCGAGGCGCTGTCCGACGAGATCACCATCGACCCGGAGGAATTGGCCGAGGCGCGCTGGTTCAGCCGCGCCGAAATCCGCGCGATGGTCGAGCGCGCCGCGACCGGCCCGGACGACCCGTCGCTGCTGTCACTGCCCGGCCCGGTGGCGATCGCCCACCATATCTGCCGCCGCTGGTCGTCGGGCCAGGACGAGATTTAGGTTCTGTGGACGCTTAGGTGCTGCTGGCTCCTCCTCCGCGAAGCGGGGGAGGGGGACCGGGCGAAGCACGGTGGAGGGGGCCTTCGCCGCCCCGCGCCCCCTCCGGCTCGCTTCGCTCGCCACCTCCCCCGCACGCGGGGGAGGAACTCTCGCACTTGCGGATCGATGATCACTCCGCCCGCCGACGAGGCGCCGGTTGCGCCGCCGTGGCGGCGGTGCGGGTTTTCGCGATGCTGGCGCCGGAAGCGGTCCGGCCGCGGGTGGCGAGATAGGCGATGATGTCGCGCCGCATCGTGGCGTCCTCGACATGCACCGGCATCTTGACCCCCGGAACCATGCGCTGCGGACCGGCGAGCCAGCGGTTCAGCGTCTCTTTCGACCAGCGGATGCCGCTGTGGCGCAGGGCAGGCGAGTAGTCATAGCCGGCCGCGGTGCCGGCCGTTCTGCCGACGACGCCGCCAAGCCTCGGCCCAACCTTGTTGCGGTCGAAATCGTGACACGTAGCGCAGCTTTCGGCGAACAGCGCAGCGCCGCGATGCGGGTCGGGTTTGGGCGATGCGGTGAAGCGCGACAGGTTCTTGG
This sequence comes from Allostellaceae bacterium, assembly GCA_036278835.1. GTDB lineage: Bacteria > Pseudomonadota > Alphaproteobacteria > ATCC43930 > CGMCC-115725 > DATARH01. The sequence goes on from DASUKH010000052.1 coordinate 14,865, forward strand.
CGCCGGCCGGATCGACCGAGCGGAAGAAGGTGTAGGCGAGGGTGATCGTGTCGATGTCTTTCGTATCGGGATCGGTGGCGAATTTCGGATCGACATAGAAATCGACCGGCATGTCGGCGCTGGCGCCGCCGGCGAGCCGCTCTTCGGTGAAGCAGAAGCACTGGATTTTGTTGAAGTAGAGCCCGGCCTGGGCCGGCGTCACGTTGAACGCGGCGTGCCCGACGATCGGCTTTCCGGTCAGGTTCTGCGCCCGAAAAAAGACCAGTTTTTCTTCGCCGAGCTTGACCTTCACCGGCCCCTGCAGCGGCACGAAGCGCCACGGCAGACCGGGCGCCACATCGGTCGCAAAGCGCACGGTGACGGTGCGGTCGCTGACCTTGGCGCTCGCCTCGGTGGCGCGCTGCGTGGTGCCGTTGTAGCCGGTAGCGGCGCAGAAGGCGCGGTAGATCGGCACCGAGAAGGCGACGAGGGTGGTCATTGCCGCCAGCACGACGCCGAGCGCCGCGACAGTAATCCATTTCCGGCGCCGGGCGCCCGGCTCGCTTCCTCGGGTCATCTTCTGCCCGCCTGATAAGGCATCGGGTTATATCGCCGCCGGGCCTGCCCTGCACTGCGGCATCGGGTCGTTCGGTCGATAGCCGGCCGCGCAAGCCGGCCGGGGCACCCGACCCGGCGGCGCGGGCCGCAATCCGAAGTCCTCAATCGCGGCTTGCCGGCCCGGTCCGCGCCATGCTACCCCGCCACGGCGGGGGCCACCATTGCCGCGGAGCTGCGCATGCTCGTAGAACAGATCTGGACCGCCAATTCAGGCCGCAATTTTAATTACCTGATCGCCTGCGGCGAGACCGGCGAGGCACTCGCGGTCGATCCGCTCGATGCCGAGAAATGCCTCACGGCGGCGAAAGCCAAGGGCTGGACGATCACCCAGATCCTGAACACCCACGAACACCACGACCATACCGGCGGCAATGACCGGATGATCGCGGCGACCGGCGCCAAGCTGCTCGCGCACGCCAACGCCAAGGACCGGATCGCCGGGATTGATCGCTTCCTGAAGGCCGGCGACGTCATCAAGATCGGCCGCACCGTCGAGCTCGAATGCCTCGACACGCCGGGCCATACCATGGCGCATATCTGCGTCTTGTCGCACACCGACCGGCCATCTCTGTTTTGCGGCGATACGCTGTTCAACGCCGGCGCGGGCAACTGCCATAATGGCGGCCACCCGAACGAGCTCTACCACACCTTCGCGTCGCAGCTCGTGAAACTGCCGGACGACACGCTGGTCTATCCCGGGCACGACTATATCAGCCGCAATCTTGCCTTCACCCTCGACCGCGAACCCGACAATTCGCGCGCCAAGGGATTGTTGCCGGAAACCGAGCGGCAGAACCCGGCGCACGCGATGGTGACGACGTTAGGGCTCGAAAAGGAGATCAACACCTTTTTCCGGCTGACCAGCCCGAGCGTCATCCGCCGGCTGCGCGAGGCCTTTCCGGACCTGCCGGAGCATCCCGATCAGAAGACGGTGTTCCTCAAATTGCGCGAGTTGCGCAACAAGTGGTGAGC
>DASUKH010000053.1:0-12479 GCA_036278835.1 Allostellaceae bacterium
CCTAGACGCGCTCGATCCGGCGACGCCCGAACATGCCTTCCGGGCGCACCATCAGAACCGCGATCATCAAAAGGTAGGGAACGAAATCCTTGGTGCCGCCGCCGACAACCGGGTCGAGAAACCCGGCCGACAGGTTCTCGACGACGCCGACGATCAACCCGCCGACGACCGCGCCCAGGATCGAATCGAGGCCGCCGAGGATCATCACCGGAAACACCTTGAGGCCGACCAGCGCCAGCTGGTTATCGACCGCCAGCATTGACCCCCACAGAATGCCGCCCAGCGCCGAGACGACGCCGCCCAGCGCCCACGCGAGCGCAAAATAGCGGCGTACGTTGATCCCCATCGCCATCGCCACCTGCTGGTTGTCGGCGACGGCGCGCATCGCCACCCCGACCCGGCTCTTCAGGAAGAACCAGGCAAAGCCGGCGAGAAACAGCAGGCTGACGACGCCGCCGACAATCTCGATCGGCGGCAGGATCAACGGCCCGATCAGTACCGGGGAACTCGGCACCGGCAGCGGGATCGTCTTGATGCCGGCGCCGAAGGCCAGGGTGGCGGTGCCGCGCAGGACCGAGGCGAGGCCAATCGTCGCCATGATCACGGCGATGACCGACTGCCCGATCAGCGGCCGCAGCACCACCCGCTCGAGGCCGAACCCCAGCGCGATCATGCCGCCGATCGCGACGATCGCCCCCATCCACCACGGCAGACCGGCGAGATCGATGGTCGCCGCCGCCAGGAATCCGGCGAACATGACGAATTCGCCCTGGGCGAAATTGATCGCGTCGGTCGCCTTGTAGATCAAGACAAACCCGAGCGCGACGAGCGCGTACATCGAGCCGACGAGAAGCCCGTTTGCCGTCAGGATCGCGATAAAGCGCCACGGGAGATCGAACATCGCCGTCTCCCTCACCCGACCGCGGCTGGCATCGGCTCGTTCGCCGTCACCGCCGGCGCCGGGGTGCCGGCCGCCTCCGCGTCGCCGGCCTCGCCGATCGCCAGGGTCGAGCGCAGCACCGACCGGCGCCCGTCCTCAAAGGTGATCTCGGCGCTCACCTCGACCTCCTCGGCGCCGCCATAAAAGGCCTCGACGATCGCGGCGTATTTCGCGGCGACGAAGCGGCGGCGGACCTTGCGAGTGCGGGTGATCTCGTCGTCGTCGGCGTCGAACTCCTTGTTCAGCACAAGGAAGCGGCGGATGCGGATCGACGGCGGCAGCGCCGCATTGCATTTGCGGATTTCGCCGGCGATCAGCTCTCGCACCTCGCGACGCGCGCTCAAATCCTGGAACGAGGTGTAGGCGAGGTTATTGCGTTCGGCCCAGTTGCCGACGGTGGCAGGGTCGATCGCGACCAACGCCGCGACAAACGGGCGGTCGTCGCCGAACACCACCGCCTCACCGACATAGGGACTGAATTTCAGCTTGTTCTCGAGGAATTGCGGCGCCAGCACGGTGCCGTCGGCGAGCTTGCCGACATCATTGGCGCGATCGACGATGACGAGATGGCCGCGCGGGTCGACAAAGCCGGCGTCCCCCGTTTTCAGCCAGCCCTCCGCGGCGAGCGCCTCGCCCGTCGCCTCGGGCTGCTTGTAATAGCCCTGGAATATCCCGGCCGAGCGGACCAGCACTTCGCCGCCCTCGTCGATCCGCAAATCGGTGCCGGGCAGCATCCGCCCGACCGTTTCGGGGTCGCCCTCGCCGTCGGGCTGCACCGCGCACAGGCCAGCCAGTTCGGTGGCGCCGTAAACCTGCTTCAGATTGACCCCGATGGCGCGGAAGAAGCGGAACGTATCGGCGCCGAGCGGCGCCCCGCCGGTATAGACGAGCCGGGCGCGCCGGAGCCCGAGCTGGTCGCGCACCGGGCCATAGACCATGAACTCGCCGATCGCCCGCAGCAGCCGCAGACCGACCGAGGATTTCTGCTGCACGGCACGGCGGCTCTCGGCGCGCTCGGCGATGCTCCGGAAGAACGTGAATATGTGCCGCTTGACCGGGTCGGCATCGGCGGCCCGCACCAAGATGTCGGTCAGCGCCCCTTCCCACAGGCGCGGCGGCGCCAACGCGACGGTCGGGCCGACCTCGCGCAGATCGCGGCGCAACGTCTCCGGTTTTTCCGGAAAGTTGATCGTGAACCCGATCGACAGGTGCAGCGCCAGCGAAAACAACGAGTTGCCGATCCACGCCATCGGCAGGTAGGCGAGATGCTCGTCATTCGCCCGCAATTTCTCGGCCGCGGCAAAAGCCTTCGCCGGTTCGAGCAGGTTTGCGTGCGACAGCATCACCCCTTTCGGCCGCGAGGTGGTGCCCGAGGTATAGGAGAACAATGCCAGATCGCCGGGCTTGCCGGCCGCGACTGCCGCCTCGACATAATCCGGATGCGCGGCGCCGTACTCGACGCCCGCCGCCTGCATCACCTCGAACGATTTGAGGATCGGTTCGGCGTAATGGCGCAGCCCGCGCGGGTCGTCATAGACCACGAGTCTCAGATGAGGCAGGCGGTCCTGCAGGGAGAGGACCTTGTCGACCTGCTCCTGGTCTTCCGCCACCACGACCGAAGTCTCGGCGTGGTCCAGTACATAAGCGAGTTCGGTGGCGATCGCGTCCTGATAGACCGGGACCGAAATCCCGCCGAGGCTGATCGCCGCCAGCTGCGCGAAATAGAGCCGCGGCCGGTTTTCGCCGATCACCGACAGCTTGTCGCCGCGCTTGAAACCGTGCGCGGCAAGCCCGAGAGCGATCTCGCGCACCTCGTTCCAGTAGCGCCGCCAACTGTAGGGCTGCCAGATGCCGAGATCCTTTTCGCGTAGCGCGGCGCGGTCCGGGATCTGCTCGGCATTGCGCCGCAGAAATTGCGGCAGGGTGTTCTCGACGCTCATGCCGCCCTCACCTTGTGGCTGCCGGCGCCGAGATAGGCGGCGATCACCGCGGGGTCCTGCTGCACCTCTGTGGGCGTGCCGTCGGCGATGCGGCGCCCGCGGTCGAGCACGGTGACCCGGTCGGAAATGTCCATCACCACGGTCATGTCGTGCTCGATCAGGATGATCGTGGTGCCCCATTGTTCGTTGACGTCGAGGATGTAGCGGGCCATGTCCTCCTTTTCTTCCTGGTTCATCCCGCCCATCGGCTCGTCAAGCAGCAACAGCTTGGGGTCGAGCGCCAGCGCGCGCCCCAGTTCGACCCGCTTGCGCAGTCCATAGGCGAGGCCGCTGGTCGGCTGCTTGCGCAAATCCTGCAATTCCAGAAAGTCGATGATCTCTTCGACCCGCGCGCGATTGACGACCTCCTCGCGCTGCGCCAGCCCCCAATAAACGAAGGCCGAGAGGATGCCGGTTTTCATCCGCACGTGGCGGCCGAGCATGATGTTGTCGAGCACAGTCATGCCGGCGAACAGCGCGATGTTCTGAAAGGTGCGGGCGATGCCGAGGGCGGCAACCTGTGCCGGCCGGGCATTTGTCGTGTCGCGGCCCTCGAAGACGATCGAGCCGGTGTCGGGCCGGTAGAAGCCGCTGATCATATTGAGCAATGATGTCTTGCCGGCGCCGTTCGGGCCGATCACCGAGGCGATCTCGCCGCGCCGCACGGTAATCGAAACGTCCTCCACCGCACGCACGCCGCCGAACCGCTTGGAGACGCGGTCGACGGCGAGAATAACCTCGTCGGAACTCTCGCTTGGCGCCATGAGGCTGGCGTCCTCCCAAATGTTATGGCACCGCATGCAGCACCGTTATGGCTGGCATGATGGTAGCGCAAGCGCGAGATTGCAACCACTTGCGTGATGCCGGCGCGCGGCGGAACGATGGCACTGCGCCCACTTGCCGCGGCCCCGGCGTCGTGAAACGATCGCGCCTATTCGATAGTCGGCGACGGCAAACGGATATCCGGTGGTGGACCGCGAAGCGGCGGCAAACGACATCCCGACGACGGTGCTGACCGGGTTTCTCGGCAGCGGCAAGACGACGCTGCTGCGGCACGGGCTGAGCGCCCCGGCCTTCGCCGATACGGCGGTTGTGATCAACGAGGTCGGCGCGGTCGCGATCGACCATTTCCTCGTCGATTTCGTCGAAGGCGACGTGCTGGAGCTGCCCGGCGGCTGCCTGTGCTGCGCGGTGCGGGAGGATCTGGCGCGGACCCTGCGCAACCTCGTCGAGCGACGCGACGCCGGCGACATCCGCGCCTTCCGCCGCATCGTTATCGAAACCAGCGGCCTCGCCGACCCCGGCCCGATCCTGTTCACCCTCGGCACCGATCCGCTGCTCGATCACCGTCTGCGGCTCGCCCGCATCGTGACCGTAGTCGATGCCCCGACTGGCGCCGCCAACCTCGACCGCTTCGCCGAGGCGGCCCGGCAGGCCGCGGTGGCCGACGCGCTCTACATCTCGAAGACCGACCTCGCGCCGTTCGGCGCGGCGCTCGTCCAACGGCTCGACGCGCTGAACCCCAATGCGGACAGAATCGTCGGCGGCACCGATGCCGACCCGGCGGCGGTGCTGTTCGCCCAAAGACCCAAACCCGTCATGGCCGACCTTGTGCCGGGCATCCACGTGGATGGCCGGCACAAGCCCGGCCATGACGAAACAGATCACGCGGCGCATACGCACGGCATCGCGGCCTACACCATCATTTTCAATGGCCCGCTCGGGCGGTTCGATTTCGCCCGGGCGCTCGGCGAACTGGCGCGCGAGCGCGGCTACGACCTGTTGCGGGTCAAGGGCATCGTCGCCTTTGCCGACGCGCCGGATCGCCCCGCCCTGATCCAGGCGGCGCAGCACGCACTGCTGGCGCCGGAATGGCTCGCGGACTGGCCCGACGCCGACCGCCGCAGCCGGCTCGTTTTCGTCGCCCACGACATCGCGGCCGCCGAGATTCTCGACCGTTTCGCGTTCGCCTCGCCCGTCCTGATCGGACCGCCGGCCTCCGGCCGGCATGCCGGCGGGACGCCGGCGCTCCACCGCGGCCAATAGAGGAGACAGCCATGCTCGAAACCGTGATCACCGGCGGCACCGCCGTTCTGCCCACCGGCGCAGAGAAAGCCGATATCGGCATCGAGGGCGGCAAAATCGCCGTGATCGGCGCGCCCGGCACGCTCGCCCCGCTCGGTGCCGGCCGCACGATCGACGCGATCGGCCAGATCGTCATTCCCGGCGGCGTCGATCCGCATGTCCATTGCCGCTGGCCGATGCCGGTGCCCGGCCAGAGCCAGCCCAATATGACCGACGGCCCCGACCGGGTCAGTCAGGCGGCATTGTTCGGCGGCACCACGACGATCCTCGATTTCGCGCTCGTCGACGGCGACAACAACGTGCAGCAGGCGATCGAGCGGCGGCAGAAGGAATGGGCCGGCGACTGCCACTGCGACTACGGCTTTCACGTCATGGTCCAGGGCAAGCTCGACCACACGATCCCCGACCAATTGAAGGAGGCGGTCGCCGCCGGCCATGCCTCGGTCAAGATGTTCACGACCGACATCACGCCGTCGCGCAAGGGCCGCATGGTGCCGTTCGGCAGCATTTGGGAGGTGCTGAAGGCGCTCGCCCAGTCCGGCGGCATCGCGGCGATCCACGCCGAGGACAACGACCTCGTCATGCACATGTATGAGAAGCTGACCCGCGAGGGGCGCACCAGCTTCCACAACATGGCCGAAGTTCATACGACATTGAGCGAGGATTTGGCGTTCAACCGGGTCATCCGCCTCGCCGCCAATGTCGAAGGCTGCGCGCTCTACATGCTGCACACCTCGGCGGCGACCGGGGTCAAGGCAATCGCCAATGCGCGCGCCGAAGGCGTGCCGATCTATGGCGAAACCCTGCACCAGTACCTGATGTACAAGGCCGAGGATTATAAACGGCCGAACGGGCAGATCTACCACACCTACCCGTCATTGAAATTCGACGAGGACCAGAAGGCATTGTGGGCCGGCACCAATCACGGCGCGATCCAGACCGTCGCCACCGACGAAATCTGCTGCCCGCTGAAATACAAACTGCAAGGCAGCCGGATCGACGACACGACTGGCGGCAATGCCGGGGTCGAGCCGCGCGTCTCGCTGATCTACACCGAAACGGTGGAGAAGCGGGGATACGACCTGACCCAGTTCGTCAACCTGATTTCGGCCAACGCCGCGAAGATTTTGGGCCTTTACCCGCGTAAGGGCGCGCTGGCAGTCGGTTCCGACGCCGACATCGTGCTGCTCGATACGCGCAAGCGGCACGTCGTGCGCGCCGCCGAGATGCACGAAGCGGATTACTCGCCGTGGGAGGGCCGCGACCTCGCCGCCTGGCCGAGCCTGACGATGCTGCGAGGCAAGACCGTTGTCGAGAACGGCCGGCTGACCGGCGCCCTCAGCGACGGCCAGTTCCTCTCCCGCAAGGTCCCCGATGAGGTTCGCACCCGGCCGGCGGTGTGACCGCCTTTCTCCCTCTCCCGCATAGCGGGAGAGGGAGAATTCCAGCATCAGTCGCTCCAGTGGCCGTCTTCCCAGACCCAGCCGGCGCCGCGGTGGACCCATTGGCCGGCGTCCCATGAGGCATGGGCGCGCGGCGGCTCGGCGTACCGGCCGTCGATCCAGACATAGCCCGAGCTGTCCGGGCTCCATGACCAGTGCCCCGGGATCCACGCGACGGCCGGACCCGGCGGCGGCGGCGGCGCCTCGACGCGCGGCGCCGGCGGCGGGGTCGGCGCGATGACGACGGTCGAGGTGGTGCTGCCGACGGCGGGCGCTACGGGCGCTACGGACGTCGAGGTGGTCGTCGTGCTCTTTTCGTAGGTGATCGTCTGATCGGCGAGCGCCGGCCCGGCGGCCAGCAGCGCCGCACCGGCAATAACAAGGGCTCGCTTCATTCCGCGTCCTCCAACAGTTCGCATTGCGCGACAACAAAGGCTGGCGCGCTTATGTCGTAAACAGGAGGCGGCGGTTCAGCATTCCGCACGGCCTCGGCTCACGCCTGCCGCGGCGGCTCGATCGGCATCGTCGCGATGTCGGTCCAGGCGATCGGCGCCCCGGCCTTTTCGGCGGCCGCGGCGGGCGGCAATGCCGGGTCCCAATGGACCGCGAGAAAGCGGCGCGCGGTGACGTTCTGCGCGGCATCAGATACCAGCCAGAGGAGCGGCGGCACCATCGCCGCAGGCTGGATCATGCGGCCGCGATCGAACCCCGATTCGGCCGGCACCATGCCGGTATTGGTCACCCCGCCCGGCACCAGCACGTTGACCGTGATGCCGCTGTCGGCGAGGTCCTTGGCCATGACCGCCGACAGCGCTTCGAGCGCCGCCTTCGAGGGGCCGTAGGTCGGCGAGCCGCTGCGGATCATCGTGCCGAGGCTGGTCGTCACGTTGACGATGCGACCCCTTCCGCTCTGCCGCATGTCGGGCAGTACCGTCTGAGCCAGCAGCAGCGGCGCCGTCGTATGCACCGCGAGAAAGCGGCGCCAGTCGTCCGGCCGCACCTCCCAAAAGCGGAGCGGTCGCTGCCAGTTGTCGGCGCGCAAGGTCGCCTGGCCGACCCCGGCATTGTTGACGAGGATATCGATCGGGCCGAAGCGGGCGCGGGTCTGCCCCACGATATCGGAGGCAGCGGCATCCTGGGCGAGGTCGGCGGCGATTGTCAGCAGGGCCGCATCATGCCCGGCCGCACGCGCGTTCGCGGCAACCGCCTCGAGGCCCTCGGCGGTGCGGTCCACCGCCGCCACCCGGATACCGTCCGCCAGCAGCCCGCGCACGAACTCGCGCCCAATGCCGCCGGCCGCGCCGGTCACGATCGCCGTCCGTTGCGTGTCGCTCATGCCTTTCCTCCCTGGAGTCCGCATTTCGTAGGGCGGAACAGCGTAGCGCATTCCGCCGACAGCCGCTGCCTTTGGGCCGCCGGCCTCCGGCCGGCATGCGGCGGGACGCCGGCGGTCCCGGAGCATGCGCGGCATGCGGGGAGCGGGATTGCGCCGCGACGGCGGGCGGCGCATTTTTTTCCACGAGTTGAAAAGCGCGTATGGGAGGAGCCTCGATGCACGATATCGCGATCCGCGGCGGCACGATTATCGACGGCACCGGCGCGCCGGCCTTCACCGGCGATTTGGCGATTGACGGCGACCGGATCGTCGCGGTCGGCGGCAAGGCCGGGCCGGCGCGGCGCCACATCGATGCGGCCGGGCTGCTCGTCACCCCGGGCTGGGTCGATGTCCATACCCATTACGACGGCCAGGCGACCTGGGACCCGGTATTGGCGCCCTCCTCCTGGCACGGCGTCACGACCATCCTGTTCGGCAATTGCGGGGTCGGCTTCGCGCCGGTGCGCAAGGAGCATCGCGGCGAGCTGATCGATTTGATGGAGGCGGTCGAAGACATCCCCGGCACCGCGCTCGCCGAGGGGCTGTCGTGGGAATGGGAGAGCTTTCCCGAATACCTCGACGCGCTGGCCCGCCTGCCCCGCACGATCGACATAGCGGCGCAAATCCCGCACCATCCGCTGCGCGTCTATGTGATGGGCGAGCGCGGCATCAACCGCGAGGCCGCGACCCCGGACGATATCGCGCGCATGCGGCAACTGACCGGGGAGGCGTTGCGCGCCGGCGCCTTCGGCTTCACCACCTCGCGCACCTACTCGCACAAGACCAAGACCGGCGATCTCGTCCCCGCGCACCACGCCGAGGAGGCCGAATTGACCGGCATCGGCGGCGCGATCGGCGCGGCGGGCCGCGGCGCCTTTGGCATGAACAGCGATTTCGAGGACGAGGCGCGCGAATTCGCCTGGATGACCCGCCTCTCCAAGGAGACCGGCCGCCCGGTATGGTTCCTTCTTACCGACCGGCCGACCGACCCCGAGCGCTGGCGCCGCCTGATGCGCGGCGTCCACCAGGCGCGCGCCGTCGGCGGGCGGATCACGGCGCAGGTCGCGGGCCGCCCGGTCGGCGCCATTCTCGGCCACAATACCTCGATCAACCCGTTTACCTTCCGGCCGAGCTACCGCGCGCTCGACAAGCTCCCGTCGGCCGAGCGCTGGGCGCGGCTGCGCGATCCCGAATTGCGGGCGCAAGTGCTCGCCGAGGCGCCCTCCGAGCGCGAGCTGGCGCGCCAGGGGCAGTTCATCCGCTTTGTCGCGACCGCCTGGGATCGGATGTTCGCGATGGGCGAACCGCTAGATTACGAGCCGACCGCCGACAAGAGCGTCGCCGCGATCGCCGCCCGCTCCAACCACACGCCGGACGAGGTCGCCTACGACTACCTGACCGAAGGGCCGGACCGGTTTCTGTTCTTCCCGGTGGTCGGCTACGTGCACGGCGACCACGAGCAGATCCGCGAATTGCTGCTCGATCCGGCGACCCTGCTCGGGCTTGGCGACGGCGGCGCGCATTGCGGGCAGATCGTCGATGCCGGGCTGCCAAGCTACATGCTGAGCCATTGGGCGCGCGACCGCAGGCGCGGCCCCGGCCTGCCGTTGGAACAGCTCGTCAAGATGCAGACCAGCGAGACCGCCGATTTCTTCGGGTTCAACGACCGCGGCCGGCTCCGTCCGGGGTTGCGCGCCGACCTCAACCTGATCGATTTCAGCCGGCTCAGGCTGCACCAGCCGGAAATCGTGCACGACCTGCCGGCCGGCGGCCGCCGCCTCGTGCAGCGGGTCGACGGCTACCGCGCCATTCTGGTCGCCGGCACCCCGATCTTCGAGGAGGGCGCCGAGACCGGCGCCCGGCCGGGTCGGCTAGTACGCAATGGATAGGTTGGGAGCGCGGGCGTCCCAACCCGCGTGCGGGCGGGCGGAAGGCCCGCGGTCCGTCGGGTTTGCTATAAGGAGACAGACCATGCCGAGAGTGCCGGAAATCGAGGATGACGGCGGCGATCCGATCCTCGCCGAGGTGTTCCGCCGACAACGCGAGATGTTCGGCGATCTCCTGAACCCGACCAAAATCATGGCGCACTGCCCGCCGATCCTCAAGGCGGCGCAGGCGATGGGCGCCGCCATCGCGCAGTCGGGACAGCTGCCGGAAGGCATCGTGCCGCTGGTCAGCCTGCGGGTCGCTTCGATCAACGGCTGCCCGTTCTGAGTCGACATCAATTCCCTCCGTGTGAGGGACGGCGATGGCGGCGTCGAGAAGCTGGCGGATGTGGGGCAATGGCGCGACAGCGCACGATTCAGCGAGGCCGAACGTGTGGCGCTCGAATATGCCGAGCGCATGACGATCACCGGGCAGTCGGTCGATGACGCGCTGTTCGCCCGGCTACGCGAGCATTACACCGACGCGCAGATCGTCGAACTGACCGCAGCGATCGCGCTCGAGAATTTCCGCAGCAAATTCAACCCGGCGCTGCGGATCGAGGCGCAGGGGTTCTGCCTGTTGCCGCCGCGCTGAGCCTGCGGCGGTCGGCCAGGGTGGCGCGCTCCCGCCGCCCTGAGCCAACCGTCAGCGCGCGCTTCCGACTGTCGAGATTGCCGGCGTGATCAGCCCGGAACGGCGGCCCGAAGCGTCCGCTACGAAAACGTCATCATCGATCCGTCGAGCGCCATCAGGCCGGTGTCGACCTTGAGCTTCGGATGGCGGTGGGCGAGCTCGCGGCGGAATTCGGCCAGCGCGCGCCGGTGCGTCTCGTTCTCGGCCTGAGGGGTCGCGATGCTGGCGTCGCCGTAAGCGACCTTGGCGGCGCCGCAGTCGCGGTGGTCGATGACGATGACCCGCTTGACCCGGTGCAGTTCCTCGGAGACCGCGAGATTGTCCCAGAACGTCTTATGCCAGGATTTGAATTTCGGCGCGACGACGCCGATCGCGGCACCGGCGATCGTGAACTGGCTGTACTTTCCGGTCAGCCCGGCTTTTTTGAGGTACTCGTAAACCGGCTCCTGCATGCGCGGGTCGATGCAGGCCAGCACCATCGCCTCGTACTCGCCGTATGCGGCTTGCACCGGATACGGGCTTAGCGCCAACAGCGTCGCCGCCCCGGCCATCCCGAACAAATGCCGCCGGTCGAACCGATGCGCGCCACCACAGGAACAAACCCGATCCATGCTCCGCCCCTTTTGAAAAGGAGGTTGAGACATCTCAACCTCGCTGTGCTGCTTCTACTCGGAAAGAGGACAACCCCGCTCAGGACCCGATGCGGGCGCGCCTGGCTCATGCAGCGTAGAGTTCGACCGGCTCGGTCATGCCCTTCAATTCGTACAGGCGTCCCTCGGCCGCTGCCAAAGCCGATGCCGAGCGCTCGCGCACCGATCGGGTCACCAGGATCTGCCCAGGCTGCGCCACGCCTTGCGCCCGCGCGGCGGTGTTGACGACCGTGCCGATCGCGGTCAGATCGCGATGCGAGCGGCCGAATTCGCCGAAGCTGACTTTGCCGCTGTCGATGCCGACGCCGATCGCGAGCGCGCCGCCGCCGTCCCGCTCCCCGGCGGGCGCGTAGCCGCCCTCGCCGGCGCGGCGCTGGATGTCGCGGGCCGCCGCGACGGCGCGCGCCGCGTGATCGGGATGGCGGATCGGGAAGTTGAATACCGCCATCACCGCATCGCCGATCGTCTTGTTGAGGAGGCCGTCGTGCGCCCACACCGCCTCGGCGCACAGGTCATAAAACGAATCGAGGAGCGCCGCGAGACGATCCTGCGGCAGCCTCTGCGACAACCCGGTGTAGTCGCGCAGATCGGCGAACAGGATGCTGACATCGACCGTGATGTTACGCGTGCGCATCACCTTGGTGAACATCATCTCGCATATCGTGCAGGTGTTCGGGTTCATCCGGCTCGGCCGGATGCCGAACAGCCGGAACGGCAGCGATGCGACCCCGTGCAGCGGCACGGGAAGGCGCAGCTGCTGCCAGCAACCTTTGCAAATCCGGGACCGCTCGGTCGTCACCGACCGCCCTCCGCGTCAACGAAGTTGTGGAACAAAGACTGCGCCCGGCGGCTCCGCTTTGAAAAGGGAAAACGCGACCCGGCTTCGCGGCCGGCCGAGGCGGCGCGTCAGTAGGCAATCCGGGCGACAGCGCGAAGTTCGTCGGGGGTCGCGCTGCCGTAGCCGAAAAATTCGAGATAGGCCGGGATCTGCTCGAACAGCATGTCGGTGCCAACGAGCGTGCGGCAGCCGCGGCGGGAGGCGGCCTGAAGCAACGGCGTCGTCCCGGCCCCCAGCACCACGTCGCCGACCAGGGTGCCGGGGTCGAGCCGCTCCGGCGGAAAGGGGAGCGGGTCGCCCCCCGCCATGCCGAGCGGGGTCGCGTTGACGACGAGGCGGTACGAGGCGGGGTCGTTGCCGCCGAGCCGGACCGGCACGCCGGGATAGTGCCGGCGCAGGCGGGCGGCAAGGCCCTGCGCCGCCGTCTCGCGGATATCGAACAGCGCGATCATGACCGGCCCTTCGGCGGCGATCGCGGCGGCGATCGCCGAGCCGACCCCGCCCGCCCCGACGATCAGGCAATCGGCGCCGGCGAAATCGAACCCCGCGCGCTTCGCGGCGCGGACGAACCCGACGCCGTCGAACATATCGCCATAGAGCGAGCCGTCGGG
>DASUKH010000054.1:0-9891 GCA_036278835.1 Allostellaceae bacterium
ACCAGGGTCCAGACCGCCGCGCTGGTCAACACCTTGGTCTGGCTGAACAGCAGGAACAGCGTGTCGTCTCGGGCCGGCAGGGGATCGGGTCCGCTCCGGGCGAGGCCATAGCTGCGGAACAGCGCCAGCTGCCCGTCGCGCACCAGCGCGATCTGCGCGCCGGGGTAGCGGCCCTCCTCGATATGCTCACGGATCAGCCGGTCGAGATGGTCGAGGGGCGCCGCCTCGAACCCGAGCGCCGCGAGATCGCCGTTGGTCAGCGGATAATCGGACATTGACCCTCCCCGTGTGGCCCTGGTTTTGCCCTGCTAGGGTTGCCCTGCATCGGACGGCGGGCCTCCGGCCCGCCCCTTCCGCCGAAATTGTGGGCGGGACGCCCGCGCTCCAACAAAGCTCAACCGGCGGCGAGCCGGGCGATTTCCGCGATATTCGAGGCGGCGGCGAGCCCGCCGATCGCCTCGCGCAATTCGCGGGCCCGCGCGGCGCCGACCACCGGCGCAGCCAGCGCATCGAACTTCGCGGCCAGCCGCTCACCCTGATCGGCGATATCGGAAGACGGCACCCCGGCATCGTGGCTGGCCTGGATGACCCGGCCATCGGCCAGGGTAACCGCGATCTCGGCGGCGGCCTGCGGCCAGGCGTCCTGAAAATCGAGATCGACCCTGTCGCGCAACGCGACGAGGGCCGGGTCGGTCGCGGTCGCCGCGCTGTAGGTGTCGAGGCTGGCGGTATCGACCCCGGAGAGCGCCATCGCCACGGTCTGGCGCAGGCTGAACTTCGCTTCAAGACCGTCGCGCGGCGCCGGGATATTGCACACCCGGTCGCAGCTGCGGTCGAGCTTGAGGCTGATTTTCGCAATCCGCTCCGGCACCGCGCCGTGCGCGCGCACCGCGCGGGCGCACTCGATCGGCCCGTGCGTCAGGTAGCAGGCCGCGTGATACTTGAACAAATTGGCGAGGATGTAAAAGCCGCCCGCCGGCTCGGCGAGGGCTTTGTCCGGGCGGAAATCGGGGCCGTGCGTCGGGGCAAAGCCCTGCTCGCACTCGACGAGGTCGGGTCGGCTCGAAAAGCCGCGCGCCGCCAGCCGCGCCGCGAGCAGCCCGTTATAGGACGCCTTGCCGGCATGGAAAGGCTTGCACATCGTGCCGAATTGCGACTTGAGGCCGGCTGCCTGGGTGCCGGCAACGCCGAGCGCGCGCGCCGTCGCCTCGGCATCGAGGCCGAGAAGGCGGGCGCAGGCCGCCGCGGCGCCGAACGCGCCAACCGTGCCAGTCGCGTGGAAGCCGAGATTGTAATGCCCCGGCCGCATTGCCGAGCCGATCCGGCAGGCGGTCTCGTAGCCGGCGACAAACGCGGCGATCACCTCGCGCCCGGAACTGCCGCGCTGTTCGGCGAGCGCCAAGAGGCCCGGCAGGATCGCGACCGACGGGTGCCCCGGCATCGCCAGGTTCACGTCGTCGTAATCGAGCGCGTGGCCGGCGGCGCCGTTGACGAGCGCCGCCGACAGCACCGGCAGCCGGGCGGGATGGCCGATCAGCCCGGCCTGCGCCGCGCCGCCGGCCTCGGCCAGCTCGTCAAGCAGAATGCCGAGCAGCGGATCGTCGGCCCCGGCCAACGCCACCCCGTAATAGTCGAGCACGCATTGCCGCGCCACCGCGCGCACCGTCTCGGGCAGCGCTTCATAGGACAGGGCGCTGGCACGCGCCGCCAGGGTCTGGGTCAGACCGGTCGAAATTGCCGCCGTCGTCGTGCCGTCCATGCGGTCCCTCCTTTGAAGCGACCGAGCTTACCGCCGCCGCGCCGAAAAGCGCAGCGCATTCCTCCGGACGGGAGACGCCGGTTACGTTCGCTTATTCCCTACTGTCCTGCTTCCGAAGTTCGCAGCATCTCAACATCGTCGTCCCGGCGAAGGCCGGGACCCACCTGTCCGCCGGGTTGGCGGTTGAGGCGTGGATACCGGCCTTCGCCGGTATGACGAAAACAGCCGCTCTGATCGATCGAACCTCTGGTTCGGGACACTACCGCCCGGTGAAGCGCGGCTTGCGCTTTTCGTTGAACGAGGCGATGCCCTCGCGGCGGTCCTCGGTCGGGACCATACGGTTATAGGCCTCGATCTCGAACATCATGCCGGAGGCCAGGTCCATCTGCAGCCCGTAATGGATCGAATGCTTGGCCTGGCGCACCGAGATCGGGGCGTTGTCGGCGATGCGACGCGCCGTCTCGAGAACATCGGGGATCAGCCGGCCGGGAGCGCACAGCCGGTTGACCATGCCCCAGTCATGGGCCTCCTGGGCCGAAAACGGGCGGCCGGTCAGGATGATCTCCTTGGCGCGCCGCTCGCCGACCGCGCGCGGCAGGTTCTGGGTGCCGCCCGCCCCCGGCATGATGCCGAGCGTTACCTCGGTCAGCGCAAAGCGCGCGGTTTCGGCGGCATAGAGGAAATCGCAGCACAGCGCCAGTTCGCAGCCGCCGGCATAGGCGGCGCCGTTGATCGCGCCGACCACCGGCACCGGGCAGCCGATAAAGGCGCGGATCATGCGCTCGAACAACAGATGCTGCGCCTGCCAGGTCTCATCGCTCATGCCGAGCCGTTCCTTGAGGTCGCCGCCGGCGCAAAACGCCTTGTCGCCCTCCCCGGTCAGGACGATGCAGCGATGCGCCAGCGGGTCGGCATTGACGGCATCGAAGAACGCCAGCAGGTCGTGCCCCATCTGGGTGTTCATTGCATTGGCGACCTGCGGCCGGTTGAGGGTGGCGACCGCCAGCCCGTCGCCCTTATCCTCGACCCGAATCGTCTCGTAATTGCGCTCCATAAATACCCTCCGCGGCGCTAGGCGGTCCGCAGACCGAGAAAGCGCTCCATGGCTTCGAAATCGCGATCGCCGTGCAGCAGCGCGTGGCCGTGCTCGATGCAGAATGTGCCGACGATCAGATCGATGGTCGATCGTATCGTGATGCCGCGCCCGCGCAGCAGCCGGTAATTGGCGGCGGCCTTGACGGCAAGACCGGGATCGGCAAGCGGGACGATCGGAAAGGCGCGCAACGCCGCCAGCACGATGCTCGCCTGCGCCTCGGATCGCACGCCCCGCAATACCTCGCAAAGGATCAGGTCGCCGACGATCAGCTCCTGCCGGCCGATCAGCGCGCGCAACCGGATGACCGGCGCTTTTGCGATCCCGCGCAGATGATCGATCCACACCGAGCTGTCGACGACGATCATTCAGCAGAACGATCGCGGCTGTCGTCGAGATCGTCCCAGAACTCGATTCTGCCGGCGAGGTCGAGGATCCCGGTCTGCCGCCTCAGCCGGATCAGCGTCTTTAGACCCTCCTCGACGACAGCGCGTTTGGTTTTCAGCCCGGTCAGGCGCTGCGCTTCGTCCATCAGGCCGGTGTCGATATCGATATTGGTGCGCATATGTGTATCCTCGGGCGGCGTAATACACATATTGCGACCCCCGGCCCGCCGCAAGATCACCTTTCGGCAACCAGCGCGGCATGCAGCGGCCGCCAGCGGTTCAGCTTTTCGGCGAAATCGAGCCGCGCGTGGGCCGGGCTGGTGGATGGCAGCGCGAGATAGAGGAGTCCCGGGCGGCGCACAAAGTGGCGGTCGTAAAGCCGCTGCGCGCCGCTGCCGTTGAAGGCGACCGCGCCGATCGCCGGATGCGCATCGAGCAGGGCATGGATCGGGTTCGGCCTCTCGCAGCGGATTGTGGAATCAGCGCTGGCGTCGCGCTCGGCGGCGGCGCAGACGTCCCACAGCGCGATCCCATGCTCCTGGAGGAACGCCAGCCGCTCGGCGTAGGCGGCGACGGGGCTTTCGCCGAACAGCGCATGGACAATCGGCCAGAACAGGTTGCGCGGGTGCGCGTAATACTCGACGCGGCGCAGCGACTCTTCGCCCGGCAGGGTGCCGAGGACGAGGATTCGGGCGCCAGCGCCGACGATCGGCGGAAAGCTCTCCTTTACCGGGGCGGCGGCGGGCCGGCTCAATCGATGTAGCGCCCGAGGCGCACCGCCGTCTGGCCCCGGACGAGCCGCCGCGACGGCATGATCAGCACGCAATCGTCGTAGGGCGTGCGCACCTCGCGGCCGCTGTCATGGCCGATCAGCGTGCCCTTTTCGCGCAGCACTTCGAGGCCGCGAAAATCGCCGGCGAAGTCGAAGCGGTCGCCCTGGATGGTCACCGCCTCGGTAACCTCGATGACCCGCTGGCGGGGGTGCGCCGCGAAATCCGGCCCGCCAAGCGCCGCCACGTCCTCCGACCGCACGACATCGAGGGCGACCAGGAAACGCAGCATCACGTCGGTTGCGACTTCGGCGGCGCGTCGCTCCCAGTGCTGGCCGCACTCGATCAGCAGCGCGGTTTTGCCGGAGGCCGGGTCGCCAAAACCGCCGTAGTCGCGCATCCGCGGCCCTGCGGCGTGGCCGGCGTCGCACATGATCAATTCGGGGATGCCGACCCGCCGCGCCAGCTCGCGCGAGCGCGGCAAGAGGCCGGCCAGCATCAACGGGGCCGTCGCATACTGCATCGAGTGCAGGTCGAGCAGAAAATCGGCGCTATCCACCACCGGCCGCAATGCACGGGCGCGCTCGAGTTCGGCCGAGCGGCGGGACCCGTCCAGCGTCGCCGGGCTCCACAACCGGTTGAAATCCTCGTCGATATAGCGCGACGCGATCGGATAGCGCGGGTCGAATTCGCGGTAGGCGCCAACGTTGTTGAATGCCAGGGTCAGCCGCCCGCGCCGCGGTCTTATATCGGCGCGAAGCAGCCGGTCGAGGGCGATTGCGCCGCAAATCTCGTTGCCGTGGGTCAGCGCGGCAACCACGACATGCGGCCCCGGCGCCGGCGCCTCAAACGCCGTGACGTAGGGGATTCCGGTGTTGCCGGCGCGATACGGTTCGATATCGGGCGCCGTCAGTTCGACGCGATTGGTAAACTCGGACAAAGCGGCACCTTCTTCTGACGCGGCCATTGTGCACGCGATCATCGGCGGCGTCACCCGCGCGGGACGGCGCAGGCCGGCGGTGCGCGGTTGCGGCTTGCTCCCGGTCCGCCGGTCAGCGCGCGAGGTCGGCGACCAGCGAGAAGGCGGCCGGGTTGTCGCCCTCCTGGCCGCGATAGACCTGCAGGTTTTCCAACACCCGCTGGACGTAGATGCGCGTTTCGTTGAACGGGATCATCTCGATCCAGTCGATCATGCGGATATCCGGGCCGCGCGGGTCGCCGAAATCGTGCAGCCACTGCCGAACCCGCCCCGGCCCGGCGTTGTAGGCGGCGATCGCCAGCGGGTACGAGCCGCCGAAATCGTCGATCAGCCGTTCGAGGTAGGAGCGCCCGAGCTTGATGTTGTAGAGGCCGTTGCTGGTCAGCTTGGCGAGCGAAAACGGCACCTGCAATCGGCCGGCGACCATCTTCGCCGTTGCCGGCATCAGCTGCATCAGGCCGCGCGCCCCGACCGGGCTCGTCGCGTCCGGCGAAAACGAGCTTTCCTGGCGCATGATCGCGAGCAGCAACGCCCGCTCGGGGGGGCTGCCGCCGGGCGGCAGCGCGGTCACCGGGTAGCCGTGCATCATCAGCGGCATGCCGGCGGCGATCGCATGCCGCGCCACGGCGATCGCCAGTTCGGGGCGGTGATAGCGCTCGGCCAGCGACGCCAGCATCGCGAAATCGAGCGGGGTCTTGGCGCCGGCCGCCAGTTTCATCAGAAAGGCCGCGGCATGCGCCTGGTCGCCGGCGGCGAGAAACAGCTCGGCCGCGTGTACCAACTCGTCGGCCTCGAACCTGGCGATCTGCGCCGGGTCGGGGGCCGGCTCGGCAACCGGGTGCGGCGGCGCGTCGCTGCCGAGTTCGTGCGCCGACAGCTGGCCGTAGAAGGTCGCCATGTTTTCGGCGCCGACACTGTACCACTTGGCCGCGAGATCAGGGTTGCCGAAGGCCGCCGCCGCCTGCCCGGCCCAGTAGGCGGCACGCGACTTGGCGTAGGGGCTGGTCGTCTGCGCGAGGAGATGGGCGAAATCGTCGAACGCCAGCGGCGCGTCCTTGTGGAAGCGCAAGGCGATGTAGCCGCTCAGGAATTCGGCGTCGGTCGCGGCCAGGTCGTAACCTGCCGAATGCCGCTCGACCAGCCGGTAGGCGAGATCGGGATTGCCGGCGGCGAGCAGGTGCCGGGCGACCAGCATCCGTTCCTTCCACCACGCCTTGGGCCGAACCGGGTTATCCTCGTGCGCCAGGAGCAGCTGCGCCGCCTCGTCGTACTTGTCCTTCTTGCGATCCCAGCGGACTTCGTCGAAGACAAGGCCGGGGTCGCCGCGCTGCGCCGCCGGCACCTTGGCCAGCAGCGGGCCGGGCTTGGCGGTGCTGCCGATCAGCGCCAGCCGGGCCTCGGCAAGGGCGCGCTCATCGGACGAAACCAGCGGCAGCATGCGCCGGGCTGAATCGGCATCGCCGTCCCACAGCAAGCGGTCGAGGCGGCGGCCGTGATCCTCGGGCCGCAGGCTCGCGGCGAATCGCTTGAGGATCGCGCGCTCGTCATCGGCGGCAAAATCGCTGCCGATCCATGCGGCGCGCAGCGCAGCGGTACCCTCCGCGGTCTTGCCCTGCGTGATCAGGATTTCCGCGGCCCGCATTTTGCCCATCCCGCTGACCGGCGGGTGACGCTTGAACCAGGAGGCGGCCTTGTCGTCGCTTTCATGGGCGAGCGCCTCCTCGGCGCGGCGGTCGAGAATCCCACGAAGCGGCCAGCCGGGGTTGGCGTCGATGAAGGCGGCAATCGGCGCGAACCGGTCGCCGGGGGTACGCGTGTAATCGAGCCAGCGCACCGCCTTTGCCACCACCGGGTCGCTGCTTTTGCCGGCCTCGGCATAGGCTTTCTTCCACTCGCCGCTGCGCGCGTCGGATATGGCGGCGACCGAGGCGCTGCGGGCGTCCGCGGCGGCGGGCGGCTTGTCGGCCGGCGCCTTTTCGGCACGCAGCGGCCCGGAAAGCGCCGCCAGCGCTACCAGGGATGCAAGCAAAACGCAGGGTCGCAGGCGCAATTGCGGCGACTCCGTCAATGAACGTGTGTCGACTTGTGTACGGGGTCGCATCACCGGCGGCAAGGCGATAAGATCGCCGTGTCTGCAACCGGCGCGGCAGAGGCCCGGCAGCCCCCGCGTTCGTCACGCCGCGTTCATATTGAAGCGGGCGGGGGCGCGGATTATCGTGGCCCGCAATGGGCCTCGACAGCAGCCGGGAGGAAGCCATGTTCAAGGGGTCGCTGGTCGCGCTGATTACCCCGTTCCGCGGCGGCGCGGTCGATGAGAGCGCGTTTCAGGAGCATGTCGCCTGGCAGATCGGCCAGGGCACGCACGGCCTCGTGCCGATCGGCACGACCGGCGAATGCCCGGCGCTCGAAGACGAGGAGCAGGAGCGCCTGATCGCGTTGACCGTCGAGGTGGCGAAGGGCCGCGCCCCGGTCATCCCGGGCACGGGCTTCAACTCGACCGCCCACACGATCGCCGCCACCCGCGCCGCCAAGAAGGCCGGCGCCGATGCCGCGCTGGTCGTCTGCCCGTACTACAACAAGCCCACCCAGGAAGGGCTTTACCAGCATTTCAAGGCGGTGCACGACGCGGTCGACCTGCCGATCGTCATCTACAACATCCCCGGCCGCTCCTCGGTCGACATGTCGAACGCGACGATGGCGCGGCTCGCCAGGCTGCCCAACATCGTCGGGGTCAAGGACGCCACTAACGACTTGACCCGCCCGTTGAAGATGCGGGTCGAGATCGGCGGGGAGTTCAGCCTGCTGTCGGGTGAGGATGGTACCGCCGTGGCCTACCTGGCGCAGGGCGGCGACGGCTGCATTTCCGTCACCGCCAACGTCGCACCGGCGCTATGCGCGCAGATGCACGGCGCCTGGCAAAAGGGCGACATCGCGACGGTCCGGCGGATCAACGAGCGCCTGATCCCATTGCACGAGGCGCTGTTCGCCGAGACCAGCCCCGCCCCGGTCAAATACGCCGCCTCGCTGTTGGGACGCTGCACCCCCGAGGTGCGCCTGCCGCTATGCCAAACGAATCCGGCAACACAGGAGCGGGTCGCCGCCGCAATGCGCGGCGTCGGGCTGATCAACTAGGCCGAGTGGGATTTCAGTTTCCTCTCGTCATGGCCGGGCTTGTCGCGGCCATCCACGTGGATCCCCGGGACAAGCCCGGGGATGACTTTCTTGGGTGAAGAGTGTGCGGGCGACCGACCGTTACGTCGCGCTGAACCGGCGCGCCCGCCACGATTACCTGATCGAGGACACCCTCGAAGCGGGGCTGGTGTTGCACGGCACCGAGGTCAAGTCGCTGCGCCAGGGCGGCGCCAGCATCGCCGAAGCCTATGCCAATGAGACCGGCGGCGAGATGTTCCTCGTCAACGCCAATATCCCCGAATACAAGGCCTCGGCGCATTTCAACCATGAACCGCGGCGGCCGCGGAAGCTGCTGCTGCACAAGAAGCAGGTCAGCCGCCTGTTGGGGGCGATCCGCCGCGAGGGGGTGACCGTCGTGCCGCTGGCGATCTATTTCAACGAGCGCGGCCGCGCCAAGGTCGAACTCGGCCTCGCCCGCGGCAAGCGCAAGGCGGACATGCGGGCGGCCGAGCGCGACCGCGACTGGCAGCGCAGCCGCGCCCGCCTGATGCGCTCGCGCGATTTATAAAACCGGGGCGGCCAGCCGCGCGGCAAGGGCGGCGACCACCGCCTCGAACATCGCCGGGGTGAGGCGGCCGGTGTTGGTGTTGAGCCGCGAGCAGTGATAGCTGTCGGCAAGCACCATGCCGTTCGGCAGGTCGTGAAACGCGCCGTGGGCGAACGGGTGGCGCGACCGCTTCAGCTCCAGGGCCGCCAGCACCGCATTGTGGGCGATGGCGCCGAGCGCCAGCATCGCGCGCGGTCGCGCCATCGCAATTTCAGCCGCGAGGAAGCCGCGGCAGGCGGCAATCTCCGCCGGCAGCGGCCGGTTCTGCGGCGGCACGCAGCGCACCGCGTTGGTCACCCGCGCGCGGCGCAGTTCGAGCCCGTCCTGCGGCGCCGCGGCATAGCTGCCCTCGGCGAAACCGGATTCGAGCAGCGTCCGGTACAGCAAATCGCCGGCATAGTCGCCGGTGAACGGCCGCCCGGTGCGGTTGGCGCCGCGCAGGCCGGGCGCCAGCCCGACAATCAACAGTTCGGGTGACGCCGCCCCGAACGACGGCACCGGCGCGTTGTGCCAGTCGGGATGGGCCGCGCGCTGCGCCGCCCGAAAGCCGGCCAGCCGCGGGCACAGCGCGCAATCGCGCGCCGGGGTCGGAACGGTGGCGTCAGTAATGCGTCACCCACGGGCTGTCGAGCGCCGCCTCGATGCGGCGATGGCGGCTCCGGATGACATCGGCCGGAACGGCACCGACAAAGGCGTAGAAGGTGTTGGTGCGGATCGCATCCATCACCCGCTCGCCGACCTTCGCCGGGTCGAGGCCGGTGGTCGCGAGCCGCTCCGCCAATACCGCCTCATCGCGCGAGCGGGCCTGCGGCCCGCCAAGATGGTCCGGGCGGTTGCGGGCACCGCGCGCGATGTTGGTGTTGATCGGACCGGGGCACAGCACCGAGACCCCGATTTTGGTGCCCTCCAGCTCGTGCTCCAAGGCTTCGGACAGCGACAGCGCGGCATATTTCGACATTGAATAGGGCCCCTGGTCGGTGCCGCGGCGGTTCTGGAAGCCGGCGACCGAGGCGGTGTTGACGACATGCCCCTCCTCGCCGTGCTTCAGGATCGCCGGGACGAAATGGCGGATGCCGTGGACGATCCCCAGAATGTTGACCCCGATCACAAAGGACCAGTCGGCCGGCGGCACGTCGACAAGACGGGTGCCGTGCATCGGCACCCC
>DASUKH010000055.1:0-42923 GCA_036278835.1 Allostellaceae bacterium
CTAATCGGAATCGCCGCGGGCTGCCGAGGCGGTTTCGATCGACGCGAGATGGGCCGCGGTGTTGACGATCGCGGTGTGCGAGAAGGCCTGCGGGAAGTTGCCGAGCAGACGCTTGGCCTTGGGATCGTATTCCTCGGACAACAGGCCGAGATCGTTGCGCACCGCGAGCAGCCGTTCGAACAGCGCGATCGCATCGTCGCGCCGGCCGATCCGGGCGAGGCTGTTGACCAGCCAGAAGCTGCAGGCGAGGAAACGGCCCTCGCCGGTCGGCAGCCCATCCGTTGACTGACGGGTCGGGTAACGGCAGACGAATCCGTCGCCATCGAGTTCGCGCTCGACCGCCTCGATCGTGCCGTGCACCCGCTTGTCCTCGGGCGGCAGAAAGCCGAGCTGCGGGATCAGCAGCAACGAGGCATCGAGGTCGCGCCCGCCGTAATACTGAACGAAAGTGTTGCGCTCGGGGTCATAGGCGTTGTCCAGAATCTGCGCGCAGATCGCGCTGCGCACCTCATGCCAATGGTGAGCAGGTCCTTCGAGCCCGTATTGCTCGACCGATTTGATGCCGCGATCGAACGCCACCCAGCACATGATCTTGGAGAACGTGAAGTGGCGCGGTTCGCCGCGCACTTCCCAGATGCCGTGGTCCGGTTTCTGCCAGACATTTTCGAGGTATTCGAGGAGCTTTTTCTGCATCTCCCAGGCCACCGGGCTGCCTTCGAGCCCGTAATGGTGGCAGGCATAAAGTGCGTCCATCAGCTCGCCGTAAACGTCGAGTTGAAGCTGCTCGTGGGCTGCGTTGCCAATGCGCACCGGGCTGCTGTCGTGATAGCCGGGCAGCCACGGGACCTCGTATTCGGTCAGCCGCCGCTCGCCGGAAAGGCCGTACATGATCTGCATGCCCGAAGGGTGGCCGGCGGCGGCGCGCAGCAGCCATTCGCGCCATGCCCGCGCCTCGCCGCGATAGCCCGAGCTGAGCAGGGCATAAAGGGTCAGGGTCGCATCGCGAATCCAGCAGAACCGGTAGTCCCAGTTGCGCACCCCGCCGAGCCGCTCCGGCAGCGAAGTGGTGGGCGCCGCGACGATCCCGCCGGTCGGGTGATAAAACAACATCTTGAGGGTGATCAGCGAGCGGATGATCGCCTCACGCCACGGCCCCTTCATCGTGCAGTGGGCCGACCAGTCCTGCCAGCGGGTCTCGGTTGCCCGCAGCTGTTCCCGCGGATCGCGGTGGCGGAACCCGGTATGGTGCGAGGGATACCAGCTCACCGTGAACGGTATGCACTCGCCGGCCTCGACCGTGAATTCGCCCACCGTGGTCAGGTCGGGAGTGCCGTGCAGCGAGACCGGGGTGATGATCTGGATCGCGTTCGGCCCGGCCACCGCGCTGGGGCCGAACGGGTGCGAGCGCACCCATGGAATGCCGCGTCCGTAATCGAAGCGCAGGATGATCTCGGTGCGCATCCGCACCCGGCCCTTGTCGCCGCGCACCAGGCGGATCACGTCGATCTGGTGCTCGTCCTCGGCAAGCGGCATGAAATCGATGACGGTGACGGTGCCCTCGGCGGTCTCGAACTGGGTTTCGAGAATGCCGGTCTCGCCGCGGTAATGGCGCGAGGACTGGCCGATCGGTTCCGCCGGCGCCATTAGCCAGCGGCCGTGCCGCGGCTCGCCGAGCAGCGCCGCGAATACCGATTCCGAATCGAAGCGCGGCAGGCAAAGCCAGTCGATCGAGCCGCTGCGCGATACCAGCGCGGCGGTATAGCAATTGCCGATGATGCCGTAATCCTCGATCGGCGCGCTCGTCGTACCCGAAGCCATCACCACCTCATGGTTTCGCACATTGCGATAACGCGCGCGGCGGCGGGACCGTTCGCTGCGCGGCGGGTTTTGCGGCTGCGGCGGAACCGGCGCGGCGGCGCCTGCTGTTTTTCAGGCATGGGAAATCCGGCGCCGCTGCCGTTCGGGCCGCTCGGAGCGGGCACCTTACACCTCTGCGTTGATATGCAGAACCTGTTCGCGCGAAAGACCCCCTGGCACACGCCGTGGATGAACCGGGTGTTGCCGGTGGTCGCGCGCATCGCCGCGCATCGGCCGGAACGCACCGTCTTCACCCGCTTCATTCCGCCGCGGCGGCCTGAGGATCTGCCGGGCAGCTGGTGCCGCTTTTACCGGCGCTGGGAGGAACTGACCCTCGATCGCATCGACCCGGAGTGGCTCGATCTCGTGCCGGAACTGGCGAGCTTCGCGCCGCCCGCCACCGTTATCGACAAGCGGTTCTATTCGCCGTTCAGCGAACCGGCGCTCCCCGAACAGCTGCGGCGGCGAGCCGTCGATGCGCTGATCATCACCGGCGCCGAGACGGATATGTGCGTGCTGGCGACTGTGCTCGACGCGATCGATCGCGGCTATCGGGTGGTGCTGGCAAGCGATGCGCTGTGCAGTTCGTCCGACCAGACGCATGACGCGCTGATCACGCTCTATCGCACCCGTTTCGGTGAACAGATCGAGACGGCGGGAACCGACGCCGTGTTGGCGGCGTGGCAGGCATAGGCGGCTCAAAAAGAAGGCAGGGCGTGCCCTGCCAAGCGTTGGCCTTGCGTTATTCGTTCGGCCGGACTCCGCAAGTCTCGGCCGCTACAGCTAACCTCCCTAAACTCGGGCCGGGCTTTTGCCTGCGCACCTTGCTTACCGCGCGATAGTACGCAAATCGCCGCACCGGGTCACGCGGTTTTTTTGCCCTCGCTGGTAATTTCCCGCCGGCCCCGCTAGTAGAGGGAAGCGATCGAGAGGAATCGGGCCTGCCGAGCGAGGGATTATGCGCCTGTCCCAGTATTTTTTGCCGCTCTTGCGCGAGAACCCGAGCGACGCGCAGATTGTCTCGCACCGGTTGATGCTGCGCGCCGGCATGATCCGGCAATCCTCGGCCGGCATCTATTCCTGGCTGCCGCTCGGATTGCGCGTCCTGAAGCGGGTGGAACAGATCGTGCGCGAGGAGCAGGACCGTTCCGGCGCGCAGGAAATCCTGATGCCGACCATCCAGCCGGCCGAACTCTGGCGCGAGAGCGGGCGCTACGAGGATTACGGGAAAGAGATGCTGCGCATCCGCGACCGCCACGAGCGCGAGATGCTGTACGGGCCGACCAACGAGGAGCAGGTCACCGCGATTGTGCGCGACGCCATCAAGAGCTATCGCGACCTGCCGAAAAACCTCTATCACATCCAGTGGAAATTCCGCGACGAGGTGCGCCCGCGGTTTGGTGTCATGCGCGGCCGCGAATTTTTGATGAAGGACAATTACAGCTTCGACCTCGACGCGGCGGGCGCCCGGCATTCCTACAACAAGATGTTCGTCGCCTATCTGCGCACCTTCGCCCGGATGGGGCTGAAGGCGATCCCGATGCGCGCCGATACCGGGCCGATCGGCGGCGATCTTTCGCACGAGTTCCAGATCCTCGCCGAAACCGGCGAGAGCGAGGTCTACGTTGACCGGGACTTCCTTGATTTGAATTTCGAAAATCCTGACATTAACTATGATGATGTCCAATATGTACAAACCGTAGTTGATTATTTTACTTCACTGTATGCGGCGACTGGCGAAATCCATAAATCCGAGAGCTGCCCGGTTCCTCCGGAACGGCTAATCGCCGCTCGCGGGATCGAGGTGGGCCAAACCTTCTATTTCGGCACGAAATACTCGCGGCCGATGGGCTGCGTCGTCGCCGGGCCGGAGGGCGAGGAGGTGCCGCTCGAAATGGGGTCCTACGGCATCGGCGTGTCGCGGCTCGTCGGCGCGCTGATCGAAGCCAACCACGACGACAATGGCATCATCTGGCCGGAAAGCGTTGCGCCGTTCCGCCTCGGGTTGATCAATTTGCGCGCCGCCGACGACAAGTGCCGCGCCGCCTGCGACGATCTTTACGGAAAGCTGCGCGGCGCCGGGGTCGAGGTGCTGTACGACGACCGCGACGAGAGCCCCGGCGCCAAATTCGCCGCGATGGACCTGATCGGACTGCCCGACCAGTTGATCCTGGGGCCGCGTGGCCTCGCCGCCGGCAATATCGAATTGAAGAACCGCCGCTCGGGCGCACGAGCCGACCTGCCGCTCGACGCGGCGGTGGCGCGGTTCGCAACCGCATCGATCGGGTAGGATGGGTTGAGCGGAGCGAAACCAATCGGAACGAGCCGGTCAGCAATGACGGGTTTCGCGATGTTCAACCCATCCTGCGACAGCGACCGAGGAGACGACCAAGTGGCGATCGAAGAGATCGATGCTGATGAAGCAACCGGACAGGCGACGTTCGAGGTGGCGAACCTTCGTCCGGAGCGCATGGGATTGCCTTTCGTGGTCTTCATCTCGCAGAAGGGCGGTGCACGTCACGATGTCAGGATCAATCTGGCGCGTCATCCAAGAGTGCGGGTGTCGGAGACGATTACGGTCGCGCTTCGCCCTGAGCCGCGCGTCATCCGCGGGCAGCTGAGTTCCGCAGAGTTCGATCTGGTCAGGCAGTGGCCGGTGCTTAACGCCGATACCCTGGTCCGGTACTGGGACGGCGAAATCGAATATACCGAAGACGCGATCGAGGCGCTGAAGCCGCTCTCCCGGACGGACCGACCGTGATCTTCAACACCTTCGAGCGGATGGTGGCATTCCGCTATTTGCGGGCGCGGCGGCAGGAAGGGTTCGTCTCGGTTATCGCGATCTTCTCGCTCTTGGGGATCGCGCTCGGGGTGGCGACGCTGATCATCGTGATGTCGGTGATGAACGGGTTCCGCGCCGAGCTGGTCAGCCGGATTCTCGGTCTCAACGGCCATCTCGCGGTTTATGGCCAGACCAACCGGCTTGCCGATTACGAAGCCGCCGCCGGCAAAGTGCGGCAATTGCCGGGGGTCGTCAGCGTCATCCCGACCGTTGAGGGCCAGGTCATGGCGACGAGCCCGGCCGCCGCCAGCGGCGCCCTGGTGCGCGGCATCACCGCCGACGACATCCGAAGCCGCAAGCTGATCGACGAGCACATTGTCGCCGGCTCACTCGCGCAGTTCGGCGATGACGGGGTGGTGCTCGGCGCCCGCCTCGCGCGCCGGCTCGGGGTCGGGATCGGCGACCGGGTGACCCTGATCTCGCCCGAGGGCACCGACACCGCCTTCGGCACGGTGCCGCGCCTCAAGACCTACCACGTTGTCGCGCTGTTCGAGGTCGGCTTCTACGAATACGACAGCACCTTCATCTACATGCCGATGAAGGCGGCGCAAATTTTCTTCCGCCTGCCCGATGCGGTGACCGATCTCGAAGTGTTTCTGACCAACGCCGACGCGGCAGGGCAGGCCGGGGATATGATTGCGAAGGAGCTGGGAGGCCACGTCCGGATCGTCGATTGGCAGAAGGCGAACTCGACCCTGTTCAACGCGGTCGAGATCGAGCGCAATGTCATGTTCCTGATCCTGGCGCTGATCATCCTGGTCGCCGCCTTCAACATCGTCTCCGGCATGATCATGATGGTGAAGGACAAGGGCCGGGATATCGCGATCCTCAGAACGATGGGTGCCTCGCGCGGCATGATCCTGCGCATCTTTATGCTGTCGGGCGCCTCGATCGGCGTCGTCGGCACCCTCGCCGGGTTTGTGCTCGGCATCTTGTTCACCGAGAACATCGAGGCGATCCGCCAATTCTTGCAGGATATCCTGCACGTCAACCTGTTCTCGGCGGAAATCTACTTTTTCACCCGCATCCCGGCGCAGATCGACCGCGGCGAGGTCGCCGCCGTTGTCGCAATGGCCTTGGCCTTGTCGTTTCTCGCGACGCTCTACCCGTCCTGGCGCGCCGCCCGGCTCGACCCGGTCGAGGGGCTCCGGTACGAATGATGCGGGTTCCCTGGCATTCTGAGTTTCGTCATGCCCGGCCTTGTGCTGGGCATCCACGTGCGGCCGGTAAGATGGTAGCGATTGCGCGTAGATGGCCGGGACAAACCCGGCCATGACGGAACCGGTTGTGACCGCCCGACTGCGAACAGATCGGCCCGGCACCGCGCCTGCCCTCGAATTGCGCGGGGTGCTTAAGGCATTTCGCCAGGGCGGGGTGGCGCTCACCGTGCTGAACGGGGTCGATCTGGCCTTGCGCCCCGGCGAGATCGCCGCGCTGGTCGGGCCGTCGGGGGCCGGAAAATCGACGCTGCTGCACGTCACCGGTCTTCTGGAGCGGCCGGATTCGGGGGCCGTGATGATCGGCGGGCGCGATTGCGGCGGGCTGTCGGACGCCGAGCGCACGCTGCTGCGGCGGCGCGCCCTCGGCTTCGTCTATCAGTTTCACCACCTGCTGCCGGAATTCTCGGCGCTCGAAAACGTCATGCTGCCGCAGATGATTGCCGGCGTCGCCCGCTCTGCCGCGCGGCGCAAGGCCGAGATGCTGCTGGGCCGGGTCGGATTGGCCGAGCGCCTCGGCCACCGCCCGGCGCGCCTGTCGGGCGGCGAGCAGCAGCGGGTCGCGATCGTTCGTGCGCTCGCCAACGACCCGCAGGTCCTGCTGGCCGATGAGCCGACCGGCAATCTTGACCATGCGACCGCCGACAGCGTCGTGGATATCCTGATCGAGATCGTCCGCGACAGCCGCACCGCCGCGCTGATCGCCACCCACAACCTCGACCTCGCCCGCCGCCTCGACCGCATCGTCGCGCTGGAGGACGGGCGGTTGCGCGATGTGAGCTGAGCTGGACGGCGCGCTTATAGCGACCCGCCGCGGATTTTCATGCAGCCGCGGCGATTACCCGCGACAGAGGCGGGTCAGCGCGCGGCCGCCGGGAGTTTGCGGACGAGCCCGGCATAGGGCTTCGCCCCCTCGGCGCTGGTCCAGACCACATCCGGGCGATTGGCCGGCGCGGGTGCGGCGTAGGGCTGCGCCGGGGCCTTCGTCCAGACTGGGACCGGTGTCGTCGCCGGCGGCGAGAAGGCGCGGAATGCCCCCGGCCCGGCGGTGCCGCAATTCCCCGAACTGTGGCGCACGATGTGCGGCGGGCCGTTGCCGGTCGAGGTGATCTGCAGGCTCTGGCTGCACACGCCGTTGCCCGACATGGTCGAGACGAAGCTGAAGCCGGTGCTGCCCGGCGGCAGGCCGCGCAAGGCGGTGGTCGCCAGCCGGCCCGATTGTGCCGCCGCCGACAGCGCCGCGGCCTGGCCGAACATCGCACTCATCTCTCGGTCCATCTCGGCGGAGATGCGGTCGAGCGCCGCAAACGGCGACCCCGGCCCGAATAGCGGGGCGGACAACGGCGGCGTTTCGGCCGATACCGGCGCCTCGCCAAAGCTGATCCGCGGCGCGACATCGCCGGTATAGCGAATCCGGGCGACGCCGCCGTCCGGCAGCTGCACCGTCATGACGTGGATTTGCGGGCCGCGCGCAAAGGCGGCGCCGGAAAACCCGATCGCAATCGCCGCGACGCCGGCCAGAAGTGCCGTCGGCAGGATTCGCATGGTTCTTCTCCCCTCGCCGTGAAGACAGGATTGCACCGCCAATCTACCGCACGCAAAGCGCGAGTACCGCCGCCGCCGAATGTCGCAGCGCTCCGGTTCCCCTGGGCATCGGGTTGCGAAACCGTCGGTATCGGCGGGCTTCCTTCCCCCGAACAGAGTTTAGCGGCGGCGCCGCCAGCTTTCGGGGACGAGCCGGGTGCCGATGCCGCGGATCCCGGCGGTCAATCCGATCGCGGCCGCCGGCAACGCCACGATCGGGTGGCGCAGATAGTGCTGATGCCGGTTATGCTTGCGGCGGCGGCAGGCACGCATCTCCGAGCGCGTCGGCCGCCGCGGATCGAAGTCGATATGCGCCGGCCCGTTGTTTTCCGGGCCCTCCAGGGCGAGCGCCGAGAGCAGGTCGGGTGCGGCGGCGACGCGCGGGGTCAGCGGCTCGCCGATATCGAACAATCTGTGCAGGGTTGCGGCGATCGAGGTGTGGTCGAAGGGGTAGGGCGACCCGCCATCGGGGCGCGGCGGCGGCCGGATGATGCTGCCGCGCGGCACATAGGGCGAGACGACGACCGCCGGCACGCGGACGCCGTAGCGGTCGAAGCGGAACCCGTCCGGGTAGGGCGGGCCGGGCGGAACGGCGGCCGGCGGCGGCACATGATCGAAAACGCCGCCATGCTCGTCATAGGTGATGATGAGCAGGGTCTGCGGCCAGGTCGGCGCGTTGCGCACCGCGTTGTAGACGGTGGCGATCAGCTGCTCGCCGTAAAGCAGGTTATGCGGCGGGTGCTCGTCATTGGGCGGCTTGTTGCCGAACAGGCTCGGGAAATAGCGCGGCTCGATAAAGCTGTAATTGGGCAGCCGGCCGGTGCGGCAGTGGCGCGCGAACTCGTCCTCGAACAGGCAGAAATGGGTCGGGACCTTGGGCCACAAATCGAGCAGGGTCGCGGTTTGCGGCAGGTCGTGGAAATAGATTTTCCAGCTGTAGCCGTGCACCCCGAGCCGGCGGAAGATCGTCGGCATCGTGCGCGGCAGCTGATACGGGAAATGCGGGATCGAGTTGTTGACGTAGCCGCCGCCAGTGCCGCAATGCGCAAAATAGCGGTTGGGCCAGGTCTCGCACGGGGCCGAGGCATGCCAGCGGTCAGACAGGCCGAATTCCAGCGCCAGCCGGCTGATGACCGGCACCTGCCGCGGCAGAAAATAGTGCATGACGCCGCCCGGGTCGTCGGGCTTCAAAGGCGGCTGCTGGCGGGCGTAATTGTCGACGAAGCCGCTCATCGTCGGTTCGCCCGATTCGTCGCCGCGCTCGTCGAGGCCGAACAGCTGCATTTTCACGTCGGCGAACAATTCGCCCGGTTCCGGATCGGGGATGCGCGCCGCCGCCGGGGTGATCGCCGGGCTGTTCCAGGAATGGATCACCGCGACGCTGCCGTCCGGCTTGTGCCAAGGATTGGCGGTGGTGCCGTCGAGCCCGTCGGCGCACCCGCCCGCCGGATAGAGCCGGCCGAGCAGGCAGTCGAACGAGCGGTTTTCGAGCATCAGGACGACAACGTGCTCGACCTTGCGCATGCCCTCTCCCGGCTGTCGTTGCTGCCGACGGCAACCTCTTGGGCAAACGGAGAGCGCACCGCTTCATTGCTTTCATCGCCTCGAAACGATCGCCCGAGCCGGTCCGGGTTGGACGCCCCGAGGCTTACGGTCGCCTGTGCCGGCGCGCGGGCGGCGGCCCGGGCAGGAACAAGGTGATCCCGGCAGCCGTCCCCAGACAAAAGATCGCATAGGCGGCGGCAGAGGCTTCATAGAAGCTGATCCAAAGAAACACGATCGAGAGGCTTCCCAATATCGCTGCCGCGGCCTGCAATATGACGCGCGAAAACCTGAGGATTATCTCTTGCAGGTCCATCCGAAACTCCGGTTTGTCGTGTCGCCGGGCATCATCGGCGATCTGAATTAATGCCCGGTAAACGGCAGCCGGTATGTTCGTGTCCCGTTGCGCATGGCGGCAAACGCGAGCGACGGTCGTCGGCAACGCGCTTTTCGCGTAATGCGATTGAAGGGATGCGTTCTGAGCCTACCAATGATATTCTGCGCTGCGGCCGTCGTGTGGGGGGTCTCCTTGAGTGCGGAGGCGGCCGGCGGGGGTGAATGAATGATGCGCGTGGCTGGGTACTCAATCCCGCTGCTTCGGCTGCTGCTGTTCGTGGTCGCCGTGGTGCCGTTTTCCGGCACCGCTGGCGCGGCTACGACGCGGGAGCTGAACGTGGCGGTCTCGTCGGCGCAGGTGGTCGAATTTCCACAGCCGGCACGCAGCGTGTTTATAGCCGATCCGTCGATCGCGGACGTCCAGGTGGCGTCGCCCAAGAGCGTCATCATCTTCGGACGCAAGCCCGGATCGACGACGCTGATCGCGATCGGCAACAACGATGCGCCGCTGGCGAAAATCCAGGTCACCGTCCGCTACAACATCGGCGACCTGCGCCGGCTGATCGAGAAGGAGGTGCCGCGCGCCAATATCGCGGTCGAGCCGACGCCGACCGGCATCATCCTCTCCGGGGTCGTGCCGAACGAGGAGACCGCCCACAAGGTGCGCATCGCGGCGCAAAGCCACCTGAGCGGCAAGGAAGTCATCGTCAACCAGCTCAAGGTTTCCGGCCCGGCGCAGGTCAACCTGCGGGTGCGGGTGGCCGAGATGTCGCGCGCGGTGACCAAGCAGCTCGGGTTCAGCTGGGAGACGCTCGTCAACCCGGGATCGTTCGTCGTCGGCCTCGCCACCGGCCGCACCTTTCTGAACCAGGCGGTCAGCGGGCTGACCACGGTCAACCGGGCCGGACCGCTGACCAATGCCGCCATCCCCGGCTCGATCGTCTCCGGCGTCAACACCCGGCGGCTATCGGTCAACAACATCATCGACGCGCTCGCCGAGGAAGGGGTCGTCAAAATCCTGGCGCAACCGAACCTGACGGCGATCTCCGGCCAGCCGGCGAGCTTCCTGGCCGGCGGCGAATTTCCGGTTCCCGCGCCGCAGGCGGCAGCCGGCGGGGTGACGTCGGTCATCACGATCCAGTTCAAGAGTTTCGGGGTGCACCTCGATTTCGTGCCGACGGTGCTGTCGAACGACCGCATCAGCATGAAGGTGCGCCCCTCGGTCAGCGAATTGTCGGATCAGGGCGCGATCACCCTGCCGGGCAACCTCGTCATCCCGGCGCTGACCGAACGCACCGCCGAGACGACGATCGAACTCGGCAGCGGCCAGAGCTTCGCGATCGCCGGGCTGATCCAGTCCAATGAAAATACGAACATCACCAAGTTTCCGTGGCTTGGCGATCTGCCGGTCCTCGGTCCGCTGTTCCGCTCGTCGTTTTTTCAACGCAACGAGACCGAGCTGGTCATCATCGTCACCCCCTATATCGTTCGCCCGGTTGACGACGCGACCAGCCTGAAGCTGCCGACACAAGGCTTTACGCCGACATCCGAGTTCGAGCGAACCATTCTCGATCGCCTGTTCAAGGCATCGCCCAACGCCGCCCGCGCCCTGCAACTCGGTGGCGCGAAGCTGCATGGCGATCCCGGGTTCATTTTCCAGTGAGGGGGGATCGGCCGATGACGCCACGGGTACCCCGGATCGCCGCGCCGGCCCGCGCTTTGCGGCTGGCGGCCGGCATAGGCCTCGTTGCCCTTGCAGTTTCCGGCTGCGCGCCGACCACTACCGCCCCCTACGGCGCCGATCTTGGCGCTTATGAGGCGACCCCGCGCGAGCTGATAGCGGTCGACAGCGTCGCGGGTCGCCACGTCGTACACCTCGCCGGGCGGACCGGCGCCGTCAGCTGGGCCGAGCGCCGGCGGCTCGCCGGCTTCATCACCGGCATCGCCCGCAACCGCCCCGATTCGCTTCGGGTCGCGCTGCACGGACGGGCCAGCTCGCGGCAATTGCGCGCGGTGACCCGGCTTCTGGTTACCGACGGGGTCAACCCGGAACACATCCGTTGGGCGGGGTGGCGCGGCGGCTTGTGGGCGCCGTCGAACGGGGTCGTCGTGGCGGTCGAGCGGGCAATCGCGGTGCAGCCGCTCTGCCCAGGTTCGACCGGGCATCTTACCGCCCCGAACGACAATCTGCCGGAGCCGAATTTCGGCTGCTCGGACATGTCGAACCTGGCCGCCATGCTGGCTGATCCGCACGATCTGCGGCAGCCGTCCTCGACGATCTACAGCGATGGCGAGCGCGCTGCCACCGCCGTAGCGGAGTATCGTGCGGACAAGGTCAAGGAGCTGAAGAGCGCGTCGGGCACGTCGAGTTCGGGGTCGGGCTCCGGCTCCGGCGGCCACTGATGCCGCGCTTCCCCATGGTCCTCCTGAGTGGGCAGCACGCGGACATGAACCACAACCCGAGCAGAACGCGGCGGGCGGCGGGCGCCGCGTCGGTGCTGCTGGCGCTGCTGCTCGGCGGCTGCGCCGGGACGAACGGCGACCCGCCGGTTTCGCTCGACAAGAGTGCCGTGTCCCATGTCGCAGGCGCGGCCGAGGCCAGCGGCGAATACGCTGCCGCCGCGGGCATCTATGCCAAATACGCCGAGTCGCACCCGAACGACCCTGGCATGCAGGCGTCCTTTGGCAATGCCGCGCTCGCGGCGGGCGAGGTCGACAAGGCCGAATCGGCGTTCCGCAAGGCGCTCGCGCTCGATCCGCGGCGGGCGGAGGCGCATATGGGGCTCGGCCGGGTCTATCTCGCGCGGAAAGAGCCGCAGAAGGCGCTTGGCGAATTCCGCGCCGTGCTTGCCGCCAACCCGAAGGACACGCGGGCGCTGAACGGTTCCGGGATCGCGCTCGACCTGCTCGGGCACGGCCGGGAGGCCCAGCAGGCCTATCGGTCCGCCCTGGCCGTCAAACCTGATGACCACGCCGCGCAGAACAACCTCGGCCTGTCGCTCGCGCTGAGCGGGCAATACGATCGCGCCGTCACGGAATTGTCGCCGCTGGCTCTGGAACCCGGCGCGACCCCGCGCATGCGCCACAACCTGGCGCTGGCGCTCGGCCTCAAGGGCGACATGGCGGGTGCCGCGCAGATCGAGAAGAAAGATCTGAACCAAGCGGCGATTGCCGATAATCAGCGCTTCTACGAGGCTGTCCGCCGCGCGATGACGGCAACCCAATAGCCGCCGCGATTGCGCGTTCGCGGCGGATGGTTGCGGAATAAAGCGACGGGCGCATCGTCTCTCTCCCGATGCAACACAGGATGCTTCGAGGAGATTTTTATGGTGATGACGTTCACGCGCAAGGCGCTCGTCGGCGCGGCCCTGATCGTTCTGACGGCAGGCTCGGCCTACGCCGCCCCGCCGCCTAAGGTCGCACAGACCGACAAGGGGCCGGCCCTGGTCAATGCCAAGGGCATGACGCTCTACACGTACGACAATGACGGCGACGGCAAGTCCACGTGCTACGGCAAATGCGCGGTCAATTGGCCGCCGCTGGACGCCAGTCCCGGCGCCGTCGCGCCGGCCGGCTATTCGCTCGTCACCCGCAAAGACGGCAGCAAGCAGTGGGCCCATAAGGGCCAACCGCTCTACAGCTGGACCAAGGACAAAAAGCCGGGCGACACCACCGGCGATGGGGTCGCCAAGACTTGGCACGTCGCCCGGCCCTGAATGCGGCCTTGCTGCCCGCGAGGCCCGGCGGCGCACGGCGCAGCAATTGGCGGGCGGCGGCAGTGTGCGGCTGAGGCACCGGCATGGCGGCGGATGAGCGCGCCAACCTGATCGAACGGCAGGTCCCGGCGCTGCGGCGCTATGCCTACGCGCTCCTGCGCGATCACGACGCGGCTGACGACCTCGTCCAGGATTGCCTGGAGCGCGCCTTGTCGCGCTGGTATCTGCGGCGCTCCGATGCGGATTTGCGGGCCTGGCTGTTCACGATCCTGCGCAATCTCTGCATCAGCGCCTATCGCAGCCGCCGGCGCCGCGGCGTAACCACCCCGATCGACGAGGCGATGCCGCTCGGCACCGCCCCCGGTCAGGAGGCGAGGCTTGAAGCGCACGATATGTTGGCTGCGCTCGATCAGCTGCCGGAAGACCAGAAATCGCTGCTGCTGCTCATCGGGGTCGAGGACCTGTCTTACGCGGAGGCGGCGAAGGTGCTCGGGGTGCCGATCGGCACCGTGATGTCGCGGCTGTCGCGCGCCCGCCAACGGCTGCGGACGGCGATCGAAGGCGGCCGGGCGCCGCTGCTGCGGAGGGTCAAATGACCGGGGCGCCCGGTCCGATCGGCGAGGACGATCTGCACGCGTTCGTCGATGGCCGGCTCACCGGGGCCGATCGCGAGCGGGTTGAGGCGTATCTCTCCTTGCACCCCGAGGCGCAGGAACGGACGGCGCGCGACCGCGCGCACCGCGACAGCCTGCGCGCCCAGCTTGCCGCAAAATTCGCCGAGCCAATCCCGGCGCGCCTGCGCATCGCCAATATCGGCGCGGCAAATCGCGAGGCGCGGCGGCGCTACCTGCGGGCGGCCGCGGCGGCCGTCGTGCTGTTTGTTGCGGGGGCCGCCTGCGGCTGGTCGGCCGGCCATTTCCGGCCCGCGGCGTCGGGCGCCGAAGCGGTCGCCGACCATGCTGCCGCCGCCTACCGCACCTTTGTGGTGGAGGTCGCCCACCCTGTCGAGGTCAAGGCGGCGCAGGAGGACCACTTGTTGCATTGGCTGTCGAAGCGCCTCGGCCGCGAGTTGGCGGCGCCCGACCTGTCGCGGTTCGGCTACCGGCTGATGGGAGGGCGTCTGCTGCCGGGCGGCAGCGGCGCCGCGGCGCAGCTGATGTACGACGATCCCGACGGCCATCGGCTGACCCTCTACGTCCAGGCGGAACCCGGCACCACCACGGCATTTCGCTTCCACCGGGACGGCACCGCCTCAACCTTTGCCTGGGTCGATCAGGGGTTCGGGTTTGCGGTGACGGCGCCGGTCAGCCGCGAAGAGCTGCTGCCGATCGCCGAAGCGGTTTATCACCGGCTGGATGGCTCGCCGCCCGGCACCGGCCGTTCCTGACCGTTCGCGATTCGTCGCCGTCAGCCGTTGCGGACGGTACGGGCAAGCTCCTTCTGGCGATCGAACTCGGCGCGGCGGTGGGCGATCTCCTCCGGCGACAACCGGGCGATGTTGGAATAATCGAGCTTCCAGGCCGGATCGTCGGCCCAGCGCAGCGGCGACTGCACGGTGGTGCGCGGCGCCGGCGCCGCCGCGAGCAGGCGCAATGCGAGGTCGATCGTAAAATCCTGCGATTCCGGATCGTGCGGCCGCCCGGCCGGGTTGCCGAGCGGGAAATCGCTGAACAAAAACCGCGGCACGCCGACATATTCGACAATGTCCTTGGCGCAGCCCAAAACGACGGTCGGGATGCCGTTTCTTTCGAGGTGACGGGCGGCCAGACTCACGGTCTGGTGGCACACCGGTCAAACCGCGGGCAACACCGCCGCATCGACCCGGTCGGCGCGCAGCCGGGCCAGCAATTCCGGGCAGTCGCGCTCGATCGTCGCGCGCTGGCTGCGATTGGTGGGGAGGCCATG
Source organism: Allostellaceae bacterium (assembly GCA_036278835.1). GTDB lineage: Bacteria > Pseudomonadota > Alphaproteobacteria > ATCC43930 > CGMCC-115725 > DATARH01. The sequence continues at coordinate 15,000 of DASUKH010000055.1, forward strand.
AAAGCGCGGCGCCAGCGCGCCGATCCGCCCGGACGCCGCCGCCCGCCGCAACGCGGCCAGCGGGAACCAGCTGTTGCTGTCGGTCGCCGTCGTATGGTCGCGGTCGTAACCGATATGTGCGATGCGCAGGTCGGGATCGCCGGCGCTGTCGCCGGAATACACCCTGTAGAACTTCGCCGCGCCGTTATAGGGCGCGCCCGGCCCCTGATCGCCCTTGTCGGGCTGATAGGGCGCCGCCGTCGTCACCAGCCCGACCCGGCTCTGCGCGACCGGCTTGCGCAACGGCGCGAACGGCACCTCGGCGTAATGCGCCCAGCGATAGGGCGCGCCGTAGCCGAGCGCCTGATAATACTCGCCGATGCGCCGCAGGTAGGGGATCGGCACGTCGTCGTCGGGCGCAAACCCGAATCGCTCCTCATCGTCGCTCATGTCTTCCGGCCTCTCCATTGATGCCGCAGATTAGCGCATCCGGCCAGCTCTCACGAGATTCCGGCGGCCGCCGTCTCGGCGATCCGCTGCGGCTCCGGCTGCTCGGCGGGCGGGCCGGCCAGCTCGGCGCGGCGGCGCGGCAGCGCGTGGGCGTGCTCGGATTGCAGGAACGCAATCAGCCCCTCGCGCACGAGACAGCGGAGGTTGAAGGTGTCGCCGGCATTGCGGCCGCTGACCAGCGCCCGCACCTCCACCGTGTTCTCGCCCGCATCGGTCACCTGCAACCCCACGGTACGGCCATCCCACAACCCACTGCCCTCGACGATTTCCTGAAGCTTCTCGCGCAGAAGCGGGATCGGCGCCGTGTAATCGAGCCGCAACATGACGGCGCCGAGCAGCGCGGCGCCCTCATAGGTCCAGTTCTGGAACGGCTTCTCGATGAAATAGCTGAGCGGCACGATCAGCCGCCGCAGATCCCAGACCCGGATGACGACATAAGTGCTGGTGATCGTCTCGATCCAGCCGAATTCGCCTTCGACCACCACCGAATCCTCGACCCGGATCGGCTGCGTCAGCGCGATCTGGATGCCGGCCAGCAGATTGCTCAGCACCGGCCGCGCCGCGAGACCGAGGATGATGCCGGCGGCGCCGGCCGAGGCGAACAGGCTCAATCCGTATTGCCCGACCCCGGGGACCGTCATCAGCGCCGCGGAGATCGTCACAATCACGAGCAGCGTCTGCGCTGCGCGGCGAAGGATATTGACCTGGGTGACATGCTTGCGCGCCAGCAAATTGTCTTCGACATCGGTGCGAAAGCGCTTCAGATAAAGCTCGGCGCTGATTTCGAGGGCTTTACTGGCGGTCCAACCGAGCGCCAGGATGAACACGAACAGCAGCGCCCGTCCGACCGTGATCGTCCACCAATAGGTGAACTGCGCCCCCGGCAGGGCAAAGCCGAGCGCCAGAATGACAAGGATGGCGCCGACCGGCGCCTGCCCGCGCTCCAGCAATTGCTGCAGGAACGGGCTGTGGCGCGCCGCGAGGCGAATCAGCCGCCAGATGAACCAGCGGTAAACGATCAGCACGACGATCGCCGGCACCACCATGATGCCGATGCCGACCACCCAATGCGGCACCCATTCAGTAATCACGTTCTCTATCCGCAAATTTTGTGTTCCCCCCGTTTAAGAAAAGCATCGCGAGCGGCGCGCGCAATAGTGGAAACACCGGGGATTTGGCCTCCCGGTGGCGAGAATGCGAAAAAAAGCGGGTCAGGCGGCGCGCGCGCTCGCCGTTTCGCCGCGAGACGCGGCGCGGATCAGGTCAGAGGCTTTCTCGGCGATCATGATCGTCGCCGCGTTGGTGTTGCCGGAGATGACGGTCGGCATCACCGAGGCATCGACGACGCGCAATCCCGCGATCCCATGCACACGCAACTCGGGATCGACCACCGTATTGGGGCCGGTGCCCATCATGCAGGTCGAGGTCTGGTGGAAGGTGGTGCTGCCGGTGCGCTTGGCGTGGTCGAGCAGCCCCTCGTCGCTGTCGACCCGGTCGCCCGGCCAGAATTCCTCGACGACATGCCGCCGCATCGTCGGGGTGGCGAAGACCCGCCGCGAGATTTTGAGGGCGGCGACGATCGTCTGCTGATCGCCAATCGTCGCGAGGTAGTTCGGCTGCATCGCCGGCGGCACCGCCGGATCGGGAGAGGCGATGCGCAGCCAGCCGCGGCTTTCCGGCCGGCACGGGATCGCCACCAGCGAGCAGCCGGGGAACGGGTGCATCGCCTCGCCCGGCTTGTCGAAGCTGCCGGCGAGAAACTGGTACTGCACATCGGGCGAGGCGAGACCCTCGCGGGTCCTGGCGAAGAGTCCGATCGGCGCGGCGCCCATCATCAAGGCGCCGCGGCGGCCGAACAGGTATTCGAGGCCGGTCTGCGCCTGCCGCACCCAGCTGCGCGAGATTTCGTTGAGCGTGTTGGCGTTGCGCGCCTTGTAGATGACCCGAACCCCGAGGTGATCCTGCAGATTGTCGCCGACTCCCGGCAGCTCGTGGACGACCTCGATACCGAACTGTCGCAACAGGTCGCCCGGCCCGATCCCGGACAGTTGCAGCAATTGCGGCGATAAGAGCGAGCCGCCGGCCAGCAGCACCTCCTGCAGCGCCTTGACCCGGCGCACCGCGCCGTTCTGCGCGTATTCGAGGCCGACCGCGCGGTTCCCCTCGAACAGCACGCGCTGCGCGAAGGCGTGCATCTCGACCCGCAGATTTTCCCGCTTCATCGCCGGGCGCAGATAGGCGAGGGCGGCGCTGCACCGCCGCATGCGGCGCACCGTCACCTGATAGGCGCCGGCCCCCTCCTGGTCGGCGCCGTTGAAATCGGGGTTGGCCGGGTAGCCTGCCTCCTGCGCGGCGGCGATAAAGGCGTCGTGCAACTCATGCGGCGCCCGCAGATCGGCGATGTCGAGCGGCCCGCCGGCGCCGTGATAGGCGTCGGCGCCGCGCTCCTGGTTCTCGGCGCGCCGGAAATAGGGCAGCACGTCATCGTAGGACCAGCCGACGCAGCCGAGCTGCCGCCAATGGTCGAAATCCTGCGCCTGGCCGCGGATGTAGATGAGGCCGTTGATCGACGACGAGCCGCCCAGCACCTTGCCGCGCGGCCAAGAAATGCGGCGGCCGCCGAGGCCGGGTACCGGCTCCGTCTCGAACTGCCAGGTGATCCGCGGGTGGTAGATGTTGCGGTAGAACCCGGCCGGGATGTGAATCCACGGGTTGCTGTCCCTGCCGCCCGCCTCGATCACCAGCACTTTGACCGAAGCATCGGCCGACAGCCGGTTGGCCAGGACGCACCCGGCCGAACCGGCCCCGACAATGACGTAATCGAATTCCGCGTCGAACTGCATCGCACTCATACCCCAACCGCGCCGCGGAAAAGCTAACGCAATCGCCGCCGCGAGGCGAGGGCGCCGCGCGATATCTGCCGGTTCATGCCCGGTGGAGCGGCGCCTCGGTGCGCTGCTGCAATTCCTCGAGCGTCAGGCCCGGCACCATGTCGAGGACGGCGAAGCCGCGAGGTGTCACGTCGATGACCGCCAGTTCGGTATAGATTCGGGCGACGCAGGCCTTCGCGGTCAGCGGATAGGTGCAGCGGCGCAGCAGGCGCGGCTCGCCGCCGCGGGTGTTGTGCTCCATGACGATCCACACCCGCCGCGCCCCGGCGGCGAGGTCCATGGCACCGCCGATCGCCGGCGCGGTGTCGTCCTCCGAGCGCGCCCAGTTGGCGAGGTCGCCGTTCTCGGCCACCTGGAAGGCGCCGAGCACGCACAAATCGAGATGGCCGCCGCGGACCAGCGCGAAGCTGTCGGAATGGCTGACAAAGCTGGCGCCGGCGCGCAGGGTCACATACTGGCTGCTGGCGTTGACCAGCCAGCGGTCGATCCGCTCGGGCGCTGGCGCCGGCCCCATGCCGAGGATGCCGTTCTCGGAATGGAACACCACCTCGCGCTCTGGCGGCACGTAATTGCCGACCAGGGTCGGGATGCCGATCCCGAGATTGACCGACCAGCCCTCCGGGATGTCGCGCGCCACCCGTGCCGCCAGTTCTTCGCGGCTCAGCGGCCGGCAGTTTGTGTTTTCGGACATTGCAGGCTCCTCACGAGTACACGGCAACCCCCTCGGCCGGGCTTGACCCGGCCGTCCACGTCTGACGCCGCGCGCTCGCGACAACCAGAGGAGACGTGGGTGGCCGGATCAAGTCCGGCCACGGGAGTTGAGGGTGTGTTGCCGGGACGAGTCACCGGGATCATGGGGCCTTCAGCGGCGGGTCGCCGGCCTCGATGTGGACGACCCGGTCGACATAAAGGCCGGGGGTGGCGATCTCCTCTGGCGACATGGCGCCGAGTTCGACGACATGTTGGGTCTGCACGATCGTCAGCTCGGCGGCGGCGGCCATGACCGGGTTGAAGTTGCGTCCGGCCTCGCGATAGACGAGGTTGCCCCAGCGGTCGGCGCGCCACGCTTCGATCAGCGCCACGTCGCCGCGGATCGCGTGCTCGAGGATGTATTCGCGGCCGTCGAACTCCCGCGCCTCCTTGCCCTGAGCGAGTTTCGTGCCGGCGCCGGTCGCGGTATAGAAGGCCGGGATGCCGGCGGCGGCGGCGCGCATGCGTTCGGCCATCGTGCCCTGCGGCACGATTTCGAGTTCGATGCCGCCACGCGCGAAGACTTCCTCGAAAATCACCGAGCCACGGCTGCGCGCGAAGCTGCACACGATCTTGCGGACCCGGCCCTCGCCGATCAGGCGGGCAACCCCCTCGCGGCCGCGCCCGGCGGTGTTGTGGACGACCGTCAGGTTCTTGGCGCCCTGCTCGATCAGCCCGTCGATCAGCGCCCGCGGCTCGCCGATTTGCGCGAAGCCGGCGATCAGCACGGTCGCACCGTCCTTGATGCCGGCCAATGCCTCGGCCACCGAACGGACAAATTTGTCGATCATCGGCGCTCCCGCCCCAGAACAGCCCGCGCCGATTAAAGCGAAACCCGCCGCCGAGGGGAAGCGCCGCGGCCGATCACAGCCGGGCGCGCGCGAAATCGGCGGCGGCAGCGACGAAGGCGGCGAGGTCGGTCCGCAGGCGGTCGAAGCCGGGCAGTTTTTCGAGCGTCTTCTGGTCCATGTAGAGGGCGCGGTCGACCTCGATCTGCAGGCTGTGGCGGCGTTCGGCCGGGCGGCCCTGGCGGCGCACGATCTCGACGCCCTTATAGCCCTCGTTGATGCGCACGTCGTAGCCGCGGCCGCGCAGAAAGCGGGCGACGAAATCGGTGAACGCGCCGTCGCAGGTCGTGCCGTCGCGGTCGCCGAGCACGAAATCGCCGTTCTCGCCGCGTCCGTTGCGGCGCGCCGAATGCGACGGCATCGAGTGGCAGTTAATGTGCCACACCGCACCGAACTCGCGGTGCAGCCGGTCGCTGGTTTCCGACAACACCCGGTGATAGGGGGCGTGGTAGCGCTCGATGCGCGCCAGCACCTCGTCCGGGCTGAGCTTGCGGTCGTAGATCGGCACGCCGGGCCGGGCATGGCGGCGCACGAGGCCGACCCGGGTCGCCGGCCGGGCGGCGAGCGGCGGCCGGACCTCGGACAGAATCCCCGGGTCGATATCGTCGGCGGCCCGGTTCGGGTCGATATAGCTGCGCGGGAACGCGGCGCCGATCAGGGTCGCACCGTATTCGGTCGATGCCCCGTACAGTTCGTCGACATAAGCATCTTCGGCGCGGCGCAGCACCGGCAACGGACAGACGTAAGCAAAATCGTCGGGATAGACCGATCCGCTATGCGGTGAATCGAGCAGCAGCGGCACTGCGCCGCCTGATGGATCGCGGCGCCAGACCACCCCGTCGATCGAAAACCCCGTCGCGCCGTTCCCGATCTGCATCCCGATACCCGCTGCGTGCGACTGTTTCATCGCATGGCGGCGGCGCCCAGGGAAGGGCAGGCAAGCCGCTTGCAGCGTCCGGGCGGCTGGAAATCAGCGGCGGGCCGCCACCGTCACCGGCATCAGCTTCGCGAGACCGAGGAATTTCTCGGGGTCCTGCGGCTCGCCGTTGACCAGCACCTCGTAATGCACGTGCGGGCCGGTCGCGCGGCCGCTGCTGCCGAGATAGCCGATCATCTGGTGCGCCGCGACGCGCTGGCCGACCGAGACGACGTAACGGTGAAGATGGGCGTAGCGGGTCGAGATGCCGTTGCCGTGATTGATCTCGACGACCCGGCCGTAATCGTCGCGGTGCCCGGCATAGGTCACAACGCCGGGCGCCGTCGCATAGACCGGCGACATGTACGGGGCGACCATATCGAGGCCGGTGTGGAACTCATGGTCACCGTTCATCGGATCGCCGCGCACCCCGAACGGGCTGCTCACATGATAGGAGGTGAGCGGCGCCGAGACCGGCAGCTCGCCGACGATCCGGGACAGGGCGGCAAGCTTTGCGGCGCTCAAATGCGGGACGCCGCCGCGCGGCACCGGGACGAACGGGCCGCCTTCGGCATCATCCGCCCCGAAACCGGCGAAGAGGCGGCGGACATCGACCCCCGCGGACGCCAGCACCCGCTCGAACTGCCCAAGCCGGCCGGTTGCGACCGCGACGGAGGGGGCCAGGCGCGGGGCGGCGGCCGTTCTTGCCGGCGCCATCGCGGGAGCCGCCGGACGCGCCGCGGCAGTGGGCTGCGGCGCGGCAATCGCCGGGGCGGCCGGTCGCGCCGCAACCTGCGTGCGGGCCAGCGGCGCGGCGGGGATGGAAGACGTCCGCGGCGCCGCTGCCGGCGCGGGGGTCCGCGGTGCCGGCGCCGGCGCGGCCTGCCGCGCCTGCAAGGCCGCCAGTTGCTGCTGCAGGCTGCCGAGCGCCGCATGCAGCCGGTCACGCTCCTGCGCCGCCCGGTCGCGGTCCTCGGTCAGCTGTTTCACCTTGCGCTGCCATTCATCGAGACCGGCTTCGGCCTGAAGCTGGCGGGCGTGGCCCTGGGCGGTATTGGCCTGCGCCATGCTGAGCCGGGCCATCAAGGTGACGCGCTGCGCCTCGGTCAGGTGCAGCTGGCGGGTCAGCGCGGCAACGCGGTCGCTTTCCGATTCCGTCGCCTGCTGCGTGGCGGCGCGCTGACGCTGCGCCTCGCCGCTGGCCGCGACCGCGCGGCTCTTGGCGGAATTCAGCTCGCGATCGGCCGCGGCGAGCCGGTCGCGCAATTGCGCCAGCGCGTCCTGCAAGCTGGCGTTGGCCAGTTCGACATTGTGCGCCGACGCCAGCTGCGAAGCGGCGAGCCGCTGCGCATGCAGATATTCGACGCCGAACCAGCCCGATGCGCCGAGCCCGACCGCCGCCGCGACGGCAAGGGCCGCCGCGGCGGAGCCGCGGCCGATGCCGCGGAACGGGTTTGTCCGGGATGCCTCAATTGCGAGGCCGGCGCTCCCCAAGCGCAAGAAATCGGTCAAATCGCCCCCCCGAGCTGTCGCGTGCCGGCGCGGGCCGCGCGACGTTTCGGGTGGAGCCGCCGCCGCATGCTTTTGAAAGAGCGATACCCGCCAAGGCGGCATCGCTCTCCCCACCCCGCATGAACGGCGTGCGGCATCCCCCAACCCGGTCACCCTAACGCCGCATTTTCGGCCACGCAATGGCAAATCCCGCTTTTGGCGAGCGAAAGCGCCGTAGTTCCGTGCATCCGGAGCGCCAGGCGCAGCGCCATCCAGTCGAAGCGAAATGATGACGGGGCAACCGCGGCGGAGCCGATTGGGCCGCGGCGCTGCGTCGCGCCACGATACTCGGATTATACTGGCATGACTGCAACACCGGGCCGCGCCGACTGGCGAATACCGGGAATCGCAGGAGAAAACATCGGCAATTCTGCAACATGACTGTTGCGTTGTAGCAACAGGCGCGGCTCAGGCCGGGATCGCGGCGGGCCGAGGGCGGCTCTCCTGCGGCGCGAATTGGGTGCGGTAATAGCTGGCGAACAGGCCGTCGCGGCGGATCAGTTCGGCGAACGACCCCTGTTCGGCGATCGTGCCGCCGTCAAGCACGACGATCCGGTCGCACGAGCGCACGGTGGAGAGTCGGTGCGCGATGATCAGCGTCGTTCGGCCCTGCATCAGGGTTTCGATCGCCTGCATGACAAGCGCCTCGGTTTCGACGTCGAGCGCCGAGGTCGGCTCGTCGAGCACGAGAATCGGCGCGTCCTTCAGGAGGGCGCGGGCGATCGTGATGCGCTGTTTCTCGCCCTCGGAGAGCGCCGCCCCCGCTTCGCCGAGCTGTGTCCGGTACCCGTCCGGCAATGCCACGACCCTATCGTGGATGCGGGCGAGGCGGGCGGCGTGCTCGATCGCCGCGGCATCGGCGCCCGGCCTTCCGTAGGCGATGTTGTCGGCGACCGACAGCGGAAAGATCAGCGGCGGCTGCAACACCATCGCAATCTGGCGGCGCAAGGCCGGCAGGTCGTAGTCGCGGACATCGACCCCGTCGATCGCGACCGTGCCGGCCGCCGGGTCGAAAAATCGCGGCAAGAGGCCGAGCAGGGTCGATTTGCCGGCGCCGGTCGGCCCGACCACCGCAACCTTGGCGCCTTCCGGCACCGCGAGGTCGATGTTGTGCAAAACCGGCATGTCGGCGCGGTAGGCGAACGAAACGTTGCGCCACGCGACGGCGCCGCGCGCGCCCTGCGGCGGGAACCGGCGCTCGCCGCTCGCGAGGTCGGGTTCGGTGTCGAGCACCTCGAAGACCCGCGCCGCGCCGACCCGCGCGCCGGCAATGAGGCCCCAGCTCTGGGTGATCTGGTTGATCGGTGCGTAGAGTTGCGCCAGATAGGCGACGAACACGATCAGCTGGCCGAGCGTCAAATTGCCCGTCAGCACGGCCCGGGCGCCGGCAAAGACGACGACCGCGGTGCCGATCGCGATGGTCGCGTTGACCGCGGCGGAATAGAGCGTCTGCCAGTTGTAGAGGCGCAGGGTGGCGCCGAGGCTGGCGCGGCTCGCGCCCATGAAGCGGCGGTGCTCCTCGTCCTCCTTGGCGAAAGCCTGCACCACCTTGATCGCCGCCATGCCCCACTGGACGAGCGAATAGACCCGGCTGTCGAGGTCGCGCACCTCGGTCGCGACGGTGACGATCTTGCGGTTGAAGACGGCGATCAGCACGAACAGCGCCGGCACGATGGTCAGCGACAAGACGGTCAACAGCGGATCGATCGGGAACAGGATCGCCAGCATGCCGGCCAGCAGGATCGCCGCCGACAGGATCGGCAGCGCCCCGTTCATGATCATCGTCTGCACGGCGAAGCTGTCGGCGGTCACCCGGTACATCAAATCGCCGACCCGCTGGCGTCCGTGATAGGCGAGGGAGAGTCGTTGCAGATGGGCGTAGAGATCGCCGCGCAGGTCGTTGACCATCGCCTGCCCGACCCGGATCGTCGTGTAGTTGTGCCACAGGGTCAGCGCCCCGGCGCCGGCGTTGACGACGACGATGCCGGCGCAGGCGGCGGCGAGCAGCAGCGGTTTCGGCAATGACAGCAGCGCGCCGAGCCCGCCGCCGGAAGGCGGCGCCTTGCCGCCGAGCACGTAGTCGATGACGATCTGCAGCGGCCACGGCTTCATCAACTCGAAGCCGGCGACCAGGAAAATCTGCGCCAGCGCCCAGGCGACCTGCCAGCGATGTGCCCGCAAATAGGGGAGGAACTTAGCGATCATTGGTAACGGCGGGCTTTAACTCGCTGCCGAGCGTTCAAGCCGTTCGGGCCTGCGCCATCGCCGGCGCGGTCGTGGCGACCGGGTCGGTCGGGATCAGGCCGGATTGGCGCGCGACCGATTCGATGAGGCGGTGCATGATCCGGCCGAAGGCGATCCCCTGCCACGCGATGATGCCGAGATTGGCGAGGCCGACCGCTCCGAACACCACCACCGCCACCGGCGAGCCGACGATCAGGCTGAGCGCCGCCAGCGCCGCCCAGCCGCGCAGCAACAGCTGCGCGAGGCTCGACAGGCGCAGCGCGCAGCGCACCCGGAACAGGCGCTTGACGCCGCCGTGGTTTTCCGCCGCCACCGTCACCAGCGCCCGGCTCCACAGGCCGCGCGAGATTTTGAGGTCCCACTTGCTCCAGCCGGTATCGGCCAGCACGAAATATTTCTGCGGCCGCAGCAGATCTATGAGGCCGTGGATCAGGCTTTCCTTCTCGGCCGCCGTCTCGTTCCAGTAGGACAGCACGAAAGCGCGCTCGGCCCAGGCGATATGCGGGCGCTGCTCGACCGGCGCGAGGCCCGGATTGTCGTCCGCCTGCATCGTTTTGAAGCGCCACTTGAGGCGCTCCCAGCCGCGCAGCAGCGGGCCGAGATAGATCAGAAGGGCGACCAGGGCGCGCGCCTTGGGGCCGCGGAAGCGCGGTTCGATCGGCGCCTTCAAGGCGCCGTTGACGCACATGATCCAGGTGGTCAGGAGCGGCGCCGCGAGCAGCCAGCACCAGCCGCCGAGGGCGACCGCCGCTGCCGCCAATGCCAATGCCGCAACGCTCCACTCGAAGGTCAGCGGCAACAGGGCGGTCAAGGACGAGGGCGGCTCGTACAGGGTTTGGAACAGGCCGCGCCCGAACGTCCCGGAATAGATCACCGGCTTTCGCGACAATAGCAATGCCGCCGACAAGTCGCCGTAGATGCGCCCGAGCCACTTCGCCTGCCCGAACAGGTTGAAGCGCGACGGGTGCTTGGCATAGACGAGCGCTTCCGCCTTGCCGTAGCCCTTCTGCTGGTTGAGATAGGCGCGGACCGTGTTGCGGCGGAAATGCCAGACCGTCGCGGCCGGGCTGAAACCGATCGTGTGGCCGGCATCCTGGAAGCGCCAGCAGATATCGACGTCGTCGCCGGCGGCGCGATATTGCGGGTCGAACCCGCCGAGGGCCAGGAGGGCGTCGCGGCGGAACGCCATGTTGCAGCCGGCGATGTGCTCGGCGACCTCGTCGCTGATCAGCACATGGGTCGGGCCGCCCGGCGACACCGCCACGGCAGCCGGCACCAGGCTGTCCTCCGGCGGCGGGAAATTGGGGCCGCCGCAGGCCGCGAGGTTGCCCTCCTCCATCCTGGCGACGAGGTAGGTCAGCCAGTCCGGGTCGGCGACGCAATCGCTGTCGGTATAGGCAACGATCACGCCGGTTGCCGCCTCGGCGCCGACATTGCGCGCCACTGACAACCCCTTGTTGGGCTGGCTGATGATGCGGCAATAGGGGAAGCGTTCGGCGATTTCGAGGGTGCAGTCCTTCGAGCCGTCATTGACGACGACGACCTCGTAATCCGGGTAGTTCAGCACTTCGAGCGAGGCGAGGCAGGCCTCCATCGTGCGCTCGGCGTTGTAGGCGCACACCACGACCGAGACCCGCGGATGCCGCGCCAGCGGCGGCGGCAGGGCGCTCTGGTATTGCCGCGCCACCTCGGCCAGCGCCGGTTTCGAGCGGCGCTCGCGATCGACGAGGCCGAATGCCCAATCCTCGATCAGATGCCCGCCGGTAAACCATTCGTCGGTCCACGAAAAGATGAAGGTCCCGGCCGCCCCGGCGGCAAACGCCGCGTGCACCTGCCATTTGAGGATCGCCGCCTGCCCGGCGGCGCCGTTGCGCATCGAATCGACGCCGAACTCGGTCAGCACCAGCGGCTTGTCGACGGCGAGGTTGTGCAGCCGGGCGATGTAACGGCGGAACGCGCCCTCATCGTGCAGATAGACGTTGAAGCACAGAAAATCGACGCAATCGACCGACAGGTATTCGGTCGAGGGGAAGTTGGCGTAGCTGACCAGCGCCTCCGGGTGCTCGCCGCGCACCAACCCGACCAGCTCCTTCAGGAACGCGCGCACCGCCTCGGCGCCGTGCCAGCGGATCATGTCGGGCGGGATCTCGTTGCCGACCAGATAGGCGAAGACGGCCCTGTGGCGGGCGCAGGCGCGCACCCCGGCGACGATCGCCGCGCACACCCCCGCGCGTACCGTCTTATCGTCGAGAAACGCGACGTGCTGCGTCCACGGCAGCCCGACCAGCACCTTGAGGCCGGCGGCGTCGGCCGCGTCGAGCAGCCATACGGGCGGCACGGTGAACACCCGCACCGTGTTGATCCCGGCCGCTCGCATCAGGCCGAAATCGCGCTCGACCATGACGCGCTCGGGGAACTGCGCGCCGTGGCTGCCGACCGCGAACGGGCCGTAGGTGACGCCTTTGACGAAGTGTTTCGTCTCGCCGGCGAAAAAGAACTTGCCGTGCACCCGCACCGGGCCGCCCGGCCCGGCCGGGGGGGCGGCGGGCGTCAGCTCGAACGCCGGCTCGGGCATCGCCGCCGGCTCAGCGGTTGCGGTGCATTCCGCCGGCGGCGGCTCGGCAAGCGGGTGGCGGCTGGCGGCCCGCCGGGCCGCGAGGGAAACGATACTCATGGGTCGGGTTCCGTTGTGCCGGGAGGCGGCCGGCTATAAGCCGGCCGCCGGAGCCGCGCCGCCAGTCCGGGTCTCCCAGGCGAGCGCGGTACGGATGATCGTGTCGAGGTCGGATTGGCGCGGCCGCCAGCCGAGCAGCGCGTTGGCGAGCCGTGCGTCGGCGACCAGCTCGGGCGGGTCGCCCGCCCGGCGCGGCCCCTCGCGGCACGGCACCTTGCGGCCGCCGACCCGCTCGACCGCGGCGATGACCTCGCGCACCGAGCAGCCCTGCCCGGTGCCGAGATTGACCGCGATGCTGTCGCCGCCATCGAGCAGCCGCTTAAGAGCGCGGACATGCGCATCGGCGAGGTCGGCGACGTGGATGTAGTCGCGGATCGCGGTGCCGTCGGCGGTCGGGTAGTCGGTGCCGTAAATCTCGACCGGCCGCGCGGTGCCAAGCGCGGCGCGCAATACCAGCGGGATCAGGTGCGTCTCGGGGTCGTGGTTCTCGCCGATCTCGCCGTCGGGATCGGCCCCCGCCGCATTGAAATAGCGCAACGCCGCATGCCGAATCCCGTAGGCGCCGCCATACCAGTGCAAGGCCCGCTCGATCGCCAGCTTGGTCTCGCCGTAGGGGCTGAGCGGCGCCTTCGCCTGCGTCTCGGCGATCGGCACCCTATCGGGGACGCCATAAACCGCGCAGGTAGAGGAGAACACGATCGGCGAAATCGCCGCTTCGCGCATCGCCGCAAGCAACGCGAGAGTACCGCCGACGTTGTTGCTATAATAACGTTCGGGGTTCTCAACCGATTCGCCGACATAGGCGAAGGCCGCGAAATGCATGACGGCAGTTACATCATGCTCGCGCATCGCCGCGGCGAGCCGGGCGCTTTCGGAGAGCTCCCCTTGGACGAGCGGCCCCCAGCGCACCGCCGCACGGTGGCCGCGCGCCAGGTTGTCATAGACGACCGGCCGATAACCGGCGGCGGCGAGCGCCTTGCAGGCATGGCTGCCGACATAGCCGGCGCCGCCGGTGACGAGGATTGATTGCGACATCGCGGATTTTGCTAGTGTGAGCCCGAGCAACACAACAACGGCGGATCGCCGGGTCCTCTTCCATTCCCCGGGGGTGCGGCAGCTTGCCGCGGATCTCCGCCGCGGAATATCCGTTTCGGCCGCCCGTTCTGGGCGGGTCTTCAACAACGCTCGATTTCTGTAAGGAGAGCGCGCCGATGCGCATCGCGATGATCGGGACGGGCTATGTCGGCCTCGTATCGGGCGCGTGCTTTTCCGAATTCGGCGTGTCGGTGGTCTGCGTCGACAAGGACGAAGCAAAGATCGCCCGCCTTGCTGCCGGCGACATTCCGATCTTCGAACCCGGCCTCGATCAATTGGTGCGCAGCAATGCTGCCGCCGGCCGGCTGTCGTTTGACACCGACCTCGCCGCCGCCGTCGCCGGCGCCGACGCGGTTTTCATCGCGGTCGGCACGCCGTCGCGCCGCGGCGACGGCCACGCCGATCTCAGCTACGTCTTCGCCGCGGCGGCCGAGATCGGCGAGGCCCTGGCGCGGCTGCCCGGCCAGCGCACCGTCGTCGTCACCAAATCGACGGTGCCGGTCGGCACCGGAAGGCGGGTCGAGCGCATCCTGCAAAAGGCTTTGCCGCACGGCCGCTTCGATGTCGCCTCCAACCCCGAATTCCTGCGCGAAGGCTCGGCGATCCAGGATTTCATGCGGCCCGACCGGGTCGTCATCGGCACCGACAGCGAGCACGCGCGCAGCGTGCTGCGCTCGCTGTACCGGCCGCTTTATTTGCTGGAGACGCCGGTGATGTTCACCAACCTCGAAACCGCCGAGCTGACCAAATACGCCGCCAACGCCTTTCTTGCGACCAAGATCACCTTCATCAACGAGATCGCCGATCTGTGCGAGGCGGTCGGCGCGGACGTACAGGATGTGGCGCACGGCATCGGCCTCGACGGCCGGATCGGTCGCAAATTCCTGCATGCCGGGCCGGGTTTCGGCGGGTCGTGCTTCCCGAAGGATTGCCAGGCCCTGATCCGCACCGCCGAGATCGCGCGGGCGCCCTTGTCGATCGTCGATGCCGTGCTGCGCGCCAACGATGCGAGAAAGCGCCGCATGGCCGACCGCATCGCCGCCGCGCTCGGCGGCGACCTCGCCGGCACGACGCTGGCGGTGCTCGGGCTGACCTTCAAGCCCAACACCGACGACATGCGCGACAGCCCGAGCCTGTCGATCCTGCCGGTGCTTTCCGAAGCCGGCGCCCGCATCCGCGCCTTCGACCCGGAGGGCATGGACGAGGCGAAAAAGCTGATGCCGGAGATCGAGTATTGCGAGGACGCCTACGCGGCGATGGCGGAGGCTGACGCGCTGGTGCTGATCACCGAGTGGAATGCCTTCCGCGCGCTCGACCTCGAGCGGGTCAAATCGTTGCTGCGGCGACCGCTCGTCATCGATTTGCGCAACATCTACAAGGCCGACGAGATGACCGAGGCCGGCCTCGTCTATCACAGCATCGGCCGCCCGCCCACCGCGACCGATGCCGATGCGTCGGAAAACGCTGCCGGGCTGCGGGCGATCGCCTGAGCGCGCGGAAGTGATTGCTGCATCGGCGCGTCTCGGGGACGCACGGGCGCAATCCAGCGCCTTTTCGATAGAATTTGCCAGCAGCGATACGGAATCTAAGGACACCTCGATGCGCACGATACAAAAACGGGTTCTCGTTACCGGCGGCGCCGGGTTTCTCGGCTCGCATTTGTGCGAGCGCCTCGTTGCGGCCGGCCATGACGTGCTGTGCGTCGATAATTACTTCACCGGCCGCAAGGACAATATCGCCCACCTGTTGGGCGACGCGCATTTCGAGGCGATGCGGCACGATGTGACGCATCCCTTGTTCGTCGAGGTCGATGAAATCTTCAACCTCGCCTGCCCGGCCTCGCCGATCCATTACCAGTTCGATCCCGTTCAGACGACCAAGACCAGCGTCATCGGGGCCATCAACATGCTGGGTCTCGCCAAGCGGCTGAAGGCGAAAATCCTGCAGACCTCGACCTCCGAGGTGTACGGCGACCCGACCCTGCACCCGCAGCCGGAGAGCTATCGCGGCAACGTCAACCCGATCGGACCGCGCGCCTGCTACGACGAGGGCAAGCGCTGCGCCGAGACGCTGTTTTTCGATTACCACCGGCAGCACAAAGTCCGTATCCGGGTGGTGCGCATCTTCAACACATACGGCCCGCGCATGCACCCCAATGACGGGCGGGTGGTCTCCAATTTCATCGTGCAGGCTTTGCAGAACGAGCCGATCACGCTCTACGGCGACGGCAGCCAGACCCGCGCCTTCTGTTACGTCGATGACATGATCGAGGGCTTCCTGCGGATGATGGAGGCGCCCGACGACATCACCGGCCCGATGAACCTCGGCAACCCGGTCGAAACCTCGGTCGGCGAACTGGCGCGGATCATCATCGACCTGACCGGGTCGCGCTCGAAGATCGTGCATCGGCCATTGCCGGTCGATGATCCGATCCAACGCTGCCCCGACATCGCGCAGGCCGAGGCCATCCTGGGCTGGCGGCCGCAGATGGCGCTCGCACCCGGCCTCAAGCGCACGATCGCCTATTTCGACCGCCTGCTCGGCGGAACGTCCACCGCGCACAAGCGCAAATCGGCAACCGCCGCTTGAAAAGCCCCTTTCCCGCACTGCGGGAGAGGGGGGGGACCGCTCGCGCAGCGAGCGGTGGGTGAGGGCAGGGGCGCCCCCTCACCCTGGCCCTCTCCCTCGGTGGGGGAGAGGGAAAATCATTAAGGCCCGATCAGCGGGATATGGGTCTGGCAGCGCACCCGGCCGTGCACGAGTTCCCCCGGCGCGGCGCCGAGGTATTTGACGGCGCGCGGTTCGTAAGGCACGGCGCAGAGCTGGCTCGCGATCAGCCCGTTGACCTGCGGGCTGTAGACGTTGAAAGCCGCGAATTCCGGCGCGATGTCGCCGGACGGAACGGCGGCGCTGGTGCCGAAATCATCCCTGACCGGAATGTAGGGCGTGCAGCCCGCCACCAGTGCGGACAGCAGGGCGATCGCTAACAGAGCGCGCATGGCGACCCGGCTCGTGAACCTGTCGCGCGATTCTGCCTGCGCCGCCGGCCGATTGCAACCGCCGCGCGCTTCGGGTGTCCAAATTGCCGTTTTCCAACAGCGGCAGGGCGGCGATGCCGGCCTTGCCCGCGCCGGCCCGCTCCGGGGTCGCGTTGGGGGGAACGACGCCCGAAGCTATCCCGCCAACAAAGGCGCCGGCGGTTTCAATCCGGCGCGAATCGCGCCGGCGCCGGGGCCGCGCAACAGATACCGGCTTGACTCGTCTGCCGCATCTCGGCAGCGTCGCGATGAAACGGCAAAAAATCATTGGGAGGGCAGGCGCCGATGACGGGCGGTTGCGGGGCGGTGGTGGTGGACTGTGCTTGATGTTGCGGGTGCAACGAATGATCCACCCGACGGCAGTCAACCCCTGCTTGACGTTCGCGATGTCGCGCTCCGTTTCGGCGGCGTCGTGGCGCTTGACGGCGTGTCGTTCACGATCGACCACGGCCAGATTCTCGGCCTGATCGGGCCGAACGGCGCCGGCAAGACGACCCTGTTCAACTGCGTCAGCCGACTCTACACGCCCAACCGCGGCGAAATCCTGTTCGCCGGCCGCTCGATCCTGTCGCGGCCGCCGCATCGCATCGCCGAGATCGGGATCGCTCGCACCTTCCAAAACCTGGCATTGTTCGGGCCGCAATCGGTCATCGACAATGTCCGGCTCGGCGGCCACGCGCACAGCCGCAGCGATTTCGCGAGCGACATCGTGCGCCTGCCCTGGGTGCGCCGCGAGGAACGGCGGCTCACCGAGACCGCGTGGTCGCTCCTTCGCATGCTCGAACTGGAAGATGTCGCGGCGCGCCCGGCGGCCGGCCTGCCGCTCGGCACCCGCAAGCGGGTCGAGTTGGCGCGGGCGCTGGCCGGCAACCCGAAACTGCTGCTGCTGGACGAGCCGGCCGGCGGGCTGACGCATGGCGAGGTCGCCGAACTCGGCGCCCTGATCCGTCGCATCCGCGACGAGCGCCATGTCACGGTGCTCCTGGTCGAGCATCACATGAACCTTGTCATGTCGGTGTCGGACAAGGTCGTCGCGCTCGATTTCGGCCGGCGCATCGCCGAGGGCACCCCGGCCGAGGTGCAGCAGGACCCGGCGGTGATTGCCGCCTACCTCGGCCCCGGCACGAAAGGCGCGGCGCCGCTTCACGCCGGGATGCCGGCCTGATGCTGCTCGAGGTCAGCGGTCTCGACGCATTCTACGGCGAGCAGCAGGCGCTGTTCGGGATCGGCTTCGCACTCGAGGAGGGGCGGGTGCGCACCCTGCTCGGGGCCAACGGCGCCGGCAAGACGACAGTGTTGCGGGCGTTGTGCGGGATGGTCCGCACCCGTGGCGACATCCGCTTTGCCGGCCGGCCGATCGCCGGCCGGGCGACCGAGGACATCGTGCGCCTCGGCATCGCGCATGTGCCGGAGGGGCGCGGCACGTTTCTGCAGCTCAGCGTCGAGGAGAATTTGCAGCTCGGCGCGATGACCCGCCGCGACGGCGCCGGCATCGCTGCCGATATCGAGATGGTTTACGACCGCTTTCCGCGGCTGCGCGAGCGCCGCCGGCAGCAGGCTGGCACCCTGTCGGGCGGCGAGCAGCAGATGCTGGCGGTCGGCCGCGCGCTGATGCTGCGGCCGCGGCTGCTGCTGCTCGATGAGCCGTCCTTCGGGCTGGCGCCGCTGGTTGTCGCCGAATTGTTCGAGATCCTGGCACGGGTCAACCGCGACATGGGGGTGGCGATGCTGATCGTCGAGCAGAATGCGGCGCTGGCGCTCGATCTCGCCGAGCACGCCTACCTGCTCGAAACCGGCCACATCGTCATGGACGCGCCGGCCGCCGCGATCGGCGCCGACGAATCCATCCGCCGCTCCTACCTGGGGTATTGAGAGGATGGCTCCGGCGAGTAATCCCGTTCGGACCGCCGCCCTCCGGCCGGCATGCCGGCGGGACGCCCGCGATCCGAGGTGGGGCGGGCGGGACGCCCGCGGTCTGAAGTCGGCCGGACCGGAGGCCGACGCTTTGCTTGGCCCGGTGTAAGAGGATCGGCGATGCAGCTGCTGTTGCAGCAGATACTGGCGGGGCTGGCGAGCGGCGCGATTTATGCGCTGATGGCGCTGGCGGTGGTGATGATCTATCTGGCGATCGACCACCTCAATTTCGCGCAGGGCGAGATGGCGATGTTCTCGACCTTCATCGCCTGGCAGCTGATCCAGTGGGGCATGCCGTACTGGGCGGCGTTTGTGATTGTCGTCATCGTGTCGTTCATCGGCGGGGTGGCGATCGAGCGGATCGTGTTCAAGCCGATCCACAACGCCTCGATCCTCGCCCAGCTGGTCGCCTTTATCGCGCTCTTCACGATCATCAACAGCTCGGCGGGCCAGATCTGGGATTTCACGATCAAGAGCTTCCCGAGCCCCTTCGGCCATAAACCGCTGCTCTCGGGCGGCCTGATCGACACCCACCAGGCGGGGATGATCGGCGTCACCATCGCGATGCTCGGCCTCCTCTATTTGTTCTTCCGGGGCACCCGCCTCGGCCTTGCGATGCGGGCCGCCGCCGCCAACCCGGAATCGGCGCGGCTGGTCGGGATCAGGGTCGGCTGGATGACGGCGCTCGGCTGGGGCATGGCGGCGGCGATCGGCGCGGTCGCCGGCATGCTGATCGCGCCGGTCGTCTTTCTCGAACCCAACATGATGCTCGGCGTGCTGCTCTACGGCTTCGCGGGCGCCGTGCTCGGCGGGCTGACGAGCCCTGCCGGCGCGGTGTTCGGCGGCTTCGCGGTCGGCATCATCGAGAATCTCGCCGGCACGTACGTCCCCTATTTCGGCCGCGAGATGAAGCTGACGATCGCGCTGGTGGTGATCGTCGCGGTGCTGATGGTGCGGCCGACCGGGGTGTTCGGGCGGCGCGTGGTGAGCCGGGTATGACGATGCAGACGGACGAGATCGCCGCCCCGGCCCAGGCAGCGCCGGCCGCCCTCGGGAGGGCAATGGCGCGCGTGCCGTCGGGCCGCGCCGTGGCGATCGTGCTGGCGGTGTGCGGCGCCGCGGTGCTGCCGCTGGTGCTGCAGAGCTTCGTCATCTTTCAGATGACGCAGGTCATGATCTATGCCCTGGCGATCCTCGGCCTCAACATCCTGACCGGCTATAACGGCCAGTTCTCCCTCGGCCACAGCGCGTTCTATGCGATCGGCGCCTATTGCGCGGCGATCATGATGAGCCATTGGGGGATCGGCTATGTCTGGACATTGCCGGCGGCCGGCGCGCTGTGTTTCGTGGTCGGCTTCGTGTTCGGCGTCCCGTCCTTGCGGCTGCAGGGTCTCTATCTCGCGCTCGCCACCTTCGCGCTAGCGGCGGCGATGCCGCAGATCCTCAAATTCCACCCGTTCGAGCATTTCACCGGCGGCGTCCAGGGGATCATCATCGACAAGCCGGACCCGCCGTTCGGCTTGCCGATCGACGCCGACCAGTGGCTCTATTACTTCACGTTGGTGGTGCTCCTGGTGATGTTCGCCGGCGCCGCCAGCCTCGCTCGCAGCCGCAGCGGGCGCGCCATCATGGCGATCCGCGACAACCCGACCGCCGCCGCCGCGATGGGCATCAACACCGCGCTCTACAAGACGCTGACCTTCGGCGTCAGTGCCTTCTACACAGGGGTCGCCGGCGCGCTCGGCGCCATCGTGGTGCAGTTCGTCGCGCCCGACAGCTTCAGCTTTTTTCTGTCGATCTCCTTTCTGGTCGGGCTGGTGATCGGCGGGGTCGGGTCGATCCCGGGCTGCATCGTCGGCGGATTTTTTGTGCTGTTCGTGCCGAACATCGCCGAGAGCGTGTCGCGGGGTTTGGCCGGCGTGGTTTACGGTGTGATCATGCTGCTGGTGATTTTCGTCATGCCGTCCGGCGCCGCCGGGCTCGCGCGCTATGTCGGAGAGCGGGCGGCGCGGCTGCGACGGTCCTGAAACCCAAGCTCATTCCAAGCCGCAAGGGAGGGGTGTTCCATGAAGCGTATTACCCGCCGTACCATCCTGGCCGCCGCGCCGGGCCTCGCCGCCGTCGTCGCCATGCCGGCACTGGCCGCCGGCAAGCAATACGGGCCGGGGGTCACCGACACCGAGATCAAGATCGGCAATACCGGCCCCTATAGCGGCCCTGCCTCGTCCTACAGCGCGATACCGAAATCCCTGGTGGCGTACTGGAAGATGATCAACGACCAGGGCGGGATAAACGGCCGCAAGATCAACTGCATCTCGTATGACGACGCCTACAGCCCGCCGAAAACCTTTGAAATGGTCCGCAAGCTCGTCGAGCAGGACCACGTGCTCTGCACGTGCGGCACCCTCGGCACGCCGACCAACAGCGCGATCTGGCATTATATGAACCAGAAGAAGGTGCCGCAGCTGTTTGTCGCCACCGGCGCCACCAAATGGAACGACCCGAAAGGCCATCCCTGGACGATCGGCTGGCAGCCCAATTATCAGAGCGAAGGCCGCATCTATGCCACCTACGTTCTCAGGGAGAAGCCGGACGCCAAGATCGGCGTGCTCTATCAGAACGACGATTTCGGCAAGGATTACCTGAAGGGCCTGACCGACGGGCTCGGCGCCAAGAAATCGCAGATCAAAGTGGCCGCCTCCTATGAGACGACCGACCCGACCGTCGATTCGCAGGTCATCGCGATGAAATCGGCCGGCTGCGACGTGTTCGTCAACACCGCGATCCCGAAATTCGCGGCGCAGGCGATCCGCAAGGCGGCCGGGATCGGCTGGAAGCCGCTGCACATCCTCAGCAGCGTCGGCAACTCGGTCGGCGCCACGTTGAAGCCGGCCGGTCTCGAAGCCTCGAAGGACATCGTGTCGGATTTCTACCTCAAGGATCCGACCGACCCGAAATGGACCAACGATTCCGGCTTCAAATGGTGGTCCGCCTTCATGGATAAATACATGCCCGGCGCCGACAAGACCGATGTCGGCTATGTGATCGGCCCGTCATTCGGCCCGACCCTGGCGCAGGTGCTGAAGCAGTGCGGCGACAATTTGACCCGCGAAAACGTGATGAAGCAGGTGGCCAGCCTGCACAATTTCACGGTGCCGATGCTGCTGCCGGGGATCGCCATCAACACCAGCCCGACCGATTTCGCGCCGGTCAAACAGGTGCAGATGGCGCGCTTCGACGGCCAGCGCTGGCAATTGTTCGGCGGCCTGCTGAAGGGCGCAGTCGGGTAGAGATGGTTCTGGCGGAGGTTGGATCGCTTTCATTCGTCATGGCCGGGCTTGTCCCGGCCATCCACGTGGATGCCCGGCACAAGGCCGGGCATGACGATAGAGTGCGGTTCCAGACAGACAAGGGTCGCGGCTCGCGTTCCTCAGGCCTTGCGGCCGAGCCGATAGGTGCGGCCCTTCCAGGTGATGCGCCCGTCGCGGCGCAGCCAGACGCTGTGCCAGCCGAGGATCGCCAGCACGCTATAGGCGAGCGGGTAGAGCAGCCCGAATGCCGGCGGAACCCGGAAATGCCGGGCGGTGCCGACCTGCACCCCGAAGATCGCCAGCGATCCGGAGAGCGCCAGCCCGAACCCGGCGACGGCGGCGGCGGACGGGTGGCGGGCGGCGATCAACCCGGCGAGCGCCGGCAGCAGCACCGCCGACCACGCCACGATCATCGCCGCCGCCGCGATCGCGACGGTGCCGAGGGCGCTGCCGAGGATGTCGGCGGTGTTCTTCGACAATCCTTCCCAGAGTGAGGCGAGGTCGGTGTACATGCGGGTGTGCGCCAGGTGCTCGCCGAACATCATGCGGTAGCGCCGGCCGGACTGCTTGATCAGGCGGGCGAGGGCGGTGTCCTCGGTCACGGTGCCGCGCACCGCGCGGTGGCCGCCAACCGCGAAATACGCGGCGCGGCGGATCAGGATGAACTGGCCGTTGGCGGAAATCTCCGGCGAGGCGGGATCGTCGACCGGCCGCAAATCCTTGACGCAGGCGATCAGCGCCAGCCCGGCCGGGATCAAGAGGCGCTCCCAGAAGCTGCCGAGCTGCTGAAAGGGATGCAGCGACAGCATGTCGAGGCGGAGCCGTTCGGCGCCGGCCAGCGCGGCCTGCACCAGCCCCGGCGCCGCCCGCACGTCGGCATCGACAAAACACAGCCAGGGGGCGGCACTGGCGCAGGCGCCGCGCCAGCAGGCGTGCGACTTGCCGAGCCATCCCGGCGGCAGGCCGCCGGCCTCGATCAGCACGATCCTCCGATCGTGCCCGGCTATCCCGGCGACGAGCAATGCCGTCGCATCCTGCGACCCGTCATCGACAACGGTAATCGTCGAGCCGGGGCCGAGGCCGGTCTGCCCCGACAGCCCGGCGAGGCAGGAGGTAATATTGCCCGCCTCGTTGCGGGCCGGGACGATGATCGCGACATCCGGCGCCGGGCCGGAAGCGACATCCGCCGCCGCGTCGAGCGAGGCGGCGCGGTGCGCCGCGAACTGCCGCAGCATCCGGAAGATCAGCCACGCAACGAGGCAGGCCCACGCGGCGCCCGCCAGCAACGCCGCCATCAGCCCGCCGGGCCCGTCCGCCCGTGCGGCGTATCCGTGCTGCGCGACAGGCGGGCCGCCCGGCCGTAGCGGTCGACCAGGCCGTCGCGCGATATCCACACTTCGCAGCGGCCGCGCAAAAAACCCTGGCGCTCCAGCGCCGCCGGGTTGAACGCCAGCGTCAAGGCCCAGGCGTTGAAGCAATCGCCGAGAAAATGCAGCTGCCGCAGCATCGAGCAGGGGGAGGGGACCCGCTCGAACCCGTGGCGTTCGGCGAGGCGGCGTATCTGGATTTCGCCGAGCCGGCGCGACAGCGTGGCATCGCCGCGGAAGGCGCGCACGCCGCGCCACGCCGGCTCGCGGTCGATCGCCTCCGCCAGCAGCTGCAGCGAGCGGAACACCCGCCGCCGCATGTCGCTGGCCCAGGCGAGGTCGGGGCCGCCATGGGCGTAGGGCGGCAGGTGCTCGTTCCACAGATGCAGCGAGCCGACCGGCTCGCCGGCCGCGATATCGGTGCCATCCGCGAGGTGCATCGGCTGGCGGGCGGGTCCGAGGCCGACGCGGAAGACGCAAGCCGGATCGTCGGTGTATTCGGCGATGCCGTGACAGGCTCGCAGCAGCGCATCGATCGGGCCGACGAGCGCCGCCCAAAACCCGTCCCGGCGTCCGATATCGTGCGCCAGATCGAAGGGCGGGCGCGGCGAGGCCGCTTCGCTCGACATGTCAGGCGATTCCGCTGACGGTGCGCCGAACCCTTGACCGAGCGACAAGGGCAGGCCGGCGGTATCGACGGACGCCGCCATGCCGCATGCTGCCGTGTGCATTCGTCGCTGCCCGGGTCGATTGCATCTCGCCCTCCGGAAGGTACAAACGCCGCTCTTATTGTTATGATCCGCGCGACGCGGGAAACAAGCCCGACGCTAACGTAGAGCGCGAATTTTCGGGCCGCGGCGGAACGCGCCCGTCGGCTGGACGGCAAGCCGCCGGCTGTGCCAAGGTCGCGCCCGGGAACAGGGCGGTGCGCGGCGGGGGGCTGCTGAGGGGTGGTGGTAAGGCTGGAGAATATCGCCAAATGGTACGACGCGGCACCGGTCCTCGCCGATGTGTCGCTGACGCTGGATCCCGGCGGCTTTTATTTTGTGACCGGTGCGAGTGGCGCCGGCAAATCGACATTGTTAAACATCGCCTGTCTCGCCGAGCGCCCGTCGCGCGGCCGGATGCGCCTGTTCGGGGCCGACCCGGCGACGCTTGACCGCAGCCGGCGCGCCGCGCTGCGCCGGCGGATCGGCATCGTTTTTCAGGATGCGCGGCTGTTCGACGATCTGAGCGCGCGCGACAACGTGGCGTTGCCGCTGCGCATTGCCGGCACCCCGCCGCGCGAGGTTCGCGACAACGTGGCGGATCTGCTTGCCTGGGTCGGGCTGACGAAACGGGCCGATCTGCCGGCCGGCAACCTGTCGGCCGGCGAACGCCAGCGGATCGCCATCGCCCGCGCCATCGTGGGCCGCCCCGACTTGCTGGTCGCCGACGAGCCGACCGGCCATGCCGACGACGAGGTCGCATGGTTGCTGGTGCACGCCTTCGAGAGCGTCAACCGGCTCGGGACGACGGTGCTGATCGCCACCCATGATATCGGGTTTGCCAGCCGGTTCGATCACCCGCGCTTCCATCTCGGGGCCGGCATGCTGAGCGAGGCCGCGGCGGAGGAGGAGGCTTGAGCAGACAGGCCCCGCCCCGGCCGCGCCGCTACACCCTGCCGCTCGGCCGCGGCGATGCCGGCCGGCTGCTGCCCTGGGTCTTGGCGATGATGGCGTATGTTGCCGCGCTGGCGGCCGGCGGGCTGATCGCGGCGCACACGACATGGCGCGATTCGCGAACTGCGCTGTCGACGGCGATGACCCTGGAGGTGCCGGCCGCCGCCTCGCCGGCGCGGATGCAGACATTGATGGCGGTGTTGCACCACACCGCCGGGATCGCCTCGGTGCATGTCCTCGACCAGGCGGCGACCGCCCGGCTGCTGGCGCCCTGGCTCGGCCCGTCGGTGCCGCTCGACGGGCTGCCGGTGCCGCATTTGATCGATCTGCGCACCGACCCCGGCCGCAGCCCCGATCTTGCCGGCTTACGGCGGGAGCTCGCCTCGGTCGTGCCGGAGGCCCGGCTCGCGGATCACCGCGGCCTTGCAGAGGGAATGCAGGGGGCGTCGGCGACGGTTGAGATCGTGCTTGCCGCCGCGCTCGCCGCCGGGCTCACGCTGATTGCCGCGGTCGCCGCATTCGCGGTGCGCGCCGGGCTGGCGGCGGATCGCGGCGGGCTCGCGCTGCTGCATCTGCTCGGCGCCGACGACCGCGCCATTGCGAAGCAAATCGCACGGCGCTGGCTGCTGCTGGGCGGCGCCGGTGGCGTCATCGGCGCCGGCGCGGCGTTTCTGACGGTGCTGGCGCTGCGGCCGGCCGGCGCGATCGGCAGGCTGCCGGCACCCGCCGGGACCGGGATTGTCGGATGGCCTCTCTGGGTGGTCTTGGCTGCGGTGGCGGCGGCGACCGGTCTGATCGCCCTGCTCAGCGCGCAGGCCACGGTGCGGCGCCGCCTTGCGCGCCTGCCCTGACGCGGATGCGCGCTCTGCGCTGGCTGGGGTTGGTGGTTGTCGTTGCCGGCGCGCTGTGGCTCGGCGGCTTCGTCCTCTTCGTCGCCAGCAGCATGACGCCGGCTGCCGCGCCCGGGACGCGGACCGACGTAATCGTGGTGGTGACCGGCGGGCGGCTGCGGCTCGAAACCGGGCTGGCGCTGCTGGCGGCGGGCGACGCAAAAAAGCTCTTCATCTCCGGCGTCAACCCGCACATCGACCGCCGTGAGCTGCTGCGCGCGATGGGTCCCGACGCCGAGCGGGAGGCGTGCTGCATCGCCCTCGGGCATGCCGCCGACAACACCTACGGCAACGCGCGCGAGACGGCGCGATGGATGCATGAGCAGGGCTTTGCCAGCCTGCGCCTCGTTACCAGCTGGTACCATATGCGCCGGGCCCTGCTCGAATTCGACCGGGCGATGCCGCGGCTGCGCATCGTCGCCAACCCGGTCTTCGCCCATCATGTCGCGCCGGAGCATGTCTGGGGCTGGCACGGCGCTGCGGTGCTGGTTATCGGCGAGTATCACAAATACCTGGCGGCGCTGGTGCGGCCGTTGTTCGACGGGATCATGGCGGAATCGGACGAGGCGCCGCCACCCGCTGTCCGGGCGACGGCATTAGACGGCGGCCCGGAGGGCGCGCCGCGATGACAGTGCTGCGGGCGCTGCTGTTCAATCTGGGATTTTTCGTCCTGACCCTGCTGATGGGCATTGTCGCCCTGCCGATGCTGCTCGCGCCGCGGTGGCAGGTGATGCGGTTCGGGCGGTTCTGGGCATGGTGCGTGCTGGCGCTGCTGAAGGCGATCGTCGGGCTCGACGGCGAAATCCGCGGTCGGGCGAACCTGCCCGCCGGCGCCTGTCTGATCGCGATGAAGCACCAATCGGCATGGGACACGCTGATCCTGCCGGTGGTGCTCGGCGACCCGGCGGTGGTCTTGAAGCGGGAATTGCTGTGGCTGCCGCTTTACGGCTGGTACGCGGCGCGCGCCGGCTCGATCGCGATCGACCGCAAGGGCGGCGCCGGCGCCTTGCGGCGGATGGTGGCGGCGGCGCGGCGGGCGGCGGCGATGGGGCGGCCGATCGTCATCTTCCCCGAGGGGACGCGCGTCGCGCCGGGAGGCCAGCTGCCGTACCAGCCGGGCATCGCCGCGCTCTATCAGGCGCTGCGACTGCCGCTGGTGCCGGCGGCGGTCAATTCGGGGCTGTTCTGGGGGCGCCGCGCCTTTCTGAAGCGGCGCGGCCATATCGTGCTCGAATTCCTGCCGCCGATCCTGCCCGGCCTGCCGCGCCGCGAGTTGATGGCGGTGCTCGAAACGCGGATCGAAGAGGCAACCGCCGCGCTCGAACGCGAAGCCGCCGGCGCCCCTCTCCCTCTCCCCCATCGGGGGAGAGGGCCGGGGTGAGGGGGCGATGGGGCGCCTCCGCCCTCACCCACCGCTCGCGTTGCGAGCGGTCCCCCCTCTCCCGCAGTGCGGGAGAGGGTTTGGCGCGCGTCCTGACAAGCGAAGCGATTTCAGCGCGGTTCCGGGAACCAATCGTCGCCGCCGGTGCCGAGGATCTGGTCGAGCGTGTACGGGCATTCGACCGGGATGCGGCTCATCAGCCCCGGCAGATCGCGTTCCAGGCGGCGCACCAAGCGCAGGGCCACGCGATAACGATCCGGGAGATCGAGCTTTGTGATGATGGTCCGCGTGAGCTTCTTGTCCAGCTGAGTCCGCCACTCGATGATCTCATCGCGCCAGTGGTTGGCCGGTTCGCTGAGCCCGGAGTATTCAAGCTTCAGGAAATGCTCGATAATGTGCTCGCACAGCGATTGCGCGGCGCTCAGTTCGCTGCGTCCCAAATCCTCGATCTCCTCGGCGATCAGGTCGTAGTCGAGCCGATTGGCGCCGACCGGGCCGCGGCGCAGCAATTCCGCCTGCTCCTGCGTCCAGGCGTAGAAATCGTCGTCGTAAAGCGATCCGTCCGGGGTCATGTTCAACAGCCTAGCACAGCCGGCAGGCGCGACAAAACGAGAACGGGGCGCTAGAATTCGCCCCGGCACAACGCAGAGGAAATCGGGCCGATGGTAACGGTCGCCGCGATCTCGAGCCAGATCTGGGACATGAAGTACCGGCTGAAGGGGCCGGGCGGCGAGCCCGTTGACCGGACGATCGAGGATACCTGGCGACGGATCGCGCGGGCCTGCGCCGCGCCGGAGAAAGACCCGGCGCACTGGGCCGAGCGGTTCTACGAGGCGATCGCCGATTTCCGCTTTCTGCCGGCCGGCCGGGTCATTGCCGGCGCCGGCGCCGAGCGCGATGTGAC